>CAYXVB010000175.1:0-7689 GCA_964467785.1 uncultured Bacteriovoracaceae bacterium
GCGGCAACACAGGCCTCGAAGTCGTCACGGGCTGTTTCCCACGCCCGCGCATACAGCGCTTTTGCGTCGGCGATTCGCCTGTCGAATTCGGCCCGGGTGCCCTCCATGCATAATTGAACGACGGGATTACTGAGATCCATCCCCGCAGTCTATTCGATCTGGCTCGTGTCTAGTGGCTCGAATGCCCTCTCCGCGCGTCGCGCGGGGAGGGCATTCGAGCCTAAGATTTTCAGGCTGGCTTCTAGCCAAACGTATCCTTCATCAAATTGGCAAACCATTTGCCCATCGTCTCGAAGCCATCGCCAGTGGGCGAATCGGCCTCCATTGGACCAGGCGTTTTCATGGTCTGGCTGATCGGATCGTAATGGTAGATCGCCGTCAGCCAGGAGGCCGTCGTCGACGTAATGGGCGAATAGCAGGCCGAGTTTGTGACAGGCGCGCCATTCACCGGCTCGCCGGCCATCAGATGCAGAATGGCATCTGCGCATACCTTGGCCTCGGCATTGGCGATGTGTCCGGCCTTGGGTTGGGTCGTGCTGCTCGCGTCCCCGATCACATGCACAAATGGCTGAGCGGTCGATTCGTAGGTGAGCACATTCACCCCGGCCCAGCGGCCGCCGACATTCGCCAGTCCGTTGTCCCGAACGAGCCGTCCAGCCCGGTGAGGCGGGATGGGATTGAGCACCGCCCCGGCGATGGCGCCAATGCTGGTATCGATCGTCCGCGTCGCGGCATCGACGCTGTTGATCGTTATGCCGCTGTGATATTCCACCGTGTTGGCGACGATGCCGCCAAAGGCGGAGTCGAACGTGTGGCGCACCGCCATGACGTTGGCATTGGCATCGAGGACGATGACCTTGTGGCCTAGTGCGGCTTGCTGACGGACGAAGGCGCTGCCGATGAACCCACAGCCGCCGGTGACCAGAATAGTTTTGTTTTGCATAACAATTCAGGATTACTGGAGCGGGGGAGGGGATGCAAGGGGGTTAAGTGCGGGTCAGAATAAGAAATAGTCTGTTTTGGAGCTCAGTGCTTCGGATTCGTCCCGCTCAAACAAGCATCGCCAAATTGACGCGTAGCACGACCAGGGGCCGGGGATTTCGCAATCAACAAGCAGGGCTGGGCGGGAAGCGGAGGAAGTGATTTGAAGACTTCGGGTTAATACTTCGTTGAAGTGGGACCGACCCAGTTCACTCGAAAAATAGAGAAGTCTTAACTCGAAGGGGTCAGTAATCTTCAGGGATTGTGACTCCTGTTGACTCAAGTGTTCGAGAATCTCGAAATTTCTCTCGTATTCGATTCGGGCTTTTCGGATGGCCGCTTTGACGTTCTTTTCGCATGCGAATGAGTAACAATGGGCGCCCCCGGGTGTTGTTCCATAGAGGATGACAACCGAGTGGCCGGGCCGCCTGATATTCAATTCGATCGCAGATACCTCAGGCAGATTGCTTTGGATTTGTTTCGCTCCGAGCTGGCCCTCCCACCACGTGCAGATAGACCAGCGCTCCACGGCTTCATTAAATGCTATCCCCCGTGGGGTGTGGCTAAGAAGACCTGGGAACGCCGCCATGCCGGTTGTCGTCGGGTTTTGGTCAAATCCATAATGTGTGGCGTGTGGCGAGTTGACGAGATGCTTGAAGGCCCACCGCTCCAGAGCTTCCGAAATCGCCTTGTATGCTGCCTGAGTGCGAGTGCTGGCCGAGCCAGTTCCATCAGCTTTTCCGTAAAGTACGGATTCCGATTTTCCTGCAAGTGCGAAATCGAGGTATGCGACCGCTTCATAGTTTCGATCCGCGAATTTCGATGTCGTCTTACGTGCTGCGACTTTGGATACCGGACCGCCGTCAGAAACCAGAATATTCCTATATCTCCAAGGAGCGAGATTCACTTCCATCGGATGTATTGGAGGTCCGTTGGTGGGAGAGCTAAGTTGATCTGGGAGAAGTCAAATAGTCCCTTTCTCGCCCAAATTCCGAGAGAGAAATGTGCAAGAGGCCAGATCGCGGCCTGATCCCAAATCAACGCATTGATGACTTGTGCATCGAAATCAGATTTCTTTAGTTCGGCGGTTATGCGCCCGTCGGTGTCCGGTAGGCGAATACCCTCTTTGGATAAGAACATGAAGCGGATGTCGTCTTTCGGGGCTTCAATTAATAGTCCCGAGGCTTCCGCCGAAAGATCGTGAGAATGAACTGGCGAATCTATTTCGTTAATCGTGTCTGAAAAGGATTTGATTACCGGTGTAGAATTACCGCCTGTTTGCTTTGAAACTTCTTGAATGGCCTTCATATAGTTCTGGAAAGGGGTGGCCTCAAGAGGGGACCGCCGATACCGAATACTCAATTCCTGATCCGGACTCGGGTCTTCGGCATATAAAGAAAGCGATTTGATTCCTGGGATCGAAACCGGGAAGAGGCTCAAATCTGGGAGAGGTCCGAGTTTGGCGAGTTCCCGATAGAAGGCTTTCCTCAAGGCACGCCTTCTTTGGACCGAACCGCATGGACTTTGCGTATCTTTCCAAGACAAGCACCTAATATATGCGAAGTTTGCTTGAGGAGTACCGAAGAATTCCCAGTTGTCGGCTCCAAGGGTATCAATCGACATGCCGGCGATTAGGCTCGAGTCGTCGCGATCCATTTTGTTCCAACGAATTGCGACTTCAGTGATGGCGTTAGGACCGGGTGGTTGCTGAAGGTCGGTGCGGCGACTCAAATTGAGTTCATTCGTGGTCCATTTTGAGACTCGATAGGGTCCTGATGATATGGCGCACTTTGGATCGATCCACTCTCCAGTTTTGGAATTGTAGCAGCTGGGATGAACTATGGAGTAAAGCCCGAAGCTTATAGCTCCCAAGAAGTTTCGCATGGGCGTATCAAAGCTAAGCTCAATGGTATCCCCGACGACTTTCATCCCGGGTAGAGTTGAACCAAGGCCCGCCCATTCATCAAAGCCGGTCAGATGTTCGAACAGACCGGATTTTGAATGTCTTTTTTTCATGAGATGGGCGACACGCAACCACGATTCGATGATCACTCCTGGTGAGATTAGATCACCATTTTCAAAGAGAACTCCCTGGCGCACCTTCAGATCCCAATGACGGTAGTCTTCCGAATGGCGCCAGCTCTCAACGAGTACAGGTTCGATTTTTCCAACTGAATATTGGCTGACAATCGAACTGAATACAGACCGAAACGCGATGTGATGAGCAGCAACATCATACTCTAGCGGATCGGTGGAAAATGGAGGGGCACTGATAAAGAGATTAGCCACATTGGGATGGGAGCTCATTCTGTTATTAAATATCATAGCCCCACCGATGAGGAGGGCTAACAACGTAGCAATTTGCAAAAGTCGACGGTGAAACGGCGGTAGTCGTAAACTAGCGACCAATGCCGATGTTGCCTGTGGGGATGTCACCCTTGCTAGCATGAGCGATGGATACGACTGGAGAAAGTCCAATTTTATCGGCAATGGCAGTGAGTCCGAGTACACTCAAAAAGGTCAGGAGAATGGCTTTTGATAACTTTTTCATAGCTCAGGGAATTTACTTTGTATGACGCTGAGTGTCAAGAAAGGCGTTTTGATTGGCCGTCGGATATTCCCATTTATTGTCAGCGTCTTATCAATAGTTTGGGTCTTGCTCTTTTTGCGTCTCTATTTGACCCATTCCGCCCGCCAGTTCGCTAACGATTTCAAACGGCAAAATTATTCTGAACTCGCCGTTTCGGACATTTTCTCGCTTTCTACCCGGATCAACGCTTTGTCCGGTGCAGTGCCTTGGAGCTGTGTTGAAATTCGTAGGGGATCCAAGGTTTTTTTGACCCGCCAAGAGGGTAAATGCGGGTGGGGAATTTGGTCAGAGCCTGTCCAAGTACAAGGGGAAGGCCAAGATCCAATCACTGTCGATATCACTTTCGTACTTCAGCGGGAACTGGTGCGCGGTGCAGTGGTGTTCATAGCCCTTCAGCTCCTGGTGCTGCTTTCGCTCTATATGTCTGCGCGCCAGTTGGAGCGGGAGCGAAGTGCGGGGATGGTCAATCTCGGGCAGCTAGCCGCCCAAGTGGCCCACGATATTCGCTCTCCACTTCAGGCACTTCAAGTAGTGGCTGGCGGGCTGGAATCTTCGGACTCCCAGGTTCATGAACTTCTCACGGGTGCGATCGATAGAATCCGTTCCATCGCCGAAGGGCTATTGAGTGAATATCGGATCGTCACACCAACCTGCTTCAAGTCGCCTGCCAAAAGTTCAAATTCAGCGCAGGTCGACGTGAAAGTCGAAGAATTGATAACGGCTCTGGTCGAAGAAAAGAAACTTGAGTGGGGCCGGTCTGAGCTGAAAATTCAACTTCATTTGAACTCGGATCTGGTGATCCGGGTTCCGCGTCTTCCACTCCTACGGGTACTCTCGAATTTGCTTAATAATGCACAGGAGGCGATTGAAGGTGAGGGGCAGATCGTCGTGAAGGCCTATCCATCCTCGCGCTCGATCCTGATTGAGGTCAGCGACACAGGGAAGGGGATTCCGTCGGACATTCTCAAAAAGTTGGGGAAGCAAAGGTTGACCGCTGGAAAAGAGCGCGGAAACGGCCTGGGAATGAGCTATGTCTACGAGCAGGCCGCGCAATGGGGCGCGAAGGTCAAAGTGAATTCCAAGGTGGGGGCGGGAACGACGGTCCAGCTGGAAATTCCAAAAAACTGACTCTAGCCCACCTTTGCTTTCTCCATCGCCAGCTCCCGCACAAGCCGAGTCAGCTCACGATGCAGCTCACGATGCCGGACCCGCGCGATGAAAAATTCCCGCACCCCGATAATCACGAGAATGTAAATCACCAGATCAACTGGACGACCGACGCCCAGGGCGTGGGCGAGCTCCTCGAGCGGTTTGGTAAAGATCGCCGAAACCGCAGCCAGAGAGAAGGTCACCGCCATCAACGTCCAGGCGCGATGAGCGGACTTGGGTAAAAAAATCCGGTCTAAGATCAGGAGCGCGATCAGGGCCAGGGCAAAAAGGATCGCGAACATCTCAAATCACCTTTCGATCAGGTACGCGTTGAGGAGATCTTTGAGGATCACCAGGCTTCCGAGGTTGCGCTGACCCTTGGCCAGCGTCTCGTCCGTGTAGCGGATGCGCACCGGGACTTCAGCGTAACGGAGCCGATGCCGGGCCACCTTCTGCTTGATCTCCGTGGCGTGGGCCATGCGGTTCTGCTGGATCTCCAGCGCCTGGGCGGCCTTGCGGTTGAAGGCGCGGTAACCGTTGTGGGCGTCGTTGAGGCGGAGGCCCGTGAGCAGCCGCTCAAACGCCGTTGCGGCTTTGAGCAAGGTTTTACGCGTGGCAGGGATCCCTTCGGCCGAGAGCGCACCAAAGCGATTTCCAAAGGCGATGTCCGTTGAGCCTTCGAGCACGGGGTCGAGGAGTGCGGGAAGATCCGAGGGATCATGCTGCCCATCGGAGTCCATCGTCACGAAAGCATCAGCACGAAGGCGATCCCGAGCGTAGGTGATCGCCGTTTGGATCGCGGCGCCTTGTCCGAGATTGATCAGATGACGTAGCCGATGCACCCCGGCGCGTTCTGGAAAGCTCAGCGGCGGCTGCGATCCGTCATCCACCAATACGAAAGCGAGTTTTTCACTCGGGAGATGTTGTGCGAAAACGCTCTCCACCGCGCGTAGCGTCGAGTCAATCGAGGTTTTTTCGTTATATGCCGGAATGAGGATCGCAATCACGTTGCGCTCAACGTAACCGAGTTGGGTCCGAAGCACAAGCGGAGGCGCCTTCAGTCAGGGCTTGGGTTTGAAGCTGTTTTCTAATGGCGTGATTTCGGGGTCTTTGACGCCGCAGGCCTTAAAATGTGCGCGCCAACCGGAAACGATGGAGGTCATGGTGTGAATGAGCTCGGACGCCTCCGAGAGCGACATTCTGAAGCGCTCGGCTTGGGAGAGCGCGTTTGAAATTGACGCTTTTTTTCCGTCTTTGCCGACCGACAACGCCATGGAGTACGTTTCGCCCGTGACCCGAGATGGTACGACGTCATACAGAGGGGATAGGTTCCAACGATCTCGTCCGGCATTCAGGAATCCGAAATTACGCAAATGATCGTCGTTATTATAGACGAGAATATTGAAAACCATTCGCGCAAAGAGCTCCCGCAAATCCGTTTCGATCTGAGTGGAGTGTCTTGCGATGGCATCTACGAGTGAGTGGTAGCTCCAGGTGCTGAAGTCCGACTCGTGACATCCCGTCAGGGTCAGGCCGGAGACAAATGGGATTGGGCGCTGATTCTTACGGTCAAAACGCTCGATCAGGAAGACGGAGCGTCCCGCGACTTCGCTGAGTTCGATGTTCGGGATATTGAGGCCGCATTTTTTCGCCAGCGACATCGTGGCAAATTCCACGCGAGGCTCATCGCGGCTGTCGAGCGAAAGCGAAAATTTTGCGAGGTGGGTCTTCCCATTCCAGAGCACGGTTGCCTTCGGACGGGCTCCCCCTAGAGAGGGTCCGTATTGAAGGAATTGTCGGAGCCGTTCCGTTTCTTGGGATGCTTCGAGATCTTGTACTGCTCCTGCGCACAAGGCTAGATCGACATGCGTTTCGCTGAGTAATTCAAATCCATTCGGGCCATAGATCTTTGGGCCCGAGGTCGGGCTGTCGGAGAATCCGAGTGCACCTACGCGGTCGGATGAAGTGGCGGCGATGTATTCCGCCTCATTCAGCGCGCGACCGAATTTTTTGTCCAAGAGATAACGACCCCATCGATCCGGACCCGCGTCACGAATGCCGTTAAACACACTGAAGCCGTCGGGCGTAACGTAAGTCGTATCGGATAGCGGAAGCTGGACGGGATCGAGCTCGATCCGATTTTCTCGCCTTAGATATTGCGTGCCGTAGCGAAAGGAGCTGGACGAATAGCGACCGGACTCCTCGAACTGTAGGAGTCCTGCGGGAACCCATTCATCTTTTTCGAGGTAAACGTAGACGTAGAGTTCCCGAAGCATCAGAAGTTCACCTTCTTATCTTCGATCTTCTTGTGGCGCTTATGGCTCTGCCGGGCGCTTCGAATCGACTGCGAGAGGGCCTGAAGATCGTTTTCAGGGCGAACGACCTCCTCGATACCCCGCAAGAGGTTCAGGGTGCTAAGGACTTGGAAGAAGACTCCCCAGGAAACTCCAGGGCGTCCCTCTTCAAGGCTCGTGAGAGTCCGACGATCAACGCCGATCCGTAGGGCGAGTTCGCTTCGGGACATCTTTCGAAGTTTTCGTGCCTGCGTGATTAGCCGGCCGACCTCCTGAAGAGAGGCCAGGGTTTCCGAGGAAAGGAGTTGTTCCCAGGTGGGCTTGGAGTTTGGATTGATCATTAAAATGCCCAATTTTCTTTCATTTTGGACATTATAATGTACAAGTAGCCATAAATGAAAGCGAAAGAGTCCGAAGAAATATACATTTAAATGTACAATGGGCCGCGCGAGCGCCTCGATTTTAACTGATTGAATTTACGAGATTTTCGAAGTCTCGTAGCCCCGACGGCGACCCGATCTCGTAGAATCGGTCGCTCACTTCCATGCCCGCGAGCTTTCCTTCGCGGCTCAAGCGGCTGAGCAGGTCGGCCAAATCCACTTTGGTGTCGCGCGGAATTCCGCTTTCGATGACTGAGCGCTCCAGCCCCATCATACCGTAGTCGATGTAGCGCAT
>CAYXVB010000176.1:0-7677 GCA_964467785.1 uncultured Bacteriovoracaceae bacterium
CGCGCATTCCGAATTCGATTCTGATGCAAATGATCAGCGGGGACTTGTCCAAGGGCGAGATCAAGGTCCTGCTTCTGGTTGCACGGTTTACAATCTCCTTTCAGCGCAAGTATGCACCGTTGTCAAAGACCGTCATTGAGAGGCAAACGGGTCTTCGTGGCCCCTCTGTTCTGCAATCACTCTCCGATCTGGTTGCAAAGGGACTACTTGAGAAAATCCCTGGCGATCAGCACAAACCCAACCAGTTCGGACTCGTGTTTGATGACGAGTGGAATTTCACAGGTCCGAAGAGAGTGAAGAAACCTGATAGCGCCCAGGTCGAGAATGCTGCCGAGGCACAAAAAGAGGCCCGGGCTGGAAACATGACCCCGGTAGAAAAGCCAACCGCGGCCCCGGTCAGTTTTCAATCCTCCGCCGGGGTCGAAAAGACGACCGACTATAAACAAATAGAAACAAATCAAAACAAACTCTCTCTCCCCGAGCACCCGATTCTGGAGCGTTATTTCTCCGAGTTGAAACCGGCAAAAAAACGAGAGAGCGAATTGAAAGCTTTCAGAGGGCTTCAGGAGGACTATTCACAGGAGCGCATCGCTGATTGCCTAGTGCAATTGCAAAAAGTAGGGATCAGCAACGGGGAAGATTTTGAGCGCTGCCACTCACCGATGGGCTTTCTCTCCAAGGCGATTGATCAGGTCATATCGGAGATCGATTCTGGGCGCCGCAAGATGCTCGAAAGAATCGAAAAGGACCGGCACGAGCAGGAGGCTGTTCGACGTCGAGCCGAGGAAGAGGCACGAGAAGCCAGAGAGTCTGTCGAAATGGAGTTGGCGTTTTCCCGCGCGTATCAAACGCCAGAACGTCAGCAAGAGGTGATTAGAGATTTGTGCACTGGCCTACCATTTCGACCTGAAAGTATCGCAGCCAGAACTCTCGCCATAGGTCGATGGTGGCAGTCCCTAAATAGCAGCGAACGAAATGAACTGAGTACCTCCCAGACCGCTGACTAACCGGGTGTAACGCATAGCCTTGAGCATTGTGGACCCATTTGATACACTAATATTGGGAACCTATTGAACCCCTAGAAAGAGACGTTCCCGTGTCAGAAGACAACCCAAACGAAAAATCCAAGAAAAAGCCACTCGTCCGAGAAATGTCGGACGAAGACGTGGATGATTTTGATTTTTGGAGCGATTACAGCCGCTCCCTAATAGATGGCGAAATGCCCATGCACTTGGAGTGGCCAAAATCGTTTTCTCAGCGGGTCGGAAAGGCACTTGAGTACGCCGATGAGAAGCATCATTGGCACGCCCGTAAGGGAACGTTTATTCCCTATATTTCTCATCCACTCGCCGTGGCCTCGATCGTCTATGAACTTGGTGGTCAACCCGACGCCGTAATCGCTGCACTACTGCACGATGTCGTGGAGGACACGAGCACCACTCTCAAGGAGATCCAAGATCTTTTCGGGATCGGCGTGCGGCAAATTGTGGAGGACTGCTCTGACTCCATCACGGATGATCAAAAGCAATTGAGCTGGGCGATAAGAAAGCACCGTTACTTGGAGCACCTCACAAAAACCTCACTTGGAAGTCTCATGGTCAGCTTCGCTGACAAGCTTCACAATGCTCGATGTATTGTGCGGGATTTCAGAGGCATTGGTGAAGCAAAGACCTTCCGTAAGTTTGGTGATAAGCAACCGGGCCAAATAGCGAAATACTACCGATCCCTGGCCGCTGTTTTTTTAAGTCGAGCATCTGACGGATTCGGCGCAGACGAAGACAGTATAGGTAAGGCATACCTTGTGGAGTTTCTAGAGCTAGTGACTCGGATAGAGGCAGCCGCGCTAATGTTTCCGACCGAAAGCTAGATTAGCCACTCGGAGTGAATTTAAGCCGCGGACCTTTTCGTAGAACTGCCATTGGCCTTCTCTCCGGCCAGCGCCTGACCATGTTTCTCCGCAGAAACATTTAGACTAGCTTCAAAGTGCTGGCACGATGCTGACAGGTTTGTCGCGACATCCTTTGAATTTCCGCTGAGACTAGCGATCCAATCACGCCGCTGTTCCACTAGGGTACCAAGTTCTGACACCTGGCGACGAATGTCGGGAAGAGTTGAGTTGTTGAAACAGCCGCTCTCTCCGAGAGCTTGCGCAATCATGTATTCAAGATTTACGGAAAACCGAATAAGATACAGCGGTTCCTCCTGCGCATCCAATTCGATTTCAACGTTTCGGGCGGTAGTTTTACGCCTAGAAAACAATTTGGCGAGAAAGCCCCGCTCGTCTGGGTTCTGCATCGAACTAAGAGAACTCGTAACATCTCGAAACCATCTGCAACGCAATTCCTTCAGTCCCAGTTTTAGATCGATCAAATGGCTTCTGCCAGACTCACTCTGTGCCTCCGACAGCCGTTCTTTCATGCTTTCGAAAATTGCTTCCAACTGGGCAACGAGATCGTTCGAGTCACGGGAAATAATTATATCGAGCTTCTTATCTATCGTTTTTAGCTTCTTTGCATTGTCGTAACCCGCAATTATGTGGGCAGCACCCACGACTAGATTTGCAGCCTTCGACAAGTTGGAAACAATTGTTCCGTCCCAGCAATCCGACGACAGTTTAGCTAGCCCCATTCCCACATAGACGACGACAGTGGGCCGCGATCCTTTCCCAGGTATCCGACGACACTTGGGACGGGGTCATTCCCACCTATTCGACGACACTTTCCGGGGAGTCATTCCCAGATAGACGACGACACCTGATTCCTTTTGCAATGCGCCGCAGCGAAGCTTCCCAATCCTGAGAAGGGGGAATCTTCGGATGACGCGACAGACAAGGAAACGGGTGATGGACCGAAAAATCGTCGAGTTGTTATTGGCCGGCAAGAGCAACCGCGAGGTGATGCGGAGCCTGGGTATCGGGGATCGGCGCGTCCGCCGCGCGCGCTGCTTGGCTGAGGAGTACGGCTACATCGGGAAGGCCCCGGCCGTGGCGCTGCCGCCCTATCCGGAGCCCCTGTTCCCGGACGGCCCCGACGGGCGCGAGAGCAAGGCCTCCGAGGCCAACGGCCTGATCCTGACCCGCAAGGACTGGATCACCGAGCGCCTCCTCGCCGGCTGGCACCCGATCACCGTCTTCGAGGAGTTAGGCCTCCCGGTGGGCCGTTCGAGCTTTTACCGTTTTCTTCATCGCCACGCGCTCAGCGAGCTGGGCGACAACGCACGCAAGCGCGTGGTGCCCGAGATTCGCCACCGTCCGGGCGAGGCCCTGATCCTCGACTGGGGTAAGCTCCGCGACGTCGTGGATCCAGTCACCGGCAAGAAGAGGGCGCTCTGGGCGTTTGTCGGTGTGCTCGGCTACTCGCGCTACCTCATGGTCCGACTTGTCTGGACGAACGACACCAAAACCACCCTCCACGCCATCGAGAGCATGCTCCGGGAAATCGGCGGAGTTCCCGAGCGCATCACCTCGGATAATCCCAAGTGCTTTGCGCTCGAGGCCAGCCGCTACGAGCCGCTTCTCAACCCCGCCATCGAGCGTCTGGCCGGTCACTATGGCACCCGCATCGAATGCCTCCCTCCGGCGGATCCCCAAAAGAAAGGCAAAGTTGACCGCCTCGTGCCCTACGTCCGCAGGCTTTACGAAGCTCACGGCGCGGAGTGGCTCGGGCTCGAAGAGTCTCAGACCTACATCGACCGCAAATGCGGGCTCGCCAACGAGCGTATCCATGGCACGACCCGGAAAAAGCCGCTCGAGCAATTCCTCCAGATCGAGGCCCTCCAGCTCAAGCCACTGCCGGCGCTCGCCTACGACCCCGAGGACTCTTCCGAGGCAAAAGTTCGGCGCGATGGGCATGTCCGGTTTGACGGAAAATATTATTCGCTCGAAGAGCGCCTGATCGGCGCAACCGTTCTGATCCTGGCCAACTCGAGCATGATCTCGATCTACCATCAAGGTCGCCTAGTCGAGACCCACGAGCGAATCCCAGCCGGCGATGCATCCCGCTCCAAATCCACGAAGCCCCACCACCTGAAGCCCTGGGAGCGAGAACTCCAGAACGACTCCCTTTATCGCGAGCGAGCCCAGAGGATCGGGCCCAATGTCGAGAATTTTGTGATCGCGCTCTTGAAGCAAGGCGACGGCTTCATCGACACCCGCAAGATCTGGGGCGTGCTTTCGCTCGACAAATCTTTTCCGGCCTCCCAGATCAACGAAGCTTGCCGCCAGGCCCTGGAACTCGGGAGCTTGAGTTATCGCATGGTCAAATCCCTGCTTAAACTTCTCCCTAAACCCCAGCAACCTGGCCCCGCCGAGCCGACTTCGCCGTTGTCACCTGCAGCGGCCGGCCAGGCCGCTTCCCATAAGTTCGCTAGACCCATGTCGATCTACGAAGAGCAGCTCAAGCTGCTTCACTGATTTCAATCATCCAAAAAACCAGAAAGAAGGAACCCGATGAGTCCAGAAATAATTAAAGCTCTCCTGACTGACCTCCGGATGCACACGGCCGCACGCGAGCTCGAGCCCGTGCTGGCCGATCAAAAAAAGGCGGTCAGCCTCGGCTGGGTCGCCGCTCTCTTGGAGCGCGAGGTCGATGCCCGACGCGAAAAGAGCCTCCGGCATCGAATCAAGACCGCCAACTTCCCCGAGATCACGAGGCTCGAGACCTTCGACTTCAGCTTCAATCCGGACATCGACGAGGAGAAGATCCGGGACCTGGCCACCCTGAAGTTCATCGATCAAAACCAGATCGCGCTCTTCCTCGGCGCTCCGGGCGTCGGCAAGACCCACCTGGCTCTGGCAATTGGTGTACTGGCGGTTCAGGATGGCCGCCGCGTTTACTGCACGAGCGCCAAGCGACTCTCTCAGGATATCCTGCTCGGCAAGCTCCGCGGTACGCTTGACCAGCTATTTAAGCGGCTCCTGTCCGCGCACCTGTGGATCATCGACGACTGGGGCGTGGTTTCGATGAACCGCGAAGTGGCCGAAGAGATCTTCGACCTCATGGACCGCCGCAAGCACAGTTCGGCCATGATCTTGACGAGCAACCGGGACGTGAGCGAGTGGGGCCAGGTCTTCCCGGATCCCATCATCGCCAACGCGACGGTGGACCGGATTTTCGACCGGGCGAGAATGGTCTTGTTCAAGGGCCAAAGTTATCGGCTAAAAGGCCGCATTCAGGAGCGGGAGCGGAAGAACGTTGACGAACCGACCGCAAAACACTAACTGAGGGCGATCAAATCAGGTGTCGTCCAGTATGTGGGACGGGCCTGTCGTCGGATACCTGGGACGGGACAACAATTGCCGGATCGACCTGTCGGGCCTGGGAGATGAATTGCCCACCTTTCGAATCCATGACAACAAGCAGCGTATCGCCGCTCTTGGTTACCAACTGTGCGGCCTTGCCGTCATTTAGGAGGTGTTGCGCCGCCTCGGGAAATTTAGCAAGAATTAGATCCTTTGACTGCGCCAGATCGAGAGCCGTTAAACCGACGACCGTAGCATCTGGTGTGGCTTGGAGAGCCGACCCATTAACTTCCGATAAGACTTTTTCTGTGAGTTGCGCGGTGGCGCGATCAAAATGAAGAGCGTCGCGAAAATTCATTCCCTGTAGAGGGTGGAACAGGGCGCGCGTCGAAGGATCCCTTGGGGACTGCAATAACTGCGATCCGGTGATGCTTCGCTTGGAGAGGTAAAGGCCGAAGAAAACTCCGGCAAATAGTATTGTTGCGCCGCTTAGGATCAAAACTACAGGCATGACACCCTCGGGATTCATGCAGCCTCCGTGCTATTTCTGGATCATTCGCATTAGGTTGATGCCACCACCGGGAAGCACTTGTTGTCCCTGAGGGGTTTTGCCAGTGCTAAGTGCTGTCTGCCAGAACCCCGCGGTCTGCTTCCCGCCGAATACAGAGGCGGAGAGTTCACGATTTACCCATAATGGCAACTTCTTCATATTTCCTAGAAAAGTTTCAATATTGTCCCAGAGCTTCTCGGGGAATTTATATTGAAATAGCCGATCTTCCTTTACGGGTTCGCCAGTTAGTACAAAAAACTGCATTACAATTTGACGAACATAACCGAGCCAAGTGTACATAATTTCTTCGCGGGCCATGCGGTATGATCGGACGTGTCCTTCCGGAATATGTTCCCCGTCCTGAATTTTTCTTTCCACACGACTTACGCCGATCTCAGGATCGTACTGACCAATATAGATTTGTTCAGCGACTAGATTCATGAGTCTTAAAATTTGAGACTTCTCAAGCTCTCTGGGGTTTTCACCTTCTTCAAGGCGGTGATCCAGTGGTGTTTCTAAGAGATCGCCGTAAATGAAAAACGAGTAGAACGTCTTTTCAATAGAGCTGTAAGAAATGGGCCGGTCTTTTCCCTTTCCGCTAAATTCAACATAGTCCTTGAGCCTGTTTTCGGGATTGTGTGTAATCCAATCACGCACAGCATCGAGCACATACTTCTTTACTTCCCGTGACTGCCCTTTGAAATGTGCGACGAGATCCTTCTCGGAGAAGGATTCGTCACCGTCTGCGAGATTTCGTTCCTTGCGAAAGCGATCAATTCTTTCTTGAAACAGCGCGCTGCCCAGATGTCTTTGTACGGACTTGTCGAAAGCGACCTGCCGTAGTTTAGTGCCAGCATTTGTGTTTGCGGTAAGAAGGATATCGAGATCTG
Source organism: uncultured Bacteriovoracaceae bacterium (assembly GCA_964467785.1). Classification (GTDB taxonomy): domain Bacteria; phylum Bdellovibrionota; class UBA1018; order UBA1018; family UBA1018; genus CAYXVB01. Next base: position 6,680 of record CAYXVB010000176.1, read on the forward strand.
GGTTCAGAAAAACGCGCACCGGGAGGCTTCTTATGCCGAGCAAGATCTGGGCGCTGGCTTTATGTTGTCCGTCAAAGATCCGGATTCTAAAGGAGTTGCTTTCTGGCTGCAGTTCAGCCCACCCCAAAGAGACATGGAGCTGTGGAAGTTTCTTATGAAACTCATCGACCAGGCCTAAAATGTTGGAACCGATAGAGCGCGGGTTGATGCGATCGTCGTGATAGACGTACTCAATTGGAATTTTAACAAAAAAGTATTCGAACCCGCTAAGTTCATCAACGTAAATGGGGACGCGTTCGATGTTGTTAATCCCAATATCGGAAAACGAGAACAGCAATTCATTGCCCTGCCTTTTTCCTCGAAGTTCAAAGCGTGATCCCTCCTGTGATTCAAGAATGTCGAGTAGACTTGGGCCACGGTTCTCTTTGGCGACGGTTTCCCGTATCGAATTAAAGCGGGCCATGACCCTGGCAACTCGTAGGTCGGTAGCTTGTTTCGAGCGATTGCACGAAGCGTGCGTCAAGGCAAAGTTTTCTGGGGCGTCCTTTCCGCCGCCTTTTAGCGGCTCAACGTGATCGATGTCGACAGAGTTTGCATGAACGACAAGATCGATGTCTTTTTCGCAGATAAAGCATTTGCCTTTCTGGGTTTCGAGGAGACCCTGTTGAAGGACACGCCTGTCCTCAGTCGATAGATTTTTTAAGTAGAAAGAGCTCATGCCTTGTCCCCTAACGATAGATAGTCAATCACGCCGCTTTTAATGGCAGTCGTTTGCTTTCAATTTCAGACTTCCAATACTCGAAAATCATCACCATGGCGAAGGTGTCCAGTTCGCAGTATTTAAGAAGGCCCTTTGCGACACGATCTGATTCTGACGCCGACATTTCAGTGAATTGCATGCGGGCGTATGCGGTCATTGCTGCGCCACCATCGGAGATACTTCCCTCAGTGATGAGCGAGTCCATGGTTTCGAGGTCAAGATCGGAAAAGATCGGGGG
>CAYXVB010000177.1:0-7633 GCA_964467785.1 uncultured Bacteriovoracaceae bacterium
CGGATGCGCTCAGTGATCGCGACCGGCAGGGTACTGACCGGCAGCGTGCAGGCGGAGTCGCCGGAATGAATGCCGGCTTCCTCGATATGCTCCATCAGGCCGCCGATGTAGGTCTCCTTGCCGTCGCTGATCGCGTCGACATCGACTTCGGTGGCGCGGTGGAGGAATCGGTCGATGAGCACCGGATGGGAGTCGCTGACCTGGATCGCTTCGTCGATCCATTGGCGGAGCATTTCCTCGTTGTGCACCACGCGCATGCCCTTGCCGCCGAGGACGTAGGACGGGCGCACCAGCACGGGGTATCCCAACAGGGCGGCGCGCTCGATGGCCTCCGCCTTGTTGTGGGCGATCGTGGCTTCGGGCTGCTCGAGTCCAAGGGGCCGGAGCTCGCGGACGAGCGCCTCGCAGCGTTCGCGGTTCTCCGCGAGGTCGATGCTGTCGGTCGAGGTGCCGAGGATCTTGAGACCGCCGCGCTCGATCGCCTTGGCGATCTTGAGCGGAGTCTGGCCGCCAAACTGGACGATCACGCCGAGCGGCTTTTCCAAACGGGCGATGTTGAGTACATGTTCGGGCGTGAGAGGCTCGAAGTAAAGCTTGTCGGAAATGTCGAAGTCGGTCGAGACCGTCTCGGGATTCGAGTTGACCATGATGGTCTCGATCCCGGCGTCGCGTAGGCTCATCGCCGCGTGCACGCAGCAGTAGTCGAATTCGATGCCCTGGCCGATGCGGTTGGGGCCGCCGCCAAGGATCATGACCTTGGGGCGGGACGAGATCTTGGACTCGTCTTTGCCGTGATAGCTGCTGTAGAGGTACGGGGTTTTGGCTTCGAACTCCTCCGCGCAGGTATCCACGCGGTGGAACGAGCCGTGGACGCCCGCGGCCTCGCGGTTCATGCGGACCTGTTCCTCGGTGATTCCAAGCACGCCGGCGATGGCGCGGTCCGTCCAGCCCTTGCGCTTGATGCGCCGGAGGTCATCGGCGGCGAGTGGCCATTTTTGCGAGGTGAGAGTCTTTTCTTCCTCGAGGAGCAGCGCCATGCGATCGAGGAACCAGCGGTCGATGTGACTTTTAGCCGCGATCTCCTCGGTGGAGACCCCATCGCGCATCAAGTCCGCGATGGCGTAGATGCGCCGGGGATTGCCGTGTCCCACCAGGTCCCAGGCGGTCTTGCCGGCGGGGATTCCGGACTGCTTTTTCAGGGGCATCAGCCAGGGGGCGTCGGTTTCGAGCCCAGCGAGGGCCTTGCCGAGCGACTCTTCGAAGGTGCGTCCCATGGCCATGACTTCGCCGACGGACTTCATCTGGGTCGTGAGAACCGGCTCGGTCGGGCGGAACTTCTCGAAGTCAAAGCGCGGGATCTTGGTCACCACGTAGTCGATCGAGGGCTCGAACGAGCAGGGCGTGGTGCCGGTGATGTCGTTAGTGAGCTCGTCAAGCGTGTAACCCACGGCGAGCTTGGCGGCGACGCGCGCGATCGGAAAGCCCGTGGCCTTGGAGGCCAGCGCCGAGGAGCGCGACACGCGCGGGTTCATCTCGATGACGATGATGCGGCCGTTCTCCGGGTTGACCGAGAACTGGATGTTGGACCCGCCGGTCTCGACGCCGATGGCGCGGATGATGCGGATCGCCTGGTCGCGGAGGTTCTGGTACTCACGGTCGGTGAGCGTTTGCGCCGGGGCGACGGTGATGGAGTCGCCGGTGTGCACCCCCATCGGGTCGAGGTTTTCGATCGAGCAGACGATGATCACGTTATCGCGCTTGTCGCGAACGACTTCGAGCTCAAATGCCTTCCAACCCAGCAGCGACTCCTCGACCAGCACGTCATGCGTGGGCGAGAGGAAGAGGGCGCGCTCGAGCTTCTGCAGGAATTCCTCTTCCGTGTTGGCGGTGCCCCCGCCTTCGCCGCCCAAAGTGAAGGACGGGCGCAGGATCAGCGGAAGTCCGAAGTCGGCAATGAGCTTCTTGCCGTCGGCGAGGGAGCGGGCCACGCGCGAGCGGGCGCTGTCCACCCCGATGGATTCCATGGTGGCCTTGAACGTCTCGCGGTCTTCCGCCTTGTGGATGGCCTCGGGAGTCGCGCCCAGAAGCTCGACTTTGTGCTTGGCGAGGACGCCGCGGCGGTGAAGCTCCATCGTCAGATTGAGCGCCGTCTGGCCACCCATGGTGGGCAGCAGGGCGTCGGGCTTTTCCTTTTCGATCACGCGCTCGACAAATTCAGGCGTGAGCGGTTCGACGTAGACGCGGTCGGACAGTTCCGGATCGGTCATGATCGTCGCAGGGTTGGAATTGACCAGCACCACTTCGTAGCCTTCTTCGCGCAGGGCTTTGAGCGCCTGGGTGCCCGAGTAGTCAAACTCGCAGGCCTGCCCGATCACGATGGGACCGCTTCCGATCAGGAGGATTTTTTTGATGTCTGTCCGGCGTGGCATCTGATTGGGGTCCTTCCTTGCAATTAAAAAATTATCTGGGTGCTGAATTGGAGCTCGATGGGTTTGTTGGGGCGCGCGGCATTGTAAAGCTCCACCGCGCGGCCGAGGTGTTTTTCGTTTTCGCGCCCGTAGCTCAAGGCAAAGACAAAGCTTCCGGCCATCACGCCAGCGCCACCGAGGAGCGCCGCAGAGCGGATAATGTTCGAAGTATCGGTCGGGGCGTTATTGCTGTCGTAAAAGCGGGTAGAAATGAGGTTGCCCAGGACCATAAGGAGCAGGCCTCCGGTGCCCACATAGGCGGCGGTCCGGATACGGGCGCGGTTGCCCTGGTACTGGTCAAGCTCGGCGATGGCCTCAGGTACCGGCTCCAGTATCGGTCGGAGGCGCTCGGCGTCCTGTCCAATGTTCGAATCGCAGCCGTAGACCTTGCCATCGTAAGTGAAATAGCGCTGACAGCGATAAATGTCCGCCGGCCCTTTTGGGCGGAGCTGGGGAGGCGCGGACGGCGTGGTCGGGACCTTTTTGGATTCGATATTCTTGTCAGGCAGGGGCTTGTTTTCGGCAGGTGAGGCTGCTCGAGCGGTACCCGGAAAACACACCAGCATTGCCAGTGCCAGAATAGCAGACAAGAGTCTGCTCGGCCGGCTGGAAGCCAGGAGTGGGAGAAGGCGGTACCGCGATGCCATGTCCCACTCTCCATACAGTTTCGAGCGGCGTTTTGACAACGTCTACCTTGCTGCAATTGCGGAATATGCGCACCGCAGCACCGAGCGGCGGGTTTGTCGCTAATTTTTTCGACTCTTGGGCGCGAATTTGAATGGGTAAGTGAGTTGGACTTTGGCGCCGCTGTCGGGCGGAGGAAAGTCAGTGATCTCCCGGATCACGTCCAGGAGGCAGTTTTCGACTTTTGCGTTACGTAGGGTAGTCGATTTGATGACCAGTTCCGAGGCTCGTCCCTCGGGCGTGATCGAGAATGCCACCACGACCCGGCCATGGAGCTCGGGCTTTGACCGGAGTTGCTCTTCGTAGCAGCCGCGGAAGCGGTCTTGGTGCCGCATCAGCGTCAGCTCGGCGAGCGCTTCGGCTCTGGCCAGGGCAGGCCAGTTTACCCCGATTGCCGCAGTAGCGAGCGCCAGCAATCCTAATGTTCGTTTGATCAGCCGCTTGCTGGGTGTGTGCATGAGAAGCTCCGTCATTGAACAGCCCGAACCACGAAATTGAAGGGATAGGTCGCCTGCAGGGTCATGCCGTTGCCCGGCTGAGGGAATTCGTTGATGGCGGCGATGGAGTCGAGGACGCAGCGCTCCACCTTGGCGTGTCCCAAGGTGGAAGACTTGATCTTGGCATCGTGGACTTTACCGTATTCCGAAATGGAGAACTGGACGACCACCAGGCCCTGAAGCGCGGGATTGAGCTTGGCTTGCTTTTCGAAGCAAGCTTTGAAATCGCCCCGATGCCGCGCGATGGCCGAGTCGATGACGTCCGTAAAGCCTTTTTTGGCGGGAAGTCGCGAGGGTGAGTTCTTGCTTCGGGGAGTGGTGCCCTTAGGCGGGGGGAGGTGGGCCGTTTTTACAGTCGAGCCGGTCGAAGGTTTGGTATTTGGCCGTGCGTCTGGCCTTGCCTCTGGACGGGCATCCGACGGCAGAATCATCTCGGTCGTACCCTTGCCCGTATAGACGGCGCCGGAGTAGACCTTGGGCGGGGTCAAGACGATTTCGCCTCGGGCGGGGCCGCCCCAAAGCAAGAGAGGCGCGATCCAGAAGAGTGCTTGAGTCATCCTGTTTCGATTCTAGCAGCAGTTCGCTTGGCCATTAGAGCGAAAAGTTGACTTTAAGGGGGGCGCCGGAGTCTACTGCGACCGTCATGGATTTTGTCTCCCGCATTGAGCCCATTCTTCGAAAGACTTTCGGTTTCGAATCCTTCCGTCCGCATCAGCGTGAAGTCTGTGAGACGGTCGCCGGCGGACGGGATGCGCTCCTCGTGATGCCCACGGGGGCGGGAAAGTCGCTCTGCTATCAATTGCCCGGACTGGCCCGCGGCGGCACGACGCTGGTGATCAGCCCATTGCTCGCCCTGATCGAGGATCAAGTCACGAAGCTCCAGAAGCTCGGGCTCCGCGCCGAGCGCATCCACTCGGGCCGCCGTCGCGAGGACTCTCGCAAGGCGTGCGTGGATTACCTTTCGGGAACGCTCGACTATCTGTTTATCGCGCCGGAGCGGCTAGGCGTGCCGGGATTTCCCGAAATGCTTCGTCGGCGGCTTCCGGCTTTGATCGCGATCGACGAAGCGCACTGCATTTCCCAATGGGGGCATGACTTCCGCCCGGATTACCGGCAGCTCGGCGAACGCCTTCAGGGCTTTCGACCCACTCCGGTGATCGCGCTGACCGCGACGGCCACGCCTCTCGTGCAGGAGGACATCGTCCGGCAGCTCGGTCTACAGGGCGAGAAGCGTTTTATTCAAGGATTCCGCCGAACCAATATCGCCATCGAGATCGCCGAGCTCAATCCCGGCGATCGTCCCGGCGCGATCTCGGCAGTCCTGCAGGACTCCGATCGTCTCCCGGCGATCGTCTATGCGTCCACTCGAAAGAATGCCGAGAGCCTTTGCGCGGAGCTCAAGCGCGGCCACCGGGTCGAGGCCTATCATGCGGGCCTACCGGCCGAAGCGCGCGACCGCATCCAGTCGGAGTTTCTCTCGGGCAAGCTGGACGTGATCATCGCCACAGTGGCGTTTGGGATGGGCGTCGACAAGGCCGATGTGCGGACGGTGATTCATGCCGCGCTTCCGGGAAGCGTCGAAGGATATTACCAGGAGATCGGCCGCGCGGGCCGCGACGGCCACCCCTCTCGCGCGGTGCTCTTGCACTCCTACATCGATCAAAAGACTCACGAGTTCTTCTTTGAGCGGGATTATCCCGAAATCGAAGTGCTCCAGCAAATCCACTCGAAGTTGACCTCGTCGCCGCAGCCCCTTGAGACGCTCAAGGAACGCGCGCGCGGGGCGGGCGGGTTGGATGACGAAGTTTTCGAAAAAGCCCTTGAAAAGCTCTGGATTCATCGCGGCGTGACGATCGATGCCGAAGACAACGCCGTGGCCGGCCCGGCTGATGCGGCGACCTGGCAGCGCAATTACCGGGAGCAGAGCGGTCATCGGCGCTCGCAGCTTCGGCAGATGGATGCGTTTACCCAGGCTTCGGGCTGCCGGATGATCCAACTGGTGAAGCACTTTGGCGACCGCACGGATGGCGGCAAGCCTTGCGGGATCTGCGATCGCTGCGCGCCGGGCGAGATTCTGCTGGCAGCCCGTAAGCGCGCGCTCACCGATCCGGAGCGCAACGCCGCGATCGAGCTCTTGGCGTCGCTCTCAGGGCAGGACGGCCAGGCGGCCGGAAAGCTTTTTGACCAAGTGGACCATCACAGAGGCGTAGATCGTCGGGCCTTTGAACGGCTGCTCGCGGCGATGGCCCTCGCCGGATGGGTGCGGATCCGCGAGGAAAGTTTTGAAAAAGACGGCAAAAGCATCCCGTATCGCCGCATTTCGCTGACGACCTTGGGCGAAGAAGTGGGTGCGCCCGATCTCAACGCATTAGAAGTCCAGGAGGAGCCCGGCAAGTCCGCGGGCAAGTCCGGCTCCAGGCGATCCGGGTCGAAGGGCGGAAAGGCGGCCCTCGCTCCGGCCGCCGAAGTCGACGCCTCGGATCCGCTCCTCCACGCGCTGAAGGAATGGCGAAAGGATGTCGCCCGCAAGAAATCCGTGCCCGCCTTCCGCATCCTCACGGATCGTACGCTCGCCGGGATCTGCGTCGCCCGTCCGCGGGACGAGGATTCGCTCCTTCAGGTCAAAGGATTTGGTCCGACGCTCGTTTCGCGTTACGCGGGCGATATTTTGGGCATCGTTCAGGGGTATTGTTGAGCGGGTATTTTTGAGCTTCGCGAGCTTCAAGGGGCGTCACGGATTTGACGCACAGGAGTGCTTCAGCTCAAATGCTGAAATCGCCGATAAGGCCTACTCATGGGGAATGGACGGACATTCTTTAATTATCTGTTTAATTTGGCGCTATCGCGCATTTTTTGGATTCTTTTCCTCGCCGCAGCCCCGACGTTGGGAAATGCGGCGGAGTCTCACACCCTTTTTCTAGCGGGCGGAGTAGCTGTTCGCAATTATGACCAAATCGTCGCTTCGATAAAACCGAATGATCAGCTGCGTTTTACTAATGGAAAAGTGTTCCGTGTTAAGGGAGTTCTAGGAAAAGGGAACACGACTCTCGTTATTGAGACGGAAGAGGGCCTAGCTTTGCGAGTTCCTCTCCGCGCCGGCGCGTTTATGGATCCCATCAGTTATGAGGAGACTCCTTATTCGGATTTTATTAACAAATATCGAATTGGAAGTCGGCGACTGCAACGGATGGGGATTGAGATGCCGCGAATCATTGATTCGCTTCCGTCCGAATACGTACTAGTCGAAAAGGTCGCAGTGAAATTTCGATTAGATCAATTGCTTCAGGGAGAAGTATCCCTGAGTCGAGCGGAACTCGAAGAAGCGCTGTCGAAACTCAAATCATGGGCAAAGCAACTCTGGACAGTGACCTATATTGGGGATTTTAACGAGTCTCAGGTTGTTTACGATGGGAAGCGTTGGATCCTCGTCGACACCACGGACGGGCACCATAGTGTGAAGTCATTTATGCGTCGAAACAAAATGACCGAAATTCCATGGGAGCACGCCTTCATCTCAGAATGGGGCGAGAGACCGACCCCAAATGCCGTCTTCAACGAAGCTGAAATCGATAAACTGTACTCCGATTTGAGTCGGGTTATCTTTGAGGAACGCGTTAGCCACATCGCACCCCGGCCTGGAAATCCTGGTCGATGTGATGCTTTATTCAGAACTATCGAGAAATCCTAATCGTCCTCGGGTCCTGCCCAGAAGTTATGACTCAGCCTCTAAATGGTCATTGCCGATAGAGTAGATATGGGGCTCCGTCTGCGAACAGGTTTGTCCTGGCTTCTGCTTTTTGGAATCCAGGTCACTATTTGGGCAGCTCCTGCGCCTAATGTCTGGGCGAGCTCGCCCGCCAACTGCCTGATCTCGGAACTGTCCGCGCTCGTGGATCAAGACGAAGCCGGAGTTCATCAACTCGGACGACTTCTCGCAATCCAGGATCCCAAGGAACGGGTAACTCAGCTTTCCAAAGTCGAATG
>CAYXVB010000178.1:0-7570 GCA_964467785.1 uncultured Bacteriovoracaceae bacterium
AGTAGTTTTGGGAACTTCCCATGCCGCAGGGGCACAGGAGGATTTCATCATTAGTCTAAGAAGGACCATTTGTCTAGCGGACGAAATGGCTTCTTCACGTGTTTTTATTATCCGAGTGAGGGGGAGCAAACTCAATAATTAAAGACCTCGTCCCAAGACACCCTCAAGATTCGAAATATAAATTGACGCACAAAGTCACAGCAGAGTGGAGCGATTCACTTCGTCACTCCGGACTGCCCCTTCGACGCTTTTTAGAAGATTCTTAAAATAGGAAGGCATGAACGGCCGAAGCCGGAGCTAGAATCTGAATTTTTTTGCAGAACTCCGTCACCCGGTTACACTTGAACCATACCCTATGTCACAAACACAAACCGCGACTGAAACCGGAAAAAAGCCTTACCAGCGTAAAATCATCCTCATCAATCCCAAGTTCCAGTTCCGGATTGCGCTCTACGTAGGATCCTGGCTGATCGCCCTCTCCTTTATTTACCCATGGGTGGTGCACTCGCTTTTTGACTACTTCGTGCAGTACGCGCAGATGGATCCCATGGGTCCGAGCGTGAAAAGTCTCCTCGAAACCCGCAACTCAGTCCTCTCACTCATGGTCGCCACGCAGTTAGCGTTCATCGCGCTCTGTTTTCTTGGTAGCCTTTTCCTGGCCCATCGGCTCGCGGGCCCCGTGTACCGCACCCGTAAGCACCTCAAGATGGTGGCGGGAGGGGACCTTTCGGAAGAAATCCACCTTCGAAAGTATGACCACTTCCGTGACCTGGCCGACGACTTCAATGCCATGCTCCGATCGCTTCGCCTTCGCCACGACAACTGCGCCGGCCACATCGACCAGGCCATGTCGTTGACGGCCGACCCAAAGGTCAAGGAACAGCTACAATCCGCCCTGAATAGCCTTCAATCCAAGTGAAGCCCTGATTTCGGCTCCATTTTGTTGTAATGATCCAAAGACATGCTGAAGTTTCGTCCGCATCACTTCCTCTGCACGTTGGGGTTTGAGGGAAAGGGCTACTCGCCGTCCTTCGTTGAAAATTACGCGCGCATCGCTTCTGAACTGCGGGATATCCCCGCCCAGGGCGACAGTGTCATGATCGAAGTGGTCGCCGGCTCGGATTCTGTTTGCGCTCCCTGTCCTAACCGCCGTGGCGACAGCTGCGCGACCGAAGACAAGATTTCCACGCTCGACCGCAACCACACGGCCGCTCATGGGATCGGGCCCGGGCAAACGATCAGCTGGGGAGAGGCTAAGGCAAGGATGGCGCGACACATGACTGTCCAAGCGCACCACCAAGCCTGTGCGCCCTGCTCCTGGCGCTCATTAGGCGTCTGTGAATCCGCACTGATGCGGCTCATCGGGCAATTCAAGGAGAATCGGACGAAATGGGGAAAATGAAAGGCTGCCGAAACGTCCTGACGCTGACCGCCGCGCTCGTGATCGCTGCAAGCGCAACTCCTGCTCCAGAAGCCCACGCGCGCAAGGCCCGCGGCAAGACATCCGCGGAGCCCGCCACCGCGCAAGCAGTTCAGCCCTCCGCTGTAACCGCGAGCCCTGTTGCCGAGTCGGTGCTTACGATGCCGATGGCCCCCCCTTCGCTTATCAATTCTGACCCGTACGTACCTCAGCCGATGGACCGACTCATTGAACGGCTCCGGAGCGGCAACGAAATGTCGACGCCAAGTCCTAGCAAGAAAAGGTCGAAACGTACGGCACGCCCCAGGGTCAACAAGACTCTCACCCAGCTCGCTCGCGCGTTTGACGCCCTCAATAGCGGCAAGTACGGACAGGCAAGCCAGCTCGCTGTCCCACTGGAGAGAAACAAAGAATTCGGCGACTATGCGCTTTGGATCGTCGGGCGCGCGCAGCAAGCGCAAGCCGCCATTGAATGGAGTGAAGACAAATCGACCGCCAACGGTAAAGCCGCCGGGGGGGCTGCGGCAAAGTTCCGACGCCTAATCGAGAGATATCCGTACTCGCCGTACTTCAAGTTCGCGGGTCGCGAACTCGGACGCTCGGAGCTGCTCCTGGGCGCGGCCCAATGTTCGCAAAAGCAATGGTCAGGCTGCAAGACTTCCATGAACGAGGGCTTGCAGCGCTTGGCGCTGGCAGGGGAGCTTCTCTCGATCGACCCGGAAATCCTCGAGGCTTATGGTAATGCCTGTTCCCGAGAAACGGATGACATCTGCCGATCCTGGGTGTACCGCCTCGCGCAGACCTATCACCGCAACTCGGCCGAGCTGAAGGCTCTCACGCGAGCCGCCAACGGAATTATCGACTCTTTGCCCGGCCCTTCGATCTCCGGCAAGGTCACCAAGAGATATTCATCACCGGACGCGGACCTCCTCTCTTTTGACGCGGCGATGGCCCTTTATCTCGACCAAAAATACGGGGCCGCGCAAAAGTCCTTCCGCGAGTTCCTGGACACTTATCCGCGCTCGACCTATCGTTTTCGCGCGCGATATTGGCTCGCTCAAGCGTTCATCCAGGATCGGAAGTCTGACGAGGGCGCCAAGCTTCTCGAAAGCCTGAGCAAAGACACGCCGCTCACGTACTATGGCCTGCTGGCCGCTCTCGGTGCCGGCAAGTCAATGGATGCATCTGTTGTAACGGACCTGGTCCCGCCGGCCCAGGCTCGCGATCCTTATCTTCATCCCTGGGAGCTTTACCGCCTCGCTCGCGGCGAAAAGCTGATTCAGGCGCACGCCCTGCAGCTCGCCGCGGTCGAGCTCAAAGATCTCCGCCCGCGCGAACCGCTCTCCAACTCCTTCTTGCTCTATCTTTCCGCCATCCAACATGAATGCGGCAACCACTCCACTTCGTTCACGATTCTTAGCGACTTGATTGCCCGCGGATTCGAAGGAGTGCTGACTTCTACCGTCGTGAAGATGATCTTCCCGACACCCTATATGGAGCTCATCGAGCGCCAAGCGCGCGAAGCCAAGTTGGATCCAATCCTTGTTCTCAGTCTGATCAAGCAGGAGTCCGCTTTCGATCTCGGAGCCAATTCCAGCACCGGCGCGCGGGGGCTGATGCAAATCATGCCCGGGACCTTTACAGATGTGATCCCCGAGACGCGTCACGGCGACATGGCCAATCTCGAGCTCAACCTTAAGGCGGGCACCAAATACCTTTCCAAGCTGGTGACCCGCTACAACGGAAACCTGGTGCTAGCCCTTGCCGCATACAACGCCGGGCCCGGCAATGCCGACAAATGGCTCAAGGCTTCGCCGCCCAAGCGCAATATGTTCGAATTCATCGAGGCGATCCCGTTCAAGGAAACGCGCGAATACGTCTCCGCGATCATGCGCAATTACCACTGGTACATGCGCCGGCTTCGCAACACGACGCCCAATCTCGCGATATTCTGGGCGCCGGTCAATCCCTCCAGCCACAACTCCGACCTCACGACGCCTTCTGCAATCAGCGGAAGCGGAGGCCTGGACATGCCCCTCATGCTCCCGATGCCGCTGCCTAGTTCGTCGCCAGCACCTGCCGACGTGAACGGTATATCGTCCGGCGCCTCCTCAGATTCGACTGGCAACGGCTCAAACGCCAAAACCCCGGCAGACGAAGACTGATTTTTAGTGGACCCACGTATAAAAAAGCCCCGAAGCTGTCTCCAGCTCCGGGGCTGAATCCTTCTTGACGCATTGTGCATCAAAAAGGAAGCGGATACCTTTTTTTAGACGGCGAAGCGGAAGTGCATGATGTCGCCATCGCGGACAATGTATTCCTTGCCTTCAAGTCGCATCGCGCCTGCGTCACGGACCGCGGCTTCGCTCTTGTACTTGACCAGATCTTCGTAGTGGTAAACGTCGGCCTTGATGAAGCCTTTTTCAAAATCCGTGTGGATCACGCCGGCCGCCTGCGGAGCCTTCCAGCCTTTTTCGATCGTCCAGGCACGGACCTCGGTCTCGCCCGCGGTGAAGTAAGTTTGTAGACCAAGGAGATTGTAGCCCGCACGGATCACTCGATTCAATCCCGGCTCATCCATGCCCATTTCCTTGAGAAAAGAAGCCTTCTCTTCGTCGGCCAACTCGGCGATCTCGGATTCGATCTTCCCACAGATCTGGATCACCGGGCTGCCTTCCTTCGCAGCGTACTCCATGAGCTTCTTGACGTAGGCATTGGGCTCGGCGGCACCGATGTCATTGTCATCAACGTTGGCCACATACATCACTTTTTTGGCGGTGATGAGGTGGAAGTCGTGGATCAGGGCGAGCTGGTCCTCGGAGAGACCGAGAGAGCGAACCGGCTTGCCGGCTTCGAGCGCGGCCTTGACGGGGGCAAGCACGCCGAGAATCGCAGAGGATTTCTTATCATGGCCGGTGCGCGCCGTTTTTTCGATGTTGGAGAAACGCTTGCTCACCGTCTCGAGGTCCGCGAGCATCAGCTCGGTGTCGATCACCGAGATATCGCGAAGCGGATCGACTGAGCCATCGACATGGATGACATTCGGGTCGGAGAAGCAGCGCACGACGTGCGCAATCGCGTTGGTCTCGCGGATGTGGCCGAGAAACTGGTTGCCAAGTCCTTCGCCCTTGGAGGCGCCCTTAACTAGGCCAGCGATGTCCACGAAGGTCATCGTGGCCGGAACAAGCTTCTGAGGCGGGATGTACTTGGCGATCTCGGCCAGACGCGGGTCCGGCACCTTGACGATGCCCGTGTTGGGCTCGATCGTGCAGAAGGGGTAGTTGGCCGCCTCGGCCTTGGCCGACGACGTCAGCGCGTTGAAGATGGTCGATTTGCCGACGTTAGGAAGGCCGACGATACCGCATGCAAAACCCATAATACTTATTTCTCCCTGTCCTGATTAAACTGATTCATGGCGCCGCGTACATCCCCGGCGATAATTTTTTCTGTGGCGCGGACGACGTCATCGAGCAGCGGATCCAGCCGCTTGAGTTCCTCGTCCGAGTACTGGCCCAAAACGTGGGCCGCCGTATCCATGATCTGCGATTTTCCGACGCCGATCCGGATGCGGTGGTAGCCCGTGGCGCCCGCGCCCAGGTGGGCATCGAGCGACTTCAAACCGTTATGCCCCCCGGTGCCGCCGCCAGTCTTGATCCTCAATGCCATCGGCTTAAGATCCACTTCGTCGTGGATGACAATCACGTCAGTGGGCGCGCACTTGTAGAACTTCACGATCGGCGCGACGCACTTTCCGGAGTTGTTCATGAAAGTCTGGGGCTTGACGAGAAGAACTTTCTCGCCGCCCAGGCTGCACTGCCAGACCTCGCCCTCATAGGCGCTGTTGGGCCCGGTGGCTCGCCATAATTCGACCATGCGGTCAATAGCCAGAAAACCGGCGTTATGGCGTGTCGTTTCGTACTTGGGGCCCGGATTGCCCAGACCGACTACAATCTTCATCAAATACAGGCCCCGGGTAATTCCTTAAATGAACAAACTGCTCACGCTGTCGTAATTGTGGATGCGATAGATCGCCTCGGCGAGGATATCGGCTACGGAGAGCTGGACGATCTTGGGACAGGCAGCCGCCTCGGCTCCGAGCGGAATCGTATCGGTGACGATTACCTGCTTGAGCGGCGATTCCATGATCCGGTTCACTGCCGGTCCGGAGAGCACGCCATGGGTGGCCAGCGCATAAACTTCCTTGGCGCCGCCCTGTTGAACGACGGCATTTGCGGCCTCGGTGAGAGTACCCGCGGTGTCGATCATGTCGTCGAGAATGATCGCGGTCTTGCCCCGAACGTCGCCGATCACGTTCATGGCCTTGGCGACGTTGGGCGCCGTACGACGTTTGTCGATCATGGCGACGCTGGCATTGAGGCGCTTGGCGTACGCACGGGCGCGCTCGACGCCGCCTGCATCCGGCGAAACGACCACGAAGTCATCGCGACCGTTCATCTCGCGCTTGATGTGATCGAGCATCACCGGCATGGAAAACAGGTTGTCGAACGGGACATTGAAGAAGCCCTGGATCTGGCCGGCATGGAGTTCCATCGAGACCACGCGCGTGGCGCCGGCGGCTTCGATCAGATCCGCGACGAGCTTGGCGCTGATTGGGGTGCGTGGGGCGACCTTGCGATCTTGCCGGGAGTAGCCATAGTAGGGAACCACCGCGGTGATCTCCTTGGCGCTCGCGCGCTTGAGCGCATCGATCATGATCAGCAGCTCCATCAACGTATCGTTGGCGGGCCGGCAGGTGCTCTGAATGACATAGACATCGCGACCGCGGACGTTCTCTTTGATCTCGACAAAGACTTCGCCGTCGCTGAACCGCCTGACCTCAGCCACACTGAGAGGCTTGCCGAGCTTCTCGCAGATCTTCTGCGCCAGCGGGCGGTTTGCGTTGCCAGAAAGGATCACCCAGTCTCTCATCCGCATATCGTGGCTCTCCTGGAGGTAGCCTTGGGATATCGCAGACTTCTGAAAGTCTCAAGAAGCATCTCCCCCGGGCCCATCGCCTCGAGACGCCTCTCGAGTGATCATCTCAGATCTAATATTGGTCTATTTTAGTACATTATAGGTGGCCCTGCTCACTCGCTGAGCCGGCAGATCCTCCTGTTTGTACTTCAAACTGAATTCCCACATGATCAATAGAAGGGGAGCAGACGATGCCGAGTCATAGAGGAAGGCGGTTCGGAAAATTCCTGATTCTGACTCTCCTGACGTCGAGCACCCTCTCCGAAGGCTCCACTTTCGCGGCCGACTGTGACTTTTCGTCGCAAAGGTTATCACTTGGTCCAGGAGCGCACGGCCGCTAGCATCGAAGTGACGCGCTTCTATCAAAACGAGATAACAACGCCGGATGATCTTTGGGTGCCAGGTATGCCCACCTGGACTCTGCAGGTAAGGCTGAGAATCGTAGACATCACATCGAAAAAGGGCCGAACCCTGGACGGAGAAGCCAATGGCTACCTCTTCCGCCCGACTCTCCGAAGCGCCCTTTCCGAGGCATTGAACCCCCTCGCCGACTGCCTGGAAAACTGAGGAGAATAGTATTTATGTCGAAAATATCGGTCATTCTGATCTTCGTACTGATGAATCTGATAACAGCTCCAACTCATGCCTTGGCCTGGCACTTCGGCTCGGATCGGGAGGAGCTCGAAGCCCAGAACAATTATTCACTCTGCAGAGTGGGAAAGATCGGCACCAAGGAAAGCGAATGCACAAAGGCGAAAGACTGCGCGGTGAATTCCATGCTCGATTCCCCCTCAAGAGCTTTCGATCAGTTCCTTCTCGATGAGGTGAACACGGCCTGCAAGTCAAAGCTCCAATCGGTCTACTCGCTTGTCGGCCTCGAATCCCGCCCCGCCTCCCGGTCAGCTCGGCAGGTCATGCTGGACCTAGAGGTCGCCAAGAATTACTCGCAATTTCAGGCCTTGGGCAAATCCACCTGCAATCATGCGCTTTCCTGCGCCCGATCCGCGCTTCGTTCGGACCAATCCGAACTGGTAATTCCCGTCCTTCAATACCAGGTGAACCAGGTCTGCGCGCCCGAGCGCGCGCACGATTGCACGCCTTGAACGCGATCGACGGCCACATTGAAGAGTTTTAGGAGATATGGCCGGTTGGGCTAGGCTGCTTTTTGCTCTTCGG
>CAYXVB010000179.1:0-7531 GCA_964467785.1 uncultured Bacteriovoracaceae bacterium
CCAA
Organism: uncultured Bacteriovoracaceae bacterium; assembly: GCA_964467785.1. Taxonomy (GTDB): domain Bacteria; phylum Bdellovibrionota; class UBA1018; order UBA1018; family UBA1018; genus CAYXVB01. Next base: position 5 of record CAYXVB010000179.1, read on the forward strand.
TCATGTTCCTCCAGTCCGTCCTCAATGGAAATGATAGGATACTTGCTCATCCATTGGCTATAGATATCGATCATCTCGCGGGAGGTACGTGGCTTGCCCTCGAAACGATACGAGCCGTTTTTGTGGAACTCGCTCGCGGCGCAGTCGAGCGCCAGGTAAATGTCGGTGCCCGCTTTGTAGCCCGCTGCGGCGATTGCTTCCATGATGGCCTTGATGACCTGCTCATGCGGGCTCTCGCCCGGGAGCACGGGGGCAAAGCCGCCTTCGTCGCCCACGCCGGTGGAGAGGCCCTTGTCGTGGAGGTGCTTCTTGAGGTGATGGAAAACTTCCGCGCCGGCGCGGAGCGCGTCGGAGAATTGAGAAAAGCCCACTGGCGCGATCATGAATTCCTGGATGTCCAGGCCGTTGTCGGCATGTTTGCCGCCGTTGAGGATATTCATGAGCGGCACGGGGAGGGTAACGCCCTGGCCGTGCTGGATGTCGGCGATATATTTGTGGAGGGGCAGTCCCTTGCTCTGCGCGGTTGCGCGCGCAAAAGCCATCGAGACGGGGAGAAGCGCGTTTGCGCCGAGCTTGGTTTTGAAATCGGTCCCGTCGAGCTTGAGCATTTCGCGGTCGAGCGCGGACTGCGAGTCGAAGCTCTTGCCGGTGAGTGCCGGCGCGATGACATCAAGCACATTGCGCACGGCCTGAGTCACGCCCTTGCCGAGGTAGCGCTTCTTATCGCCATCGCGCAGCTCGAGCGCTTCGCCTTCGCCCGTGGAGGCGCCGCTCGGCACGATGGCGCGGCCGAGGGCAAGCTCGCCCGGCCGGCCGGGATGGTCGATGGCCATTTCGACTTCAACAGTGGGAAAACCACGGGAATCCAACACTTCGCGCGCATGAATTTTTCTGATGGTCATGGCGAAAGAACCTAGCACAAAAAGGCCCAAAGTGCTTTGAAAGTGCTCCGATCACTTCTTGATGCGCGGCGTATTGGCGCGGTGTGTGATCAGGCATGCTTCCGGCGATGCAGGTGGCTCAAACGTTATGGCGCACTTATGGCGAGCCTGAGGACGAAGCAGGTATGGGGGCATTGCTCGTCGACGAAGAGCGTGCCTCCGTGGGCTTCGGCAATGCGACGGGAAATGCTCAGTCCGAGGCCGGTGCCTTTGCCGACTGGCTTCGTCGTGAAGAAGGGGTCGAAGATTTTTTGCGCGACTGACGCGGGTATGCCCGTGCCAGAGTCGATCACGCGGATTTCGACGTGCCCGGGCGGGCATTGAAGCTCGATGCGGATCCAGCGCTCCGAAAGGAGTGCGGTCGCATCAACGGCGTTGTTGACCAAGTTCAAGAGAATCTGCAGGATTTCGCTGGTCCGACAATGGACTGCCAATTCCGGATCCTGAGGAAAGCTGATGTCCAGTTTGAGCCGGGAAGCTTTCAGCTTCGGTCGGGCCAGTTCCTGAAAATCGGTGAGTAGGTCGGCGACTTGGACTCGAGCCATCGGATCGCCGGCCCCGGAGCGCGCGAAAGTGCGCAGCGCTTTGACGATTTTTCCGATGCGGTCGTAGCCCGTGACAATGCCGTTGAACGCGGCTTCAAAGGATTTGCGAAGCTCGACGGGAAGCTCATCCAGACGGGTCTGAAGCACTTCGGAGTGTAGCCGGATCAACGAAAGGGGGTTGTTGATCTCGTGCCCGATCTCGCTCGCCATCTGCCCCAACGTCGCCATTTTATCTGCTTCCGTCAGTTGTTTTTCGAGCTCCTTGCGCTCGGTGATGTCGCGGCGGATCGCCATGTAGCTGTCGATCTGCCCAAGCGGGTCGAGAAGGGGGACGATCGCCGTATCGGTCCAATAGAGCTGACCGTTTTTAGCGCGGTCGCAAAGCTCTCCTTGCCAAATCTTGCCGGAGGAAATTGTTTTCCAGATCTCCGCGACGTGCTCCTCGCGCAAGATGTCCGAAGGGGCGTCCTTGTGCGACTGCGAGTGGGACTGCAAGTGCGAAGGCGACCGAACAAAAAGGTGCTCCTGGCCGTGAAGCTCCTCGCGGGTGTAACCCGTGATCCGGCAAAACACCTCGTTCACTTCCGTGATCCTTCCGTCCAGGTCCGTGATCACCATCATGTCCGAGCGATTGACAAGGGCCATGAAAGTGTCCGCGGGCCGGGTCAAGGTGATGGGACTCAGGATGAAGTAAAACCGGCGCGTTTCGGTTTCGAAATTGCCGTGCCACTTGATCCAGCGCCGATGCCCCTGGGCATCCAAGGCGCGGGTGATGATCGGCTCGGGTGGAGGCGTCGAGTTGACTGTGGACTGGGCGATCGCCTCGAAAAGCTTCCTGCAAGTTTCGCGATCCTCAGGGGCGACGATGGAGAGGATGTTTCGGGGGCTACCCGCGGGATCGAGCTTACCGAAGGCCGCCTGCCAGGCGGGGTTGGCGGTAAAAAGGGTTCCGCTCTCGTCGAACATACAAAGCAGATTCGGAGAAAGATTGTAGAAGCGCTCGATCGTGACGGACATCTGCTGACAAGCGTATCAAAACTGTGTTGGTAAGAAACCAAGAGAACGAACCCTTGCGGGTGAAAATCGTCGTCCATAGGCGCGGGCAAGTATCGAGAATTAATGAAATTTAAACCGGTAGCGTTATCCCTCCCCCTGCAACTCCGGCAGCGGAGTCAGAGGCATCTACAGTGACAATGTAGATGAAGTGAATGACCGCCGTTTTAGCGGCGCAATCACTCGCCCTGGCGTTCGTGGCGGGCGCGGATCACCGTCTTGATGTTGCCACGCACGTTGAAATCGCCGACCACTTCAATCTCCCAAGGATCAAGTAGACCGACGAGGTCGTCGAGGATCACGTTGCAGACGTCTTCGTGGAAGATTCCCTGATCGCGGAATTTGTTGATGTAGAGCTTGAGGCTCTTCAGCTCAACGCACCAGTCGCGCGGGACGTACTTGATGAAGATCGTGGCGAAGTCAGGGAAGCCGCTCGCCGGGCAGACGCAAGTGAACTCCGGGCAGGTGAACTCGACCGTATATCGGCGATGCTTGGTGCGGTTGCCGAAGCGTTCGAGCCGGGCCTCACGGACCATCCGGGCGCCGTCGGGGCGCAGGTTTTTGAGGGCGATGCCGGTGGTGGACTTTTGGGTGGTGGAGATTTTTTTGCGCTTTGCCATGGCGGGTCTCTAACATAAAAGCGCGCGGTCGCAGAAGAGAAAATGCCGCGGCGCCACAGGGTTGCCCATACCTCGGGTTGCCCTGTGGCGCCGCGGCCCACTTTGAAGATTGAACCGGACCCTTCGGGTCGGCTCAATGCGGGCGGTTCAGTGCGCGATCAGCTGCCGGAGCTGCTTGAGCTCGTGGTGCTGCCCTTGTCGCTCGAGCCCATGCTGTTTGAACCGGAGTGAGACATGGAGGAGTCGGAGGAGGTGCTGCCGGTCATTCCTCCCTCCTGGCCACTCTGCCCGCTTGTGCCACTCATCTGATCCTTGCGGCGCTTGGCCTCCATGCACGATTTAAAGCCCTTGCGGCCTTTGTAATAGGTTTTGCCGCTCTCGTCCGTGCAGCTGCGCGAGGAGTCGCTCATCGCCGTATCACTGCTCGATTTGCTTGTACCCGACATGGCGCCTCCAGTCGCGCCTGAGGATCCGCTCATGGAGGTATCGCCGGAGTAGGAGGAACCCGACGTGCCGGGCATGTTGCCCTCCGGGGTGGAGGTGGCCATCACGCCGGCCTGCTGGTCGGAGCTCCCGGACATGCCGGAATCCGAAGACTTCGTGGACTCGGTCGTCGTCGTCATCGATTTTTGATACGATTCGTCGGCGTTGGCGAGCATGACGGCAAAGGCGACGCTGAAGGCGACGGAGCTGGCGATCACGAGCTTTTTCATCTGTGTTCTCCTGTTTCGTTGGAATTTCGGTTCGTCTTGGCCTGGAAGGGGTCCCGGAAAGCCAAAGGCTGCAAGGAGCGGTCCCGCTCAGCCAGCTCTCGCGAGAGTTCGCGCGTAGCGACACACTAATTCGCGCGAAGAGATGATCTGGGGCTCGATCTCCGCGAGTAGCTGCACGCAAGTCATGCGAGGAGGCAGATCTGGCTGTTGGCGGAGGAGGAAAAGTCGGAAGCGGTATTGGTGCGCGCCTCCGCGCATCGGAGGGCAGGGCCCCGTATAGCCAAGTTTTCCCAGGCTGTTGATGCCTTGTCGGATTCCGTTGGGCAGAGTCTCTTGGGCGGGAATTCCCGCCGGCAGGTGACGGATGTTCGCGGGGATGTTGTAAACGAGCCAGTGCACGTAGAGCGGCGACTCCGCAGTCTTGGGACCGTCGAGATCATCGGCGATCAGCGCGAATCCTTTGACCAGCGGCAGTGTCGCGCCAGTTTCAGTCAGATGCCAACGGATTTCCGGAGAGGAGTTGTCCAGGTCGCAGGTGTAGCGGGGATCCATGAATCCGCGCGGGTCGAGCGCGTCGGAACTCAAGCCCGATTCCGAAGCCGGGTGCAGGGGACGCGACGCTGTTGGAACGATGTCTGGAGCCATGGCGGAGTTCCTCCAGGGGGACACCCTAGTGGTCACGCTCCGCGTTCCGCAAGGCGCGCCGCCAAAGTGGTCATTCAGACGATGCTGGCAGCTCCGCGTCGGTCTGGTTTTCCTTGGTCGGCTCGTCGGTTTCGTCGTCGTCATCCGCCGCCTCGTCTGCGGCGCGCTTGGCGCGGGAGCGCAGATCCAGCGGTTTTTTGACCAGGCGACGGAAACGTCCTTCGATTTCTTGACACTGTTTGCGCCGCACAGTTTGTAGCGTGTGGTCAAGCCTCGGCAGTCCGCGCTCGATCAGTCTTTCGCTGAGGCGGTCGGCCAGGGGTTCGGCGATAAAGACGCTGCTTTGCAGTCGGTGCCGCCGATCGACACGCTCCTGCTGAAACACCGTGTAAACGTCGCCGCTCACATTGCGCAAGCAGCGGCCGAAAAAGGCGCGGGACTCGAAGATCTTTTCGCCCGACTTGGAGTCGATGATCTTACCCGGATGGACCAGTTGAATGGGTTTTTCGCGTTGGGTGGGGCGGATCAGGTAAATGGAACGGTCCTGGATGCATTCCTGACAGGGGCGCGCGGAAAACACGAACCAAGGCAGGCCAGCCTCGCGCGGTTCGATCGAACCGAGAAGCGCCAGGTCAAAAAGCTCCGTTTTGACTTTTGAGTCGGCGTCCTGCGCGCTGGAAGCGTTGGAAGCGACTTTGAAATAGAGGGTTCCGCCTTCCGCACGATCGAACTGGACGCCCGACGGCTGGGCTGGCTTTTCGGGCGAGCTGGCCGAATCGGCGGCTGTGGCCGCTGGACTTGTAGTAGTCGCCGCGGCGGCGGCCGATGCCGGCCGGCGGCGGTGTTTTTTGGATTTGGCTTCGGCCGGATGGGCATTGAGAGCGAGCTGGGCCAACAGCGCGGGGACGAGGAGGGAAATCCAACGGAGCGATTGCAATCTCATAACGGAAATTGTAACCGAAGGTTTCTCTTTTCCTAGCTTTATGCAGCGTGTTACTTTGCTGCAAAAGTGACGAAAGGCCCGAATCCGGGTTGCCGCCCGCGGCGCCTGGACCGGACGGCGAGCCGGAGCTGGTACCGGATTCGCCAGAAGACCCGATTCACAAACGAGACTGATCAAGCAGTTAAAGAAAGTTCGCATCGACTGGAGGCGAAGACCCTTATGGCAGCATCCGACATCTACGTGACTCTCGAGTTCACCCCCAACCCGAACACCCTGAAGTATTCCGTCAACCGGCAGCTTCTCGACCGGGGCGCGGTTAACATCACGAAAAAGGACGACGCCGAAAAGCGCTCTCCGCTGGCGGCCAAGCTCTTCAACGTCCCCGGCATCTCCGGCGTGATGATCGGTCGCGACTTCGTTACCGTGACCAAGACCGAAGAAGGCGATTGGGACGTCGTACACAAGAGCACCTCGACGATCCTGGAGCAACATCTCGGCGAAAACCAACCCGTCTTCAATGAAGGCGTGCTCGAAGCGGCCGCCGCCGGCAGCGCGGGCAATATGGGGGAGGTCGAGAAGAAGATCCGCGAGATCCTCGACACCGAAATTCGTCCCGCCGTGGCGATGGACGGTGGCGACATTCAGTTTGACCGCTTTGACGACGGCGTCGTTTACGTCTACATGCAGGGTTCCTGTGCCGGCTGCCCGAGCTCGACCGCCACGCTCAAGATGGGAATCGAAACCCGCCTTCGCGAAGCGGTGCCGGAAGTCCAGGAAGTCGTTTCTATTTGAACGGATATTCGGTGATCTCCGGTCGCGCCGCGCCATGCGTGGTCGACTGAGTTATGTTAGGCTCCGGGCCATGAAAATGACCCGGAGCTTTTTTTTCGTCCCAAGCTTTCTCATGGTTCTTGCTGCTTTGTTTGCGGCCTGCGCGACCTCGCCGACGGGTCGCAAGCAACTCATCCTCTTTGGCGATCAACAGATGAGCGCGATGGGCTCGCAAAGCTTTCAGGAGATGAAATCTCAGACGCCGGCCACCACGGACGTGGCCGCGCTGGCTTTTGTCAAATGCATTACCGGACCGGTGACGCGGGCCGCGGCGGAGACGGATCCCGAGCAGCTCGGAAATGCCTCATGGGAAGTGGTAGTTTTCAACGACAAGCAGGTCAATGCCTTCGCGCTTCCGGGCGGTAAGATCGGCGTTTACACCGGAATCCTGCCGGTCACCAAGACGGACGCGCAACTTGCGGCCGTGCTCGGGCACGAGGTCGGCCATGTGATCGCCCACCACGGCGCCGAGCGGGTTTCCCAGGGGATCGCCGCGCAAGGGGGGCTCGAGATCATCAACTCGTTCGTGCTGGGCAAAGAAGTCGCCCCCGCGAGCCGGCAGATGATCATGGGGGGATTGGGACTGGCGACCCAGGTGGGCGTGCTGCTTCCTTACGGTCGCACTCAGGAGAGCGAAGCCGACCTGATCGGTCTTAACCTCATGGCTCGCGCGGGCTTTGATCCCCGTCAGTCCGTCGAACTCTGGAAGAACATGGCGGCAGCTTCCGGGGGCAAGGCCCCGCCGGAGTTCATGTCGACCCATCCGTCCAACGAATCCCGCATCGCGAACCTCCAGGCGCATCTGCCCGAGGCGATCGCGCTCTACAATCAGGCCCGTGCTTCGGGGCGGGCGCCTTCATGTAAACTCTGAAAACTGGCCCACAAACGTGGGTAGCTAGACCAAGACGCTCAGGATTACCTCCGAGGTCATCTCCGGTTTTATCCCCGGGCTTTTTTTGATGAGCTCCGAGTTGTGAACGTCCATGTAGACGAAGAGATGGTCTTTGAGTCGATCCGCACGCTTGGTCGTGGCCCAAGTGCGTCTCACCAGGCGACTGATGTTGGCTCTCAGCATAGCGCACGTGTGATTGAGACTAAAGAGAGGATCGAAGCCGATCTTTTTAAGTTCCCCCTGGCCCACCACGGCTCCGCGACGACCTTTGTGGGTTTGGTGCGAAGCTTGCGGAATTTCCTCCGACGGGAGCCACCCAATTTCCTTGATGGGATCCACCTGAT
>CAYXVB010000180.1:0-7350 GCA_964467785.1 uncultured Bacteriovoracaceae bacterium
TTTTCACTGACTTCTTCTCTCAATCTTTCCGGCCACATCTCCTGCTTCGAAAACAAAAATTTTCCGATGCTCATCAGGCTATTATCGGACTCAGCCGATAAGCAGGAATGGTCCCGTGTCCCGTAAAATTCGCCTTTGAAATCAAGAAGGGAGAGGGGATATGGATTCGCAGGGCGTGGCCAGCGTTTCTGATCCTGCTTGGTTTCGTTCATGGCCACGCGTCGATTGCTTGGGGCGCCGAGGAACAGTTCGCCGCCGGCGATCTTGTCACCGTCGACTTTGCAAACGGGGAGACTCGCAGCTGCCGGTTTACTCACTATAGTTCCGGCGCACCGGAGACCGATCGCGTGCGCAATCTGTTTTGTCCGCCGTCCGGCTCTGGCCCGGAGTTACTCATCCATGAGCAAAGCGAACAATGGGTGGCCGCGGGCGCGACTTCGGACGGCAGGATCATTTCTCCCGCAATCGTTGGGGTATCGACTTCCGATCAGGTCTTGTTTGCGGGACGCGAGTTCCCGACTCCTGACGATGATACGCTGTCCGCGGAGATGGGTCGCATCAATCGGTTCCGTGCCCTACTTTTCGGATCCGCGCAGTCGCGGATGGCCCCATTGCAGGCTAAGTCCTGGCTTGAGCAGAGCCGGAAGCTCTATGAGGAGTTGGGGCAGCGTCTTGACGCGCGTGCCGATGTGATTTTCGCAAATTACTTGGATGCGGGCGAGGTCGTGGTCGAGTTTGTCAAAGGAGGCCAATCGACCTGTCGGAGAGGAGGTTCGCTTTCTGGTTTTCGCACGAGTCCGTGCGAGCTTTTCGTCTGCGATCCTATGAAGATTGGCGATGAGCTTTATCAGCCCCTACTGACTCAGACCTCTGATCCAGCCTCGGGAAATCGTCCATTGGTGAGCGCTCGCGGCATCACTTCCGACGCGCCAGCGGCGGGAATGGAAGTGCGCTCGGTCAAGGTCCGAAGTAGCGGTGTCGAGCTTTACCGCAAAAGCCCTTCGGTTCGTAGCCTGCGCGAGGTCTATTCCCGGATTCTTCCACCAGAGTTGATGATGGACGACTTCTTCCTGGCCGGAACCGAAGAGTTCTTCCAGACCCAGCGCGAGCATGCGGCCGGACGCTGTGAGGGGAGTCAGATTTCCGAGCACATGCGCTGGGAGAGCGAGAAGATCCAGGCTTTCCGTGATCGCCTCAAGAAGGTGCCCCTGGCTGTTTTGGTGGATGTGGTCGATGGCCTGTTAAAGTCAGAAGTGATCCCAAGCTTCTTGCTCCCGCCCGGAGTTTGCCATCTGGAGGGGGATCTGTTCTTCACTCCTTCAGGTTTTCGTGGGCGCTTCGGCGACGCGCCGCCGGCAAAGCCTGCAAAGGGAATCCTCAGCGAAGAGGAGGCGCAGGAGTACTTCCGCAAGGTGGCCGGTATGAAGGATATTCCCTTCGACTACGTCAGTGAGGGCTGTTTTGCGCGAGCTCACGTCATGGCTCATCGGCTTGAAAAACTGGGCTTAGCGGTCGAGAAGATCTGGGCAAAAGGCGGCGCGCTTCGTCCCAGAAAGGAGATCCGCTGGGAATACCATGTCGCGCCAGCGGTCTGGGTTCAAGGCAAGGACGGCGATATCAGTCGCAGGGTCTTCGATCCTTCGCTTGCCGACCGCCCGCTGACCCCCGAGCAATGGTTGGCGCGCTTCCACGATGAGGCGCGAAACGGCAGAGCGGTCCGATCCGGCTGGCCTGGGCCTGCGGATACCTTGCTCTACAATCGTACGCTGCTCTATTTCTCTCCTTGGGAGGTCTATGCGCCGTTTACGACGCAAGAGTCTCATCAGGCGTCGCTTCAAAATACCCTGGATCACGCCGCGGAGGTGAATTCCAAATACCTGGAAGTTCTGGCGGAACAAAGCAGGTCGACGACCGTTCCGAATCTCGAATGGAGAGGAGAATCCAGATGAAGTCGCTTCTTTCGCACCCAGTGATTTTCCTTGGGTGGATCTGTGCATTCCCGATAGCGAGTCATGCGGCCCAGCCTTCTAAGGTGGTCACCTTTTCCGATGAGGTTCGGCGCCTCTCATTGCAGACTGGACAGCCCGCCTATCGGGTGAGTTTCAATCTCCATGCGGCGGTCTACGAACTGCCGGCCCGCGACAAAGCGCTTCAGTGCCTGTTGGACTCCTTTCGTCGGAGGACTTCCGTAAAGATCAGCGTGAATCCCATCACGCTGCGAATTCTAGCCTGTAAGACTTGATCTCCCGTCGCGGATACCCGCTCAAGCCTCCCAAAAGCGATTGTTATCAACCTCGGGTCTTTCAACTCAATCGGCGTTGATCCCTTGCCGATAGGGATTCTAATTACATCCTGATGAATACTCGCTAGAGGACACCATGAAAAATCTAAGTTTGAATACCAAGATGCTCGCCATCATCGCGATCTTTACAGCAGCGGCGGGGACGATCGCCTATCTGGGCGTATCGCGAATGGCGCTTCTCGAACATGAAATCAACGAGATCGTGAACGGGATCAATAAGCGCGCCATGGCGATCGTCGCTATCCGCGATGATATTCGACTCATGATGTTGCACGAAAAAAGCTATATCCTCGAGACCAATCGGCAAGGAATGGATGCTTACGAAAAGCAGATCATCCAAGCCAGGGAGGACATGCGCAAGGTCGGCGCATACTATCTCAGCATCGCGTCGGAAGAAGGAAAAAAGCACTTTTCTCAGATCCAAGAGCACTTCGACAAATGGTGGGAGGTCTCGAAGCAAGTTCGCAAGCTAGCCTACTCTGAAGACCAAAAAGTCGGCCTTCGAGCTGTCGCGCACCAAAGGCCGGGAGCAGCGCCTCATCCTTGAAAAGGAGATCGACGACCTGATTGCCATGAACGAAAAGCTCATGACCGAAAAAGAGCGATACAGTGAGGACGTCTATCAAAGCGCACGCAATCTCTTGATAGTCATCAGCCTGGTATCGATCGTATCTGGATTTTTGGCTGCGTTCCTCGTCCTGCGATCGACTTCAAACGCAATTGACCGAGTGATCCAGCACTTGGGCGAAAGCAGCTCACAGCTAGGCGGGGCGTCGTCGACGATCGCCTCGGCCTCCGAACAGTTGTCCCAGGCGGCGACCGAGCAGGCGGCCTCTCTTGAGGAGACCGCCACTGCAATCGAGCAGCTCAATACGATGATTCAGAAATCGGCTGAAAACGCCAGAAATTCGTCAACAGCTGCGGTTTCGAGCCAGGAAGGTGCGGCCAAAGGAAAGAGGGCGGTCGAAGAAGTGATCCAGGCCATCCAAGGCATCAGCACCTCGAACGAAGACATGATGCGCGAAATCGGCGAGAGCAACCAAAAGATCTCGGAGATCGTCAAAGTGATCGAGGAAATCGGGTCGAAGACCAAGATCATCAACGATATCGTGTTTCAGACTCGGCTTCTCTCGTTCAATGCCTCGGTCGAGGCGGCCCGTGCCGGCGAACAGGGCAAGGGCTTCGCCGTAGTAGCCGAGGAAGTAGGATCTTTGGCCCAGATGAGCGGTAACGCCGCCAAAGAAATTACCGCCCTTCTCGAAGAAAGCACTCAGAAAGTCCAGGGCATCGTTAGCGAAATGTCGAGCAAGGTTGTGCGTCTGACCGCGGATGGTAAGGCACGCTTGGCGGCAGGCGTACAGGTCGCGGGAGTGGCGGGCGAGTCGATCCAGGAAATCCTAGGCAACGTGACGATGGTGGCGCAAATGTCCGCTGAGATCGCCGCCGCGAGCCAGGAGCAGTCGCAAGGGGTTCAGGAGATCACTAAAGCGATGGCGCAGCTCGATCAGGTCACGCAGGAAAACGCATCGAGCGCCACCGAGGCGGCCCAGTCCTCCGAGTCGCTTTCCGCGCAAGCGGATGCCCTCCGCAAGATCGTTGGCGATCTCGTGGTGACAATCAAAGGAGGGGAAGAGGAAGAAGCAGGCCGTTCAGAAAGCCACGCAGCCGAACCGGCTCCCTCGAAGCCTCGCTCAGCTCCGAAACGTCGCACCACTGCTTCTTCCATGAAGACCAATCAAAAGCTAAAGACCACGCCTGCGGCCAAGGTGGAGGCCCATGGCGCATCGGTTCCCGTTCACGGAGATAAGCGCTTTGAAGAAGTGGCCTGACGGCGACCCTGGCTGCTCGTTCGATTGAGTCCAGTCCGAAAATCAGCTGTTCAATATTTATATAGATAGAAGGAGGGGCTTTCCTAATCAGGCTAAGCCCCTTTTTTATGGATTAAGCCACTCGCGTTGTCCTGCGAGGCCCGCGAGTGCCGTACTCATTGCGCACTGGCTCGCAACGTGCAGACGTGCATCGGAAGAGGCGAGACAGATCAGATGAGGTTGTTTCATCTCTATCGCAGCGAGGATGTTTCTGGAATCAGCGGTACCGGACCGGTCGTTGAAGGTGTTGAGTTTACGAACGGCTGGTGCGCGATCCGTTGGCTTTCTGGTCGGAGCACGCTTTGTTTCTATCAATCCATGCAGGATGTTCGTGACATTCATGGACACGGACAGAAGACCGAGCTGATTGTTCACGATTTCGAGGCAGTCCACGGATCGGGCGTCGAAGTGCAGCAGAGCGAACTTTTCCTCAGGACGCTCGAGGAGATCTCCGAGCTGGTCAACAGTGTCGAGGATCCGATCACCACGCGGGAGGGGCTTCATGGATCGGTTGTGCAGATCAAGGGACTTTTGGATGATCTGGAGCTCCGGTTGAGTAGCATTCTCGCAAAAACGAAGGAAAAGTACGGATCCTCGGCAGCTTGAGCGCCGGTAAGGTTCGGAGCAAGGGATGAACAAGGAATTGAGTAGACGTAAGCCCTACGGAAAAGTGGTAGTCGTGACTGGCGCGGCCGCCGGTGTGGGAAGGGCCATCGCACGGGAGTTCGGACGAGAGCGCGCCCGGATTGGGCTGATCGCTCGCAGTCGAGAGGATCTCGAGGAGGCAAAGCGAGAAATCCTGAGTCTCGGTGGGCGGGCCATTGTACTGCCGGTTGATGTTTCTAATGCTCAGGCGCTCGAACGCGCGGCGCAGAAAGTAGAGGATGCCTTCGGCCCGATCCAAATCTGGATCAACAATGCCATGGTTTCAGTCTTCTCCCCCGTCGTGCAGACGACGCCTGCGGAATACAAGCGAGTCACCGAAGTGACCTACCTGGGATATGTTTATGGGACACTGGCCGCGCTGCGAAGAATGAAGCCCCGTAATCGGGGCGTGATCATCCAGATCGGCTCAGCCTTGGCCTACCGGAGCATTCCCTTGCAGTCCGCCTATTGTGCCGCCAAGCATGCAATCGCGGGATTCACCGAATCGCTCCGGACGGAGCTTTTGCATGATAGGAGCCGGGTGCAGGTTTGTCAGATCAACTTGCCGGCAGTCAACACGCCCCAGTTCGACTGGGCCAAATCCCGGATGCCGCGCCAAGCGCAACCGGTACCCCCGATTTACCAGCCAGAAATGATCGCCCGCGCGGTACGTTTCATTGCGCGCCATCCGCGGCGTCGCCTGGATATCGCGTTTCCGACTCTGAAGGCGAATCTGGGCGAGAAGTTCGCTGCGGCCTATGCGGATCGCTATCTCGCGCGCCACGGTTACGAGTCCCAGCAGACCCACGAGGCGATTCGCAGACCGCGTCGCGACAATCTCTGGTCTCCAGTTCCCGGGAGGCATTCAGCGCACGGCCGGTTCGACTCCCGCGCCCGAAGTTTCAGTCTATGGCTCTGGCTGGACCTGCACCGAAAGGTGATATTGGGGTCTGCTGTCGTGGCGGTGTTGGGAATGGGAGTTTGGACCTTCGCAGGCGTTATCCGCGGCGCGGAGGGAGTGAGTGTTCGGCCGGCAGCTTAATCTCTAGACGTCGCGAAAAGCCCGAGAGGATTTCCGCGGCGGGCTCTTACGCAGCGTCGCAAAGGCGGGAACGAGCAACGCGCAAGAGATACCGGCCGAGACTAGGCAAAGTGTGCAAAGTGTTTGGACGACGATGAGCTGGTAGGCGACCAGGATCAAAGCGCCAGCCCCCATCGCTAATGCGATGATGATGTAGAGCGCGTGCGCCAATTTCCAATCCAGCGTGCGAACGCAGAGAGCTTCAGTGGCATAGCCAAACGAGCCCAATAAGGCGTCGGGTAGCGGAAGCGCCCGGGATAGGGGAGATCGCAAAACGATTTCGCTGCCCGCTCCAAAAAAGGGGTCCCAAACGGAATGAAGCAGTCCGAGCTGGTAGCTGGCCAAATATCCAGCGACGACTGCGCCGGCCAGGCAGAATGAGGTGAGCTGGTTCCTGCTCGAATGTGAAAGGAACACGCTTTCTCTTCAGCATAATTTGGACCGGCGCGCCACGCGTCCTGAACCTCTGCTTTCCAGTCTTCTAAGACAAGGCGAACTGCTACGGCCTTGAGCTCATCCGTCTACGTCCCGCGAGCTCTTCTGTTTGCCTTGTTTTCCTAACGAGCGCAGACGATATCGTAGACATTCCCATTCATTGCCAATCGCCTGGATTTCTGGCCTTCGAATAGTCGCAGTAGAATCGCCTGTGTGCGAACTCCGCCCAAGGTTTCGCCTCCCTCCTCCTGCGCGATGATCGTAGTCGAAGTCCCGTTCTTCAGGTCTTTCAATCCTGATGCGATGATGTACTCGACGATCGGGGCATTGTCTTCCTCGGATCCTGTAATGGCGATAATAGCCCTGCCGTTGGATTTTTCTGTGACCTTCGCGGAAGCAAGCGCATAGCCCGTTCCGCCACATTGAAGAAGATCCGTATCCGCCATCGCGCCGCTCGATACAGCAAAAGTGATGAAGGCCAGAGTATTTGCGAATTTTAGTGTGAACGTCTTTTCATAATCAACTCATTATTGAAACAGTAGTATTGAACGCGGCGACACTCTATCGCCCCTGATAAGCGCAGCACTCATCAGGAGACGAAAACTGTCCTGCTTCCACAGATCCGTCTTCGCTCGTTGCGAAGCAGTAGGGGTAACCATCGGTTTGTGCGGTGTGAAGGGAGAAATGAGCTATTCGTGACGCGTCGCCGGGAGCGCAGCATCTATTACTGACCGACGGAGTCCCTGCATTTACTTTCCCGCGCCTATTTGAAGGGAAGCACTGATATTCTGAATACCAACCCCCGTTGTGAGGGGTGGTGACCACTTTCCAGGTATAGTGAAAAACGGGCATCAGGACATATTCTTCCGCGAGCGCCGAGCTTGAAACGAGGATAGAAACCGCAAGAATGACATTTCTTAGATTCAACATTGGCTAATTCTCCTAATAGTTTTTTTCAAGTTCGAGTTACTAAGGGGAGCCTTGGTAAAGCCGGATAATCAGGCAGCATAACGAACGTT
>CAYXVB010000181.1:0-6489 GCA_964467785.1 uncultured Bacteriovoracaceae bacterium
GATTACGAAGTCAAAGGCGACTACCCCAAGTACGGCAACAACGACGACCGGGTCGACCAGATCGCCGTGGACGTGGTCAAGCGCTTTTCCGGCAAGCTCAAACGCCAGCGCACCTACCGAAACTCGATTCCGACCCTCTCCGTGCTGACGATCACCTCTAACGTGGTCTACGGTAAAAAGACGGGCAACACTCCCGACGGACGACGCAAAGGCGAACCTTTCGCTCCGGGCGCCAACCCGATGCACGGCCGCGACACCCACGGGGCCGTCGCCTCGATGGCTTCCGTAGCCAAGATCCCCTACTCGCATGCCAAGGATGGGATCTCGTACACGTTCTCCATCGTGCCCCGCGCCCTGGGCAAGACGCCGGAGGACCAGACCAAAAACCTGGTCGGCCTGCTCGACGGCTACTTCCACGACGGCGGGCATCACATCAACGTCAACGTGCTGGACCGTGAGACGCTGCTGCGGGCGATGGATCATCCGGAGGAGTATCCACAGCTGACGATCCGAGTTTCCGGCTACGCGGTCAACTTCATCAAGTTGACGCGTGAGCAGCAATTGGACGTGATCCGAAGGACCTTCCACGAGCGTGCCGTTATCTGAGGAGACGTTCAGGCAAAGAGCGGAAGAGGGCCGCATCCACTCCATGGAAACCTGCGGCACGGTCGACGGGCCGGGGGTCCGGTTCGTGGTCTTTCTGCAAGGATGCGCCCTCCGCTGCCTCTATTGCCATAATGCCGACACCAGGGATCCGAGCGGGGGACGGCGGATGTCCCCCGCGGATCTGCTTAGCGAGGCCCTCAAATACCGATCCTACATGCGGCTTTCCGGCGGCGGCGTGACGGTCACCGGAGGAGAGCCGCTGCTCCAAGCGGAGTTCGTGGCCACTTTTTTCAAGCTCTGCCGGCAGGAGGGCCTGCACACCGCACTGGACACTTCCGGGTTCTGTCCCCTCGATCGCGCGCGTCCCGCCTTAGACGCTTCGGACCTCGTGCTGCTCGACATCAAATCGATGGATCCAGACCTTCATCGACGCGTCACCGGTGCCTCACGCGAGCCGACGCTCGCGATCGCGCGCTATCTTTCGGAGATCAACAAACCCACCTGGATCCGCTTCGTACTGGTACCCAATCTGACGGACGCCCCGTCCAACATTGAGTCCACGGCCGAATTCATCGCCGGACTTCGCAACGTACAGAAGATCCAGGTGCTGCCTTTTCACAAGCTGGGTGAGTACAAATGGACCCAGATGGGCCTGTCCTATGACCTCAAGGATACGCCGATCCCGACGACGGAGCAGCTCGAGGCCGCCTGCGCGATCTTCAGAGCCAAAGGTCTCAAAGTCGAGTAAGATCAGACGGCCATGTCGTCCACCCCCTCCTCGAAAGACACCCGACTCGTCTATTCAACCGACCCCGAGCTCAACCGGAGATGCCCGAAGTGCCGGGAGCTTGTCTCCGAATGCGTCTGCGAACCGGAGATCGCCGAGAGCGAGGCCAAAGCCTCGAAGTTTGTCGCGCTGCTCCGGATCGAAAAGCAAGGACGTAGCGGCAAGACCGTGACCGTCATCGACCGCCTGCCCAAGAGCGAGGTTTTTCTCAAAAACCTGACTACTCTCCTCAAAAAGAAGTGCGGCTCCGGCGGGACCTATCTCATGGACGGACGCGACGGGGTCATCGAGATTCAGGGCGACAAGCGCGAGCTGATCCGCGCGGCGCTCACTAAGGAAAAGATCGCCTTCAAGGGCTGAGCCGGGTCTGGCGTCAGAGCCTTGACCCCTTACGCGGCATCTCCGGTGCCGATCGCCCGCGGTCCCTCCACGCCGATTAATTACCCTGCATCAGTTCAAATTATTGGTGATCTTCGGTACCCCCCTTCCCGCGATTTGCACTATCCTGAAGATTAACGTCCCCGGGAGGGATGCTTCAGATGTCCAAAAACCCGTTCAAAAAGTCCTCGAAGCTCAATAACGTCTGCTACGACATCCGCGGTCCGGTTCTCGACATCGCCAGGCGCATGGAGGACGAAGGCCACAAGATCATGAAGCTCAATATCGGAAATCTCGCCGTATTTGGCTTCGACTCGCCCGAGGAAATCCGCCAGGACATGATCCGCAACCTGTCCAATGCCGCCGGCTACTCCGAGTCCAAGGGCATCTTCCCGGCGCGCAAGGCGATCATGCACTATTGCCAGCAAAAAGGGATCAAAGGCGTCACCCTCGAGGACATCTATGTCGGCAACGGCGTCTCCGAGCTGATTGTTCTGGCCATGAACGCGCTGCTCGACACCGGCGACGAAGTCCTCGTCCCCACCCCGGATTACCCACTCTGGACCGCCGCCGTCACCCTCTCGGGCGGGACCGCGCGCCACTACCTGCTGGACGAAGGCAACGGCTGGCTCCCCGACCTCGACGACATCCGCGCCAAGATCACCCCCCGCACCCGCGCCATCGTGATCATCAACCCCAACAACCCGACCGGTGCGGTTTATCCCGCGGAGGTGCTGCGCGAGATCGTGGAGATCGCCCGCCAGCATGACCTGATCCTTTACTCGGACGAAGTTTACGACAAGGTCCTTTACGACGGCATCACCCACACCTCGATCGCCTCGCTCTCAGAGGACGTCCTGACGGTGACCTTCAACGGCCTCTCCAAGAACTATCGCTCCTGCGGCTATCGCGCCGGTTGGATGATCCTCTCCGGTGCCAAGGCGCGCGCGCGCGATTACATCGAAGGGCTCGATATGCTTTCCTCGATGCGCCTCTGCGCCAATGTCCCCGGCCAGTATGCGATCCAGACCGCGCTCGGCGGCTATCAGAGCATCGACGATCTCGTCGCGCCCGGCGGGCGCATGCGCCGCCAACGGGATCTCGCCTATGAGCTGATCACGCAGATTCCGGGCGTCACCTGCGTCAAACCGCAGGCCACTCTCTACATGTTCCCGCGACTCGATCCCAAGCTGTACCCTTTCCAAGACGACCAGAAATTCATCGCCGAACTCCTGCAGGAGGAAAAGGTCCTGCTCGTCCAAGGCACGGGCTTCCACTGGCCGAAACCGGACCACTTCCGGTTGATCTTCCTTCCGCACGAGGAGGATCTCCGCGAAGCGATCACGGGTATCGGCAATTTCCTCGCGCGCAGACGCAAGAGCTGAGCGGTACCGGCCGCCGATCTTCATGTTTGAACTTTCCCACAGCTTGTAGTGAATCGGCGACACCGTCTCAGAACGTCTCGGCGTTGAACCTCAGTGATTTCAAAGAAACCCCTCCTGGCTTCGTCTTTGCTCTTGAGCCGGATTCGCGCCTGAGAAGGTTGTATCTATGAAAGCCCTGATTCTGAAATTCGTCGTTCCCACCCTTATCCTGACCGCTATCGTTCTTCTCGAAGAATGCGGCAAACCCAAGCCGGGCGACAACACGGATGGGAAAAACCACCTACACCTTTTCGATTCCTTCCATGCTAGAATGGAAAAGCAGCTTTTACCTTCGGAGAACGATTGGACTTGACGATCGAGTTCAGTTCCCGACGTACCCAAGTCAAATTCGCGACTCTTCGAATTCCGCTGAAGATCGAACCGATCAAGCGTAACTAAAGCTTTCACCTCTTCGGCGCGAGGTAGCAATCGGCAGCATGGTCATTGACCAGCCCACACGCCTGCATGAACGCGTAGCAAATGGTCGATCCGACAAAGCGGAAACCGCGCTTCTTGAGCGCCTTGCTCATCGCGTCCGACTCCCCGGTGCGGGCTGGCAGGTGCTCGAGACCCTTACGAGGGATCACGATCGGCTTTCCGCCCACGAACTGCCAGATATAGCGGTCAAAACTTCCGAATTCCTTCTGAACTTCCAAGAACGCGCGGGCATTGTCCACGGCTGACTCGATCTTAAGTCGGTTGCGGACAATCCCCTCGTCTTTCATCAGGGCGGCTTTTTTCGCCGCGTCGAACTTCGCGACTTTCTTCGGATCAAAACCGGCGAACGCCTTGCGATAGTTCTCCCTCTTTTTCAAGATCGTAGTCCACGACAAGCCCGCCTGGGCTCCTTCGAGGATCAAAAACTCGAACAAGACCCGGTCGTCGTGAACGGGCCTTCCCCACTCTTGATCGTGATAATCCTCGTTGAGAGGATCTGCGGCCCAACGGCAACGGGTCTTCATCTTCTTTTCGCTCATGGTTCTTCTATAAACCAATCCCTCTCCGTAGGCGAATTCCATCACCCGCTGTGGGCGCTTCCCGACATTCGGAACCTCTCGAATCAAGAAAGGTCCATGTTTCCAAGCCTGGAAACACTGGATCGCCTCTTGCTCCCGGTGGGCCACCAAACAACCTGACAAAGGAGTCATTTGTGATCGCCAGAAAAAATCGGATCGACCCTATGGTGCTGGCAGCAATCTACCTGAGCGCTTGTAGCCCCTCCAAGGGACCGGAAAACGTCGACGCGTCTTCCGCCTCGAAACAGCCAGGAAAGACGGAGTGGACAGTCCAGGAGTTAACTGCTCCCAGTGGCGCGGTCAAGGCGACGGTCAGCGTCCGATCGAACGAGGCCATCGAAGGGCTCAAAAGGACCTATCGCCAGAGCGCCCTGATTCCGGTGCCAGTCGACCCCAAGTACAACGTCCAGCTCTTCAGAATCCGTGGCTCTGAAAACGCGGATTCCACGATTTACATCGCTCCCCGACTCTTTGCCTATGGCAGCGCCCAGCGGGGATCGGTCGCGCCGCAGGACAATCGCGACGGTACCGTGAGCCTGTCATTTCCCCTGGCACTGATCGATGGTGGACGGGAAAACATCAAAGGCGCCGATGACAAGCTCGAGGTCCCCGTGCCCAAAGAGCTGCGGATCCAAGATATCGACGCGCTCCGCAAAGAGCTCAACGAACGCTTCCAAAAGCCCCAGGTGCTCTCCGGCATGCCCGGATGCCCGAGTCGCATCACCCTGACCGTGAATGATCGCGCCTATGACGCAACTCCAAAGGGAATGAGCGATTCAAACTTCTGCCAGCTCAACCAGGCCATTCAGGCCCCCCTGCGCGTCACCCTGGAGGATGCTCGCTTTATTTTCCAAGAAGCGCTCTACGCCGGCGCGGTCAAGGCGCAGGCCACTTTCGAAACCGAAGTCCCGTTCATCATCTCCTCGGTCAAAGTCCGTTTCGACAAACGCAAGGTATTCCAGGATCTCAATGCCTCATTGAACGTCCATGCCGGACCCTTCGCGGATGTCGACATCAAGATCCGATTGACTCAAATCCTTCAGCGCCAGGCCATGGGGATGGACATCCAGGGCGCCATCACTCCCGCGGTAGAATCAGCCGTGAAACAAGCCACCGCCCTCTTTTTTGAACCGTTCCGTCCCGAACCCGGCCAAAATCTCCCAGCCTGTAAAGACGCTACGGTCTGCCTGCGAATCAATTACGCGCGAACTCATGAGGAGGGGAGCTTCGATTTTGAATGGAACAACACCGCAAACGCGCTGACCGGACAACACTATACGACCTGGGCCACGATGCAGCCGGTCCAGGACCGCGTGGTGATGATCGGAGGCGACAAGCGCCCCGCGCTCCGGAACGACGGAACCGATGACAAGGAAACCGGCCTCACAGTCGTCAACGGCACCCAATTGGAAATCACCCCTTCCGAACTCAAGGTTGAGCGTCCGGTCATGGGCAAAGCGACCTCCAGCAGATCCTCAAACGTGGTCTGCGCTCAAACAGGCTGGAGATACTCCGGCTGCCGCGGCGGCAAAGGCTGCTGGGAAGGCGGCGGGGCTGAGGACTCGAGGTATGAGGTCTGCCTCAAGCGCGAGGACCAATGGGTGGAGACGATCAGTTACGCCGACATGGAAAAGTCGTTCGACCCGATCCCCTCGCCAGTCGGCACTGTACCCCAGCTTTTCGAGGGACTGGCCCTGCGCTTCCGTTGGACAAGCACCCGGACTGGCCAGCTCAAGGAATCCGTTTGCGCGGCCACTGCATTTCCTTACCATGGCGACGGTCGCTCGATCCTTCTGACCCTCTCCAACATCCAAGGTTGTGAAATCTTCGGCGAAGATTCCAAAAACGGAGTGATGGTCCATCTCGTCAACAACATCCAGTTCCCGATCCGGTATCGCGTCGGTCGGGATTACCGTTACTGGGACGGGCGCTACGACAGTTCCCAGTCGCACGAGGAAGTATATCTGCCAGAGGTATACATTTCCGGAACCATCTCCGTACGCGGCTTCGACATGATGGGAGTCTTCGCCAACACCGGCGTTAAGCGCTGATGCCTCGATCAAGGGATGTTTCGCATGTGATCCGCGAGCCGATAAAGGGCCCGTGACATCAGCGAGCGATAGGGCTCCTGGAGAGCGCTCGTGGCGAGCGCCCGGTCCATGCAGAGCATCCACTGATCGCGTTCGCTCTCGCCGATCTGAAACGGAAAGTGCCTCATCCTCAGGCGGGGATGACCGTACTTCTCGATGTAAAGCTGGGGCCCCCCGGTCCAGCCGGA
>CAYXVB010000181.1:6499-7335 GCA_964467785.1 uncultured Bacteriovoracaceae bacterium
TAGCCAGTATCCAGAACACGCGCGTGGCCAGGATCGCTCTGCGCGAGATCGTGGTGCATGGCGCGGATCCCGCGCGTCTCGGCAAGCGTATCCATCCAACGGTAAAATTCGCGGACCAGGGCACGCACGCCGTCCTCGCCACCCAGTCGCTCATACAATGAAAGTTCCGGTTCGTTGGCGTCGTTCATGCGCCCGCTTGCATAGCACACACAATCAGATCCGGACCACTTCGATTTCGCGCGACTTGACCCGCGGAAGATCCGAGGGCAGCTTTTTCTGAATCTCTCGCTTCAACGCCTCAAGGATGGGTTTCTTGTACTGCGTGCGGCGGCAGACGAGGCTGACCTCCCGACTCGGCACCGGGCGGGCGAACGGACGAAGCATTTCCTTGCGGTGGCGCGGAAGCGTCCGCGTGGCCAGATCCGGCAAAAGCGTGTATCCATGCCCCTGCTCCACCAGGTGCATCACGGTCTCGAGACTTCCGCTTTCAAAACGGACATTCTGGAATATCCCCGATTTGCCGCGCAGGGAACAGACGCGAAGGATCTGATTGCGAAGGCAATGGCCTTCGGCTAAAAGCCAGATATCCTTGTACCCTTTCGCGTCCAGCAGGTCCGCATCCACCTGAGCCACTTTGTTCAAAGGATGATGGGCGCTGACATAGAGGCAGAACGGTTCATAATAGAGGGGGATCTCCACGAGCGACTCGACGTGAAGCGGAGTCGCAAGGATACCGGCGTCGATCCGATCATCCTCGAGCGCCTGGATCAAATTCCCCGTAGTCATTTCCTCGATCAGGAGCTTGACCGCTGGGTATGCCGAGGCGAATTCGCCTA
>CAYXVB010000182.1:0-7303 GCA_964467785.1 uncultured Bacteriovoracaceae bacterium
TTCCCTTCTCAACCTGGGTACGGAAGTGACTGAGGCCCTGCGACTGGTCGCACTGGAAGATGTAGTACTGGCGAATGCGCATCATGAGGAGCTTATGATTGAGCTCCTTGACGATCTTGGGATCGTCATTGACGCCCTTCAGCAGCACCATCTGGTTGTTGATCACGCAGCCCGCATCAGCCAGCTTGGCGACAGCGTCGAAAGCCTCCTGGGTGCACTCCTTGGGATGATTGAAGTGCGTGTGGATGAACACGGGGTGGTACTTGCGGAGCATGTTGGCCAGGTTGTCCGTCACGCGACACGGGAGCGTAACCAGGTTGCGCGTGGCGATACGGAACACATCGATGTGCTCCATCGCGCGTAGGCGAGAAAGAATGTACTCGAGGCGGTCGTCCGAATTGGAGAGCGCGTCGCCACCGGAGATGACGACATCGCGGATTTCTTTATGGGAGTCGATGTAAGCCAGGCCGTCCTCGATCTGCTTGTTGGCGGTCGAAGTGGACGGATCCGCAACCTTGCGCTTGCGCGTGCAATGGCGGCAATATACCGGGCAGTTGTGGGTCGTGTAAAAGAGCACGCGATCCGGATAGCGATGAGTGACGCTCGGAACCGGCATGTAAACTTCTTCGGCCAACGGGTCTTCCATCTCGGAAGGATGGATGAACAGCTCGCCTTTTTTGGGGACCGACTGCAGGCGGATAGGGCAGTTCGGATCATCGGGATCGATGAGAGACGCGTAGTAAGGGGTGATTCCCATGTTAAACATCTCATGGGACTGGGCGAAGGCGTCACGCTCCTCCTGGGTGACATGGATCACCTTCTCGAGGACGTCCATGGACTTAATGCGCTTTTGCTGCTGCCAGATCCAGCTGTTCCAGTCCTTGTCCGTGACATCCTTCCAGAAGGTCGGACGCGGCGCGGGCTTGAAGCGATCGCGGACTTTGTTCACAGTGACGATATTGAAAGCCATGACTTCTCCCTCACTCAACAGCACCCAAGATGGATGTTTTTCGTCTATTAGAACGCTGAACCTGCCAGAATCCTAGGCCCTTGTAAATAGCTGCCGGTCCCGGCGCCAGTCGATCGCCATCGAATTGACGCCCGATTCGGAGCGCAAAAGACCGCGCCCGTTTTGCCAACGCAAAAATTACGAAGCCGGCGGCAAGCTTTGCCCGGCGACATCACCCGGAGGCCTGGTGTAGTCTCAAAAGACTATGCTGTCGCGTCTCTTTCTGGGCATGTCTCTTTTAGGTGCGGAGTGGGTCCTTTATCTTTTGGTGGGACTCTCTCTGCTTTCGATCACGTTGATCGCGGAGCGGTGGCTCTTTTATCGCAGCGCGGGCCGCGGGCTGGATGATTTTCGGACTCAACTCCGAAATGCGGCCGGAAATGCCGCCTGGAGCGACGCACTGAACACGGCCCGCGCCCGACAGGCTTCGAGCGCCGCTGACAGCCCGGACCTTGAAGCCGGGATGGCCGTCGCCCTGCTCGAGCATTCGACCGGAGCGCAAGGCGAGGGCTCCACCCGATCCAAAGACGTCGAGGTTCTCGAGCAGCTTGCCCGCGACGCGATCATGCGCAATCGGATCACCTGGGACCGGAACCTCTCCATCCTAGCGACGATCGGCAGCAACGCCCCGTTTGTCGGCCTATTTGGCACTGTACTTGGGATCATCAAGGCCTTTCACGATCTCTCGCAACAGGCGCAAGCAGGCGCCGCGTCGGGTGTGACCGCGGGCATTTCCGAGGCGTTGGTAGCCACCGCGGTCGGCATCATGGTGGCGATACCGGCGGTCGTCGCATACAACTTGTTTCAGCGGCGGGTTCGCAACGCGGCCGCGCGCGCCGAAGCGCTCAAGAGCTACCTCATCGGAAAGATCGCGGGTTAACCCATCATGGCAGGCGGCGCATCCGAGTTCGACACGGACGAAGAAATTTCCGGAATCAACGTCACTCCCCTCGTCGACGTCGTTCTGGTGCTGTTGATCATCTTTCTGATCACGGCGCCGGCGATCTACCAGTCGGCGATCAAGGTCCAGCTCCCCCGCGCCCGTAGCGCCGAGGAGTCCGAGAAATCCCCGCTCGCCTTCACCCTCACTCGCGACGGACAGCTGCTCTGGGGCAAGGATGCGATGGACTGGGACACACTGGGCAAACGCCTGACTGCCGCTCCGCCAGCGGCCGATCAAAGCGTGATCATCAGCGCGGACGAAGCCACTCCCCACGGCACGGTCATCAAGCTGATGGACACACTCCGTCAGGCGGGACTCACCCGCTTCGCCCTCAATGTGGACAGCTCGGCACCGAGGCGCTAAAGCGCGTCAACCCCAAAGAGATCTCCACCAGAAATCAAATTTCAAGAGCGCGAACTGGCATCCCGGACTCAGAGCGACGCGCCCCCCGCTTAATCGCCGCCCTCGAGGCGTGTCGGCGGCGACACAACTAGGCGACGCGGGTTGATTTCATCTATGCTACCTTTGGAGATCTAACTATGCAGTCCGTCGGTAGGCGTTTTATTCACAGCATCCACTGGTTCACGGGGGCCCTTCTGTTGGGAGGCTGCTCCGTTGGCGTGATGGATTTCGGGATCTCCAAGGACACAACTTCCCCGGTCAATATCAGCGCCGGCAAGGCATTTGCCGTCCAGGCACCCGCCGAGAGCGACGTCGTCAGCTCCTACCGCGTCTTTAGAGGGAGTTGCCTCGGCGCAAACCAGGTTACGATCTCCTATCCAGCTAACGGCGCCAGCGGGCCGACTTCGGCCCCCTGCAACGACGAATCCTTTGCTGTAGGCGTCAATCTTTACGGAGCCGACGGACTGCGGCGTCTCACGTTCACACAGGACGGAAAGTCTCTGGACCGCAATGTGAGCTACCAAAAAGGCGGCCTCAACTTCGGCTCCGGCATCGATGGGACGGTCTGGGCTTTCGCGCGGGATAGCTCGCGCAACCAGATCTATGTGGCGGGTGAATTCGGCCAGTTCGCGCAGTATCCGACCGCCAAGAACCTGATCCGCCTCAACGCCGACGGGAGCATCGACGCCACCTTTCTGAAGGCTGGTGAAGGGTTCAATGGCACGGTCCGGGCGCTCGAGTGGGATCCGACGACCGGGGCGCTCTACGTTGGCGGTGATTTCACGGTCCTAAACAAGAACGGAAATCTTTACACTCAAAACCGCCTGGCCAAGCTCCTGCCCGACGGATCGCCGGATCTGACCTTTATAGCGAACTCAAGCTCTCGGGGCGTCACTTCGGCCGGCGGATCGATCCGCGCCCTGCATTTCCGTTCCGGCATCCTCTACTTCGGAGGCAGCTTTTCGGGATTCATCGACTCGTTGAACACAACACTTTCTTGGGCCAATTTCGGCGCGATCAACTCATTCGGCATTGCGCAAACCGCCTTTTGGCCCTCCGGCTCCTCTGGGTCGGGATCAGTCAGCGCGCTGGCTGCGGACACCACAGGATTCCTGTACTTGGGAGGACAATTCACCTATGTCAAAGGCGTACCTCGTTCCAACTTCGCCCGCGTGAGCCTAAACGTCGGAAACGTCGACACGACCTTTTCGACCGCCGGCGCAAATGGCTCGGTCTTCGCTCTCGCTGTCGATCCCGTTAACTCCAGACTTTTTGTGGGCGGAAATTTTACGACCCTTTCCGGCACAACCGCATTGCGTGTCGGCGCGGTTGACCTCACCGCTGTTGGCAACGTTCCCACCACTTGGAGCACCCAATTGACAGGGGTCAACGGCATGGTCTCAGCGCTCTCTTACGACGCCAATGCCCAGATGCTTTATTTAGGCGGGTTATTCAACCAGATCAATTACGGACCTTCGGGTGCAAACTCTTTCAATCCGAACTCCGTAGTCCGGATCAATTTAACCGGCAGCACGGTGGCGCCCGACCTCGGCTGGGTGCGGAATCCGTACGGATTTGACGGTGCCGCGTCCGCGATCCTCGTGGATCCCGACGCATCAAATCCAGGTATTTATGTCGGAGGAGCCTTTAACAGCTACAAAAGTCCGGCTGGTATCACCCGGATCAAAGGGATCGCACGAATCGGCAAATCCACGGACGCCCCCATCGACTTGAACTTCCAAGGCAACGGGTCCGGCACTTCGGGCAGCGTCCTTGCGATCGCCAATGACCGACGGAACGGCAAGGTCTATCTGGGTGGAACCTTCCAAACCATCAATTCAGGGAATCCAGGAAACGCTGTCGTCATACAAAATTTCATTACCCGACTCAATGCAGATGGAACGATCGACACGACGTTTATCAATCCAGGAGAGGGCTTCAATAGCACGGTCTATGCGCTAGCTCTCGACACGGTGAATGACAAAATCTATGTCGGAGGAGGTTTTACATCCTATTATACCCGGGGGACTGCGATCCCTCAAAATCGCATCACCCGGCTCAACTTGGACGGCACCGTGGACTCCACTTTTATCGCCGCGGGCGGTGGGTTTGACGAAACAGTCCGCGCCCTGGCGCTGGACTCCGCCAACTCGGCAATCTATGTCGGTGGACTGTTCTCCAGCTATACTTTTGGCGCAACTGCGGCCCAATCGAGGATTGCCAAGCTCAGTACCACCGGTGTGCTGGATACTGGCTTTAACCCCGCTGGAGGCGGTTTTGACAATACAGTCCTGGCGCTGGCTTTCGACCCCGCGAGCAACAAGCTTTATGTCGGCGGCGTCTTCACGCAGTATACCTCGGACGGTAACACCGTCGCGCAGACCGCCCTGAGCCGACTCAGGGGTAATGGCGGAGTGGACACGACCTTCATGGCAATCTCGGACAACTTGAGCGGCGGAGCAGTGAACGCGTTGGCGTGGAATCCGTCGACTGGCCGACTCTACGTCGGCGGAGCCTTCTATCAATTCATCAAGAATGGACAATTCATCAAGAATGGAAATGCGCCATTGGTCCAAAAGGGCCTCATGGCCATGAGGGCTGACGGAACCGCGGATTTAGCCTTTGTCGCCGACGGCTATGGCGCGCCTTCTGGCTATGTGAACGTGCTCGCCTTTCAGACTCCGGCGGTCGGACCCGCTACCTTGATGGTCGGCGGGACGTTTTCATCCTTCTCTACGGTATCCGGCAGCCAAGCGCTGAACGGGATCGCGCAGCTCAAGCTGTCTGACGGCTCGCTAACACAATTCATACCCACTTTAAGAGAAGGTTTCAATTCCTCCGCCTATGTCTATGCGATCGGACCGACCGCAAACGATGAGATCTGGGTCGGCGGCTCCTTTAACTCCTACAACCGCACTCTGGTCGGTACGGGTTTGGCGCGGTTTCTCGGGGATGGTTCGCTCGCATCCAAGTAATGGCAGGGTTAAGTTTATCCTTCGGACTGAAGTCGTCTCGGCCCGCCCCGCCGCCGCGCGCGCCCTGGCTTCCACCATTTGCGATAAGCGATCTCCCCCGCCGCCAAGAGCCAAAGCGTACCGCCCCCGATCACCGAGCGTAAAACGATCAAAGTACCGAGATCGACCACCAACGCGAGATATAAAAAGAAGAATGCTTTGAGCAGCAGGTAGACGGTCCAGACGAGCGTCATCCGCCGCAGGTAATGCTCGCCGTCAGTATCGAGGACCGGACGCACCTCCTCGGGAAGCTCGCGCGCGAACCAGATCAGAAGTGGGCGACCGAGAACCAAGCTACCCGCGAAAGCGCCGCCCACCGCCAGGTTGTGCACAAAAGGCTCGAAGCGAAAGAACCGAGGCGAGGCCACGAGCAGATCCATCGTGCCGAAAAGCACCGTAAAACCAGAGGCAATAATAAAGAACGGTGAGAAGCGGACTCGTCTCACCCAATGGGCCAACACCTGGACCAGCGTCACGCCAATGGCGAAGCTGATCGCCGGCTTGGCGCCATAAGCTCGAAACGCCCAAAAAAAGACCACGGGTGTCGCGAAATTGAGGACGAAAAAATTAGCCCACCGCTTCCCCAATTTTCTCATGCTAGACTTGCCTCGTATGTGGGACCTGCTCGAGCTGCCGATCTACGCCTATGCCCGCGCGCGCAGCGCCCAGTTCACGCTGCAATACGTTCTCCTAACCACGCTCGCCACGATCTTACCAGCGCCGGACGGCAAAAAGTACATCCCCCCGCGACGCGATCTGGACCGGCTGCTCAAGCTCCATCACGGACTGACCCGCCTGCTGCGAGATGACAGCCGCGAGATCGCCGCGGGACGCACCCCGCTTTCGGTGCTCAAACCCGCGTCTCCCGCGCATCTGGTCGCCGGCATCCCGCGGGTGATCTTCGACTCCTGGCGCGTGCACTCACGGCGGATGAAGGGGCGCACGACGGAATTCGACGAGGCCGCGCGCTCCAAGCTCGACCAACTTCCCCGCTACTATCGCCGCAACTTCCACTTCCAGACCGACGGCTATCTCTCCGAGGAATCGGCCAAAGTCTACGAACACCAGGTTGAAATGCTTTTCTCCGGAACCGCGGACGCGATGCGCCGGCTGATCCTCAAGCCGCTCCGGGATCGTTTCGGGGAAAGCGACGGAAAAGGCCTGCGCTTCTTGGAGCTCGGCGCGGGGACGGGGCGCGCGACCTCTTTCGTCAAGGCCGTCTTTCCCGAAGCCCAGGTCACCGCGATCGATCTGAGCGATCCCTACCTCAAGCATGCCCGCCACCGCCTCTCCAGAGTCGGGGGCGTGGACTTCTTGCGCGCCAACGCGGAAGACCTGCCGTTCAAAGCCGAAGAGTTCGATGCAGTCTATTCAGTATTCCTCTTTCATGAGCTTCCGCGCGCGGTACGCCTGAGCATCCTTCGCGAATCCTTGCGGGTCGCGCGCCCCGGGGGCCTCATCGCCCTGGTGGACTCGATCCAAAGCGGTGACTGGCAAGACGCCGACCCGATCCTGCCCGAATTCCCACAGCAGTTTCATGAGCCTTTTTACCGGGATTATATTGCTCATCCGATGGAAGCCCTGATGCGGCAGAGTGGACTTTCGGAGGTTCACACCTCAGTCGGCTTTCTTTCCAAGGCCTGTTGGGCACTCAAAGGCGCCAACACACGCAAGGGCAGGAGTTCGCCCGCTCCCCGTGGCAAAAAAAGGGATCGAAGAAAAAAATCGGTTTGATCCCACACAAATGACGCGACGAGTCTAAATCTTTATCGCTTTTTGTCGCGAGTCGAACTAGACCGCCCCATCCACTTGTGTTAATTCGACCGAACGCAAGCGTGTTGGTTGGAGAGATGTCCGAGTGGTTGAAGGAGCACGCTTGGAAAGCGTGTGTACTCGAAAGGGTACCGTGGGTTCGAATCCCACTCTCTCCGCCAT
>CAYXVB010000183.1:0-3579 GCA_964467785.1 uncultured Bacteriovoracaceae bacterium
GCGTCGGCAATCCGATCCCGAGATTGACGTAGTAACCGTCACGAAGTTCCTGGGAGATGCGCTGGGCGATCTGTTCACGAGTGAGTGCCATAAAAACCTTTCTTTAATATCCGTCGCCGAGGCGACGGCGCTTACGCGCTGCGAGTCGTCCGGCGTTCGATGCGCTTTTCGTAGTTCTTGCCCTGGAAAATGCGCTTCACGTAAATGCCCGGCAGATGGATCGCATCCGGATCGAAGCTGCCCACCGGCACGAGTTCCTCGACTTCGGCAATGGTGATCCGGCCGGCCATCGCGCACATCGGATTGAAGTTGCGAGCAGTCCGGCGGAACATCAGATTCCCCATCGCGTCACCCTTCCAGGCTTTGACGATGCCAAAGTCCGCGGTGAGCGAGCGCTCCAGCACATACTTGCGACCGTCGAACTCGGCGATCGGTTTTCCTTCCGCCACGAGCGTTCCCACACCCGTGGGCGTGTAAAAGGCCGGGATTCCTGCACCGCCGGCGCGCAGCTTCTCAGCCAACGTGCCCTGGGGCGTGAGCTCGACTTCGAGCTGGCCCGACAAAAGCAGCTGCTCAAAGAGCTTGTTCTCGCCGACGTAGCTCGAGATCATTTTCTTGACCTGGCGCTTTTCGAGCATCAGGCCGATGCCAAAGCCATCGACTCCTGCATTATTGGAAATACAGGTCAGGTTCTTGATCCCCTTGCGCACGAGCGCTGCGATCGAATTCTCGGGAATACCGCAAAGCCCGAAGCCACCGATGGCGAGCGTGGCTCCATCCGGAATGTCTTTGACCGCTTCGTCTGCGTCGCGAACGACTTTATTCATGGATATGCGTCCTTCTTGGGCAACGACTCTAGCGACTGAGGACCGAAGTTTCAAGGCCGTCCCTCGCGGGAATGCCTCAGCCCTTTATCTGTTGCGTTTGCAAAAAAATCAGCGTGGATCGAAAAGAACCCAGCGACTCCCGACCGGGTCATAAGACCACGTTCTGGTAGTGCGGCAGAAGCGCGCCTCTTCCATCCGCCCCGCGCGCCCCGCTAGCGAGCCCCGCGCTTCGGGTGACCTCTTCCGCGTGATCTCGGACGACGGCTTTGGCGTAGAGCGCATGCAAATACAGATAACTCATCCAGGCGACGTGGGCGTCCAACTTTCCCTGCGCGGCAAGCGTCTGCACGTCGTCAAAGGTGATCCCCTCGGCATAGGTCAACATCATCGATGCCGACGCAGGGTCCGTGTCGATCACCTCGGCGATCTCGAGCTTCCGCGCGGCAAGACTTCTCATCAAGGCGGCGTTTTCAGTGAGCTGTTCCGGAACGTTGAATTTCTTAATGACCGCGAACCGATCGCCGGAGCGGATCAGGTAGACATCCCCCTCGACGCCGTGCCCGAGCTTGGCCAGGACCGGGTGGCTTTTTCCATGGAAGGTGATCGGAGGCAGGCCCTTGGATCGGGACCAGGCTTTTTCCAGCAACTTGGCTGTCTTCGTGGCTAGGTACTCCCGCATCGCGGGCTCCGAGTACCGGAACTTTTTCGCTGCTCCTGATCGAAAATCGCGAAAAGCCGGCTGCGTTCCCCCTCAGGAAGGGTGCGATACGTACCGCGGATGGACTTGAGACCCAGCCACAGGTCAAACGCGGAGATCGCCTGCTTGTCGAAGTCCGATCCCTCCTTCAGGCTCACCAGCGCGAATTGCGCTTCACACGGGACCTCTCCTGCGACCGCGGACGCGGACGCGCTAAGCGCGGCCATTCCGGCGCAAGACGCCCACCCGGCTAGCAAGAAAGCTGAGACGAGAAACCCCCGATACCCCATCCTCGCAATGATCGGCCAAACCGAGAAAAGGGGCAACGCGAATGACACGGACTCAGCTCGAAGCGACGAGGATCTCCTCGCCGCTGGCGGGCACGAGCCCGTCGCTCCGGCCCGCAAAGTATCGCCGGATCAGCTCGTCCCGCGATACGTGCTGGGCCTGCCGAAAACCGGCCTCGCGCGCGAGCGCCAGAGCGTCTTCGGGGCTGAAATAGCTTAGAAACGGCGTACCCGCCTCCCGCGCCCTTTCGGCGACGACTTTGAGCTTTTCGCGCTCTTCCGCATCGATCAGCTCCGGCTTGAGCATGTACGACATCGCGAAGGCCGACCCAGTCGCGAGCGAAGCCACCTGCCTCAAGGTGTCCAGGTTGGCCTCGCGTGTGAGGTACATCGCCACGCCCGTCGAAGCGACCACGGCAGGCTGATCCATCCGAAAACCGCACGAAATCAACCGATCCAGCCACGACTCTCCCGCCTCGAAATCCACGGGCACAAGCTGAAGGTGCCCCGGCACCCCCAGGCCCAGCTCCAGGAGGCGTTTCTGCTTCCAGGCCTGGGTCTCGGGCTGATCAATCTCGAAAACGCGGACCGCGCGGGCATCCTCGGGCCTGCGCTGAGCAAAGCTGTCAAGCCCCGCCCCGAGGATGACGTACTGGCCGACTCCCTGCCGCGCTCGCTCGACCACCAGATCCTCGATGAACCGCGCGCGCGCGACGATCGCCGCGCGGTAGCCACGGGTCCACCCCGGCTGCATGTCAGGGCGCTGGCGCCAGCTAGAATCGCCCGGAGCCGATAAAACGAATTGGAGCCCTATTTCGTCCTCGAGCACGTGAGGCGCGGGATCGACTTGGACGTGCAAGGCGCGCCAGAGAGCGACACGGACTGCGGTGTGATCGGGTATGGCTTTCTTTGGCGACTTCATCGGCGTATCCCTATTTCGGATTGTCATATTTGTCCGAAACTCTCTCGGTCGGCAAGTAGGACCATTCCGAACGCCGGAATTGAAAATGCCGCCCCGGACCCAAAGCCTGAGGCGGCACTTTCTTATCTGACGAACTGAAGCTCGAGCTTACACGCGCTCGATGCAGACCGCGGTGCCTTCGCCGCCGCCGATGCAAATCGAGGCCAGACCGCGCTTGGCGTTCTTTTCCTTCATCGCGCTGAGCAGCGTGACGATGATGCGGGCGCCACTCGCGCCGATCGGATGACCGAGCGAGATCGCACCGCCGCGGACATTGAGCTTGGAGGCCGGGATCTCGAGTTCCTTCTGGGCGGCCATGGCCACCACGGCAAAGGCCTCGTTGACTTCCACGAGATCGACATCCTTCATTTCCCAGTTGGCCTTCTTCAGCGCGCGGCGCATCGCCTCGGCCGGAGCGGTCGTGAACCATACCGGCTCCTGGGCGTTCGAAGCGTAAGAGACGAGCTTGGCGATCGGCTTGATGCCGAGCTCACGAGCCTTGTCGGCGCTCATGAGGACGATCGCGGCGGCGCCGTCGTTGATGGTCGAGGCGTTGGCGGCTGTCACCGTGCCAGCCTTGTCGAAGGCGGGCTTCAAAGTCGGGATCTTGTCGAACTGACCCTTCATCGGACCTTCGTCGGTATCGATCTTCTGCGTATCGCCTTTGCGGCCGGCCACTTCGACCGGAACGATTTCGTCGGCGAACTTGCCCGACTTCTGGGCGTCCTGCGAGCGCTTGAAGGACTCGATCGCGTACTCGTCCTGCGCCTGGCGGGTGAAAGACTTTTCCTTCGCGCAAAGCTCGGC
>CAYXVB010000183.1:3589-7218 GCA_964467785.1 uncultured Bacteriovoracaceae bacterium
AGCTCGGCGCAGTTACCCATGTGCTGGTTGTTGTACGGGTCCCAGAGGCCATCGTGAATCATCGAATCGACGACCTGCTGATGGCCCATTCGGAAGCCACCACGGGCGTTGAGCATGAGATACGGAGTCTGGCTCATGTTTTCCATGCCCCCAGCCACGACGACGTCGGAATCCCCGACCATAATCGATTGAGCGGCGAGCATCACAGCCTTCATGCCGGACCCGCAGACTTTATTAATGGTCATCGCGGGAGCCGACTTCGGAATGCCCGCAAAAATGGCGGCCTGACGAGCCGGCGCCTGACCTTCGCCAGCGGCGAGGACGTTGCCCATGATCACTTCATTGACCTGCTCGGGCTTGACGCCCGCACGGGCCAGCGCACCGGCGATCGCCGTGGCGCCGAGCTTGGGAGCCGGGACGGAAGCGAGCGCGCCTTGGAAAGCGCCGATCGGGGTACGAGCCATGCCTACAATGACGACTTCACGCATAATGATTACACTCCTTGGTGTGTGTTGCGGCCAGCTTTCCGCCCTGGCAGTGCCGAGCAGGAAGACGGCCGAAGTTCCTCAGGACTCTCAGAAATTGTTCCGCCTACCCTAAACCTGAGGCGGGGCCCTTGCCAAGCCATTCCGCAGGAATTTCCGAATTTATTGCTTGGGTATTTTTGTCTCAATCGAATCACTCACGCTGCCCCGCCCCTCTTGTGTGTCGTGCACCAAACGACTAAATAGAATCTTATGATTTCTACTCGTAAGACTAGGTTCATCCGTCTGGGGCTCGTCAGTTTGTGTTTTCTCAGCGCCACACTTTTGAACGGCGCCGCCAGCTTGGCCAGTACCCCCCCCCCAGGGGTGGATTTGCCGGGCCTCGTCGAAAAGACGCTCCCTGGGGTGGTCAACATCAGTTCCGTCACGGTGGTCAAAGTCCCCGTGGCGATGGAAGACTTCTTCGGCTTCTGGGGCATTCCGCAGGAACGCAAACAGAGCCAAACGTCGCTCGGCACGGGCTTCATCATCGACAAGGACGGTTACGTCATCACCAATGATCACGTCGTCCACGGAGCGAGCGAGGTCTATGTTACGCTGCTCGACAAGCGGCAATTCCGCGCCCGGATCATCGGCAAAGATCCCAAGTTGGATCTGGCGCTTCTGCAGATCCGCGACAAGGAACGCAAAGTACCGGCCGACTTAGTGCCCGTCCCGCTTGGCGATTCGGATCCCGTGCGCATCGCCGAAAGCGTCTTTGCGGTCGGCAACCCCTTCGGTTTGCAGCACACCGTCACGACCGGCATCATCAGCGCCAAGAACCGCACCATTGGCCAAGGCCCATTCGACAACTTCCTTCAGACCGACGCCTCGATCAATCCAGGCAATTCCGGGGGTCCGCTCTTCAACCTCAAGGGCGAAGTGATTGGCATCAACACCATGATCTATTCGCGCACCGGCCAGAGCGGAGGCCTGGGTTTTGCCATCCCGGTCAACGAAGCCAAGAAGGTCCTGGGCGAGCTCAAGCGTTATGGTCGCGTGCCGCGCCCCTGGCTCGGATTTCTCTCCGAGCGAATGACGCCCCAAATCGCCGATTACTACGGTCTCGGCACCGACAAGGGCGTCTTGGTCTACAATCTTGTCCAGGGTGCGCCGGCGCATCGCGCGGGCTTGCGCCAGGGCGACATTATTATCGCTCTCTCAGGTAGCGAAGTGGCCGAGCCCTATGATATCGAGCGAGCGCTCGCCAAGCTCAAGCCCAGCGATACGGTGAAGGCCAAGGTCAAACGCGGTCGCCGCACGATCGAAGTGAGCATTGCGCTTGAAGAGCTTCCGCCCCGGCTGGACAATCTGCCGCGCGGAATCATCTGAGACTCCAGCACCTGGTTGCCGGGGCAAAGTTGGGCACCGTCGCCCTGGCGACGGATTTGCGACCGAGAGGTCGCTAGCCCAGCGAAGCGCAGGATGCGCGGAGTGCACACGCCGCAAGGCGTGCCCGAAAGGGGCGCCAGCAGGATGCTGGCGATAAAAGCGCCGTCGCCCTGGCGACGGATTTGCGACCGAGAGGTCGCTAGCCCAGCGAAGCGCAGGATGCGCGGAGTGCACACGCCGCAAGGCGTGCCCGAAAGGGGCGCCAGCAGGATGCTGGCGATAAAAGCGCCGTCGCCCTGGCGACGGATATTAAAAGGATCCCCGAAATGGAAAACCGCAAACAGAGCGCCCTGAAATCAAGTGACCTTCCGGTCGACTTCCTCAAGATGGTCGCGGAAGTCTTCACGACCAACTTCGACGAAGGACTCAAGGCGCTCGAAAAAATCAATCGTGGCGCGGCCTCCTCGTTCAAAGCCGGCGGCCAGATTTACGCTGACGAGATCATCCTCACCGTGACGCTCTTGACGGAAAACCAAATCGCCGCAACCACGGCTTACGCCTCCATTGATTTTGACCCCAAGGCCAGCTCCCCTACCTTGCAGGACCAGCTCGCGCTTTGCGTTGACGCGCTCGGCGGTCTATTCTCCGTTTTGATGGACCCGAGCAAGCCCGAAGACCTCGAAAAGCTTGCCAACGAATCCCTCTCCGCGCTCGAAGACATCCCCTACGACTGGACTCCAGTTGACGTCGAAAAGCGCAAGGTCTTCCTCAAGCTCGACAAGTCCAATCCCGTGCTCGACCAAGCCGCCGACGACTGGCTCGCCAAGAACGATCCGGACTACGAAGAGCGCCTGAAGGCTGAGCAGCTAGAAACCGAGAAACTCTTTGTGACGGGGCCGAAAAAGGGCGATCGCGTCCACTGATGTACAACCCGGCGCACTTTCGGATCGAAGACCCTGCTGAAGCCTTTTTGCTGATCCGCGACTATCCGTTGGCAACCCTGATCGCCCACGCGCCCGGTGCCGCATTGGACGACACGCGCATCGCGCACCTCCCTCTGATCGCCGTACCCGAGCAAAGCGTCCTTTTGGGACATTTGTCCCGCGCCAACCACCTGCGCATGGGGCCCGTCACCTGCGTATTCAATGGACCGCAAGGCTACATCAGCCCGTCTTGGTACACGAACCCATCCGAAGACGTTCCGACTTGGAATTATGCCGTCGTGCATGTTTATGGGATCGTTCGCAGAGTCGAAGACCCCGCCTCGCTCGAATCGATCCTGCAGGCCCAGGTACGGGCGGCAGAGGCTCGCTTTGATCCGTCATGGAACTACGCGATCCCAGATGAGCTGCGTACAGATCTATTGCGCGGCATCAGTGGAATTGAAATCACGATCGAACGCGTCGAGGCCAAGTTCAAGCTCAGCCAGAATCGAGATCGCGCGGATCGCTTGGGTGCAATCGCCGGGCTGCGCAATTCCGGTTCAAGAGAGCTTGCGGGCTGGATGGAACGTTTGGGTCTTACGTCCTAACCCCGCGCATTGAAGCGCCCTCGCCCGCTGGATAAGCGGATCCTCCGACTCTTTTGGCACTTCACTACTCCCTCCAAAAGTAACGCAATGCTTATTCGATGCGACTAAACGCTGCGCCAAACTCGTCATTCCGTGAGCTTTTGAATAGGCACTGCCCCCCACTCAAGAGATCGAGTGAAGAAATGGCAACCGACTCGCAGACAATCTTGCCAGACCGGGGGCCACTTATTCTCCCCGGAAAA
>CAYXVB010000184.1:0-7126 GCA_964467785.1 uncultured Bacteriovoracaceae bacterium
GCACCGCGAAGCGCGCATTATCGCCTCGTGGGGCAAGAACGTGAACGTCAAGATCCCGATCACCAACACCCGGGGCGAATCGACGATCCCCCTCATCCGTAAGTGCCTCGACGAGGGCATGAAGCTCAACGTGACCGCGCTCTTTACTCAAGAGCAGCTCAATGACTTGCGCGGTATCCTCAAGCCCCAGGACGACGTGATCGTCTCGATCTTCGCCGGCCGCATTGCGGACACGGGCGTGGATCCGATGCCGCTCATGCGCAAGGCCGTCCAGGACTTCAAGCACCTTTCGGGCTCTAAGATTCTTTGGGCCTCGCCCCGCGAAGTTTTCAATGTATACCAGGCGGACGAAGCGGGCTGCCACATCATCACCTGCACGGACGACATCATCAGTAAGCTCAAGCTCCGCGGCAAGTCGCTCGCCGACTACTCGCTCGACACGGTTAAAATGTTCTACGCCGACGCCACCAAGGCCGGCTTCAGGCTCTGAGAGGAAGGTCCGATCATGATGAACTATAAGACTCACGACAGCTTTTCGGCTCAATTCCTCAAAGAAAGCGTCGAGCTCATCGAAAAGCTCGACGTCGCCGAGATCGAGGCGCTCGCTCAGGGGCTCGCGGCTTCGCGCGATAACGGCGGCCGCCTGTTTATCCTCGGCGTGGGCGGCTCGGCCGGTCACGCGGGCCACGCGGTCAATGACTTCCGCAAGATCTGTGGCTTTGAGGCTTACTCGCCGACGGACAACGTCTCCGAGCTCACGGCCCGCACCAACGACGAAGGTTGGGATACGACCTTTTCCGAGTGGCTCAAGGGTTCGCGCATCGGTTTCAAGGACGCGGTCCTGATTTTCTCGGTCGGCGGCGGCAACCGCGAAAAGAACGTGTCAGTCAACCTGGTGCGCGCGCTTGAGCTCGCCAAGGATGTCGGCGCCAAGGTCTTTGGCATCGTGGGCAAGGACGGCGGTTACACCAAGCAAGTCTCCAACGCCTGCGTGGTGATCCCGACGGTGTCGCAAGAGCGGATCACGCCGCACACCGAAGGCTTCTGCGCCGTCGTGTGGCACCTCCTGGTCAGTCACCCGGCCCTCAAGGTCAAGCAGACCAAGTGGGAATCGACGAAGTAAGCGGATTCATTCAGCGGTCTGGGGTGGGGCACTCGTTCATTTGTAACAGATTTGTTACCCATGGAAGAGTGGACTAGCCTGTCACTGAACGAGATCTGGCTTCGAACCGAGTTTGCTGGCGCCACACCCGCAAGACGTGCGTGAGTCGATCATGAACCTTTTCAGTCCCTTTCGATGGGCACAAGCCTTGGTGATGGCGTTTGTCGGGGTGGCGCTATTGCTAGCTTTTGCGATGCCGCCCTTTCAGGTCCCTGACGAGATCAATCATTGGGCCACGGCGGTGGTTCGGACGGAGAAGGCGCTCGGCCAAGTCAAAGGGCAGGAAGAGGTTTGCTCGACTTCGCTCGCCTTTTCGAAAGTCGTGAACGCGGAGCCGATTCGCTTTCAATTCGAGCAAAAAGTCACGACCGGCGGCATTC
This sequence comes from uncultured Bacteriovoracaceae bacterium, assembly GCA_964467785.1. GTDB lineage: Bacteria > Bdellovibrionota > UBA1018 > UBA1018 > UBA1018 > CAYXVB01. The sequence goes on from CAYXVB010000184.1 coordinate 1,543, forward strand.
AGAAGATGAGGGAAGCCCAGCCCCGGTGCGAGAAGGACGTGATTCAATACGGGAGCGTGCTGACTTATTTTCCCGTCGCGGTCTGGAGTCTTTTCGTCTCGGAACGCAATGTGAACGGCGAGAGCTCGGTTGCGCTCTTTTATCTCTCGCGATTGGGGTTCGGACTCTTGATCGCCGGGCTGCTGTTTCGGCTACTGGCGATTTCCGGGGTTGAGCTGCATGAGAGGAAGCTTGCGACTCTCTCGATCTTCGCGTTCGCGCTCTCGCCCTTGTTTGTCCAGCAGAGCATCGGGATCTCGGCGGATGGCGTGGTCAATGCGTTTGCCTTGAGCCTAGCCATCTTGATGATCGCGGGCCATCGCCTGCGGCGAGGGGATTGGATCGCCGCTTTTGCGCTGGGGGTGATCGCGGCGACGAGCAAACCGGTGATCGCGCCGTTAGGGGTGTTGGTACCGATCCTCTTTTATTCCCAAAAAGAGCGCCGCAATCGCAAGGATCTCCAGTGGGCCATCGCCCTCGCGGTGGCGGTGGCGGGAGTGAGTGTTCTTTACTTCTTCAAGCAGTTTGGGTTTTCAAAGATTGATGACCCGTATCAGGCGCTGTCGGGTGTGAGCTCGAGGGATCAGTTGCAGTTTGTTCTGGCCCATCCTGGCGTGGCGATCCGGGCGTTGGGTACTCAAGTCCTCCGGGTCCTGAGTATCGATGAATGGGTCGGGCCTTTGGGCTGGCTGGATACGGGAGTGCATAAGCTCAGCTTTGCCATCTGGAAGACGCTCTTTTTAGCGGCTCTGGCGATTGATTTTGGCGGGTCATTACTTCGAATTCGACCGGCATTTTTTCGGTCCCGCGAGGCCTGGGTTTTGGCCCTTGGGAGTCTCGCGATCTTATCGTCCTTGTTTGCCACGGTGCTGGCGCTTTATCTCGGATTTACTCCGGTAGGCAGTGGAGTCGTGGGCGGCGTTCAAATTCGTTATTTTTTCCCGCAAATCATCGTGTTTTTGGGATTGGCGCACGCGTTGCGGAGCCGGGCCGATGCTCCGCCGGCGCTGGTGGGCACGGGACCGCGTCTCTTGCAGGGTCTCCTGCAGCAGCAGGCGGCTCGAAAGCTGCTTCTGGCCTTTGCGGTTGGGATCGCGATGATCTATCTGGTGACTCTCTATCTGAGTTTAGCGGTGAGGTACTGGTAACTGAGGTCAACCTTGCAAATCAGGGTGCAAATCAGGGAATGAGACTCCCGAATTGCAACCTTTGACGAGCGTCTCTGCCCAGTCCTCGGGTCGATCACTTACTTGAAGGAGCTCTTGCCGGCTTTGCTCCGGTGCGATTCGCTCCACGGCCGCCGAGTTGGCGATCACGGGCACGCCACTCTCCAATGCTTCGAGCAGTTTGATCCGCACACCCGAGCCGGTGAGATGAGGCACGAGGAGCACGCCGATTTGCGCCCACCACTGCTCGAGATCAGGGACAAATCCTAAAAACCGCACGAACGGATAGGGACGCGCCAGCTCTTTGAGCCAATCGGGCGCGCCGCGGCCGACAACTTCGATGGAGCCTTTGAAGTTTTGCCGGGCAAGGAGGGGGCAGACTTCGCGCAGGATCCACTCGACGCTCGCCTGGTTGGGGGGGAAATCCAGGCCGCCCACGATGCCGGCGATATAGGGCTGCGAGGCCTGCGAGGCAGGTAAGTCCAGCGAACTTTGGCGACGAGCGCGGCGCGCGGCCATGAGGGCCGGGTCAAAGGTGGGAGGCACAAACTTGAGTTTCGCATATCCACCGGCGCCGTGCCCGGGATGCCGCTCTTCGTAATGCGCTTGATCCAGTGGGCTGACAAACCACAGCTCGTCGGCCAGCGAAGCGAGGGCGCGTTCATGGCGCCAAAGTTTGCGTGCGTTGACGAGCTGCACGGGGTTGCGGGCGGCGCGCTGCTCGAAGAGCTCGCTTTCGAGATTGTGAAAGTGCACGACCGTGTGCTTTTCCGTGCGCCCGCACTTGAGCCAGGCGTAGGCAAAGCTGTAATGATAGATGCCGAGATCCGCTTGGCCGAGTCGACCGCGGAAGTCGAGCTCTGGCGCGTAATAAAGAAGTTCCGGCGAGGCCAGTCGCGAGATGAGAGAGCGCAAAAAACGCAGCGACCGATGATCGCGGCGGAGGCCTTGGTTTTCGATCAGGCTGATGATCTTTAGGCCCGGGGTGCGCCCGAGCACGGGTGAGCCCTTGGGGTCCGAATTGCTTTTCCAAACGACCAGCTCGACTTCATGGCCCTCTTCGAGCAGCCTTCGAATCTGGTCGTGGATCACCTGAAACGCGCCCTCGGTCACGGGGTAGGGGACATAGGGAGAATAGACGCGGACCTTCATGCGGGATCGCCTTTTTTGGATTCTTGGCGCGGACCAAAGAGTCGGACCTCGGCGGGGGTTTGGGGGGAGCGAAGAAACGCGAAGCTATCACCAAGGCCCGCCAATACGCAGCCGACCCGTTCGCGAAAAACGCGCCAACTGGGCACACGCCGAAGCGGGAGTATCAGCTCCTTGAAGGCCACGAAGAGAAGCCGAGGAAACTGCAGCCAGGCAGGGATGCCAAAGTTATTGCGCCAAAAGTAGAGGTTGTTCCGCGCAAAATAAAAAGCGAAGTGACGGGCGGGGATTTTGTCCTCGAGGCTTTTGACTTGGTGATAGGCGCGAGCTTGAGGGACGACCCGGAGGTCCCAGCCCGCTTTTTGAAGTCGCACGCAGAGCTCCGTCTCTTCGTAATACATCCGGTAACGCGCCGGAAGGCCGCCGACTTCTTGATAAGCCTGGGCACGAACCAGGATCGAGGAACCTGGAATGTAGGACCAGCGCGGGAGCGCGCCCCCTTGTGGCCAGGGGGTCATCGCCGTGGCCCCAAGCCAGGGCGAGATCACTCCGCGCGCGCCCCAGATGCGCGGACCTTTGCCGAGCAGTACGGTCGGCCCCACCGCGCCGGCGCGCGGGTGAGTCTCAAGCTCCTGGAGCAGGAGTGATAGCGTGTCGGGCTCAATCTCGAGATCGGAATTCAAGAACCAATAGGCGTCAGCGGCGATCGCTGATGCATGTAGGGCGCCGAGGATGCCGCCGGCATACCCTTCGTTGTCCTTGAGGCGAAGCAGCCGCACTCCGGCTTGTGTTTGCGCCGGACTGAGCAAGACGGGCTCGGCGTTGCCGTTATCGACGTGGAGCACGGTGATCGTCACGCCGGGCGCATGAGAGGCCGCGAGCTGAAGGGTCAGCCGCTCGGCTTCGGCGTGGGTGCGAAAGTCGATGACGAGAGCCAGGACGTGCCGCAAGACAGGAGTCATGAGCTTTTAGTCTTGCCAGCTCGGGGGCGGGCGCGCAACTGACTGAGGAGTTTTTTGGATCGCTTTTGGGCGAGGGAGGCGATTTCTAGGAGAATGGGGTGTCCCCAGCCGTGGGTTTCCATCTCCTGAAGCGTGATCCTCGCGGCTTCTGGAAGTACTTCGGCCATTTTCATGGCGGTTTCAAAAAAATATTTGGGCGTGATCTCGATGGAACGGGCAAAGCGCTCCCAGTGCCGAGCCTGAATCCAGTCAGGTCGACCTTCTCCTCCGATTTTCATGGCGAGATTTCGAGTCAGCCCGGGATAGACCCAGGTCGACATCAGGTCGTAAAACGGGGCAAGTCGGACCGAACCGCGCGAGTGAATCAGGAGCGAAATATTTTTAGCGTGGGCGTCCATGTTGCCGATCAAGAAATTGAAAATCACCCAACGAAGCAGCTCCTTTCGATCGAGCGCGGCATGGTCGCTGACCTCCGTCAGGCGCTCGAAACAGTTTTGGAGCGTCGGTCCTCCTTCGGATTCATATTTTGAATCGGGAAGGACTCCCAGGGCTTGGCAGAAGTCTTCTTGATGAATTCGTGCCGGAGTTCGGCGCCCGGAAACAGCCGCTCGATCGTAGCGTTTGACCTTGTAGAGCGGTTGCGTTGGTGTTTGGAGAATCGAGGCTTCGGAAACGTTCATGCCCAGGGCGGAGGCGAGACGCATGCAGTAGACTTCGTTTTGAACAGTTCCTTCGAAATCCGGGATGGCAGGCTTGATGATGTGTGAGCTTGCCGCGAATCCCAAAGGTAGGTAATGAGCCTCGCCTTGTTCGAGGAGCGTGATTTTGGCTTGCGCGCCGGCGAGGGAGAGTCTTGCGCCTTCGCCGCCGAGAAGGAGCGGGCGCCTGGACATGTTTTGAATCAGGGCGTCCAGCTCCTTTCCGGTGATGCGCCGATATCTTTCATCCTCGAGATCGGGAAGCTGGGATTCGGGCCAAACGGAAATGGCGCCTGCGCACTCGCCGCCGATGGCCTCGAGGAGTTTGTAGTCGTTCCGCTCGGAAGTCCCAAAGATCGCGGCAATGGCCTGGCGGATCTGGGATTCCGGAAGAAGATTGGCGAAGAAGGCTCGGGCCTCGTCGTTCAAGTAGGGGGACTCGCGCAAAGGAAGCATCAGCGAAATAGGTAAGGGGTGCGCCGAACGTAACCAGGATTCTTCGTATTGAAAAACAAAGCGACGTTGAGGATCCAGTCGCAGATTGCCGACGAGCGAGCGGTCTAGATAGACTGCGAGACTGGCTGCACTCATCGCGGGGATCGCTCTTTGGTGTGGTGACTCGGGTTCAAGAGCAGGTTTTTGCGGCTCACGGTCAAGCACAGTCCGTATCCGTTCAGCACTTGCAGGACCTTTCCTATTTGAGACGTCGGCTTTCCCGCTTCAAGCTCGATGAGAAACCGCGGCCCGACATTGCAGAGGCCCGCCGCCTCTTCCTGGGTAAGAGCCATTTCTTTGCGTAGCGCTTTGAGTAAAGCACCCAGCGTTTTGGGGTCGGATACGATGGATTTCATGACATCTTCCCGTTCGGTAAGATAATAACAAATATTCACTGAATTCGGCACAAATCTTACCGCTCGGGAAGAATTTTGAGAATTCAAAGGGTTTTGCGATAAATCTTCCCTATCGGGAAGATATTCGACCTGTGCCGGGACCCTACCCCGAGCGAAAAGGGATAGAATCAAAGCCCCGCCTGGCCTAGACTCACCCCTATTTCGAGGAGAGCTCCAAAATGAAAGCAGTCATTCTTGCGGGTGGGATGGGGACGCGTCTGGCCGAAGAAACCGACATCAAGCCCAAGCCCATGATCGAGATCGGTGGGAAGCCGATCCTATGGCATATCATGAAGGTCTATTCGACCTATGGGATCAACGATTTCGTGATCTGCCTGGGTTACAAGGGCTACGTCATCAAGGAGTATTTCTCGAACTACTTTCTCCACATGTCGGACGTGACCTTCGACATGGCCCGGAACCAGATGGAAGTGCACAACAATCAGGCCGAGCCCTGGAGGGTGACGCTCGTGGACACGGGCACGGAAACCATGACGGGCGGCCGTCTCAAGCGAGTGCGGCGTTTTTTGGGCGACGAAGACTTTTGCATGACCTATGGAGACGGAGTCGCCAACATCCACGTCGGCAAACTGCTCGAGTTTCACAAAGCGCACGGCAGATGGGCCACGGTCACGGCCACGCGCCCACCCGGACGTTTTGGTGCGATGCGCATGGACGGC
>CAYXVB010000185.1:0-7111 GCA_964467785.1 uncultured Bacteriovoracaceae bacterium
CGCTTTCGATGACTGAGCGCTCCAGCCCCATCATACCGTAGTCGATGTAGCGCATCTCTTTGGGCTTGGGGGAGATCTTCTTGTCGTAGAGAGTGACGCGCGATCCATCAAAACACGCGTTGCTCGAGTCCCATTTCTCGCCGTTTTCAAGCACCGTCATCAAGGCAGGCTCGGAGCATTCGGAAAAGCGCCGCCACACCGCGCCTGTATCGACTGGCAGAAACGAGTCGCCGTAGGTCACCAAAAAGCGCTCCTGCATCACACCCGAATCCACCGCCAAACGAATCGCGCCGCCCGTGCCGCGGAGCTCACGCCCTTCGTCGACGTAACGCACCTTCAGGCCCCAGCGCGAGCCATCCCCCACGAACTCACGGATCTGCTCGCCCAGATAACCGATCGAAAAGACCACTTCAGTGACGCCGTCCGCGGCCAGCTTCTTAAGCTGATAGTGCGCGAAGGGAGTGCCGTGCACCGCAATGAGCGACTTGGGGATCGTCTCGGTGATCGGCCGCATCCGAGTGGCCAATCCGCCGGCTAGCACGAGGCATTGCATGGGTGCGGGGCTCTTCAAGCCTTGCCCCCATTGGCAAACGACCAGCCGCTGGCGCTGTAGGCGCCATGAACGATCTCGGTCGCCTTGAGAGCGTCGTGGATCGAACCGATATCGGTTTTCTTCCCGTCGATCTCGTTCAAAAACGCCTCGAACTCAAGATTCCAAGAGCGGTCCTCGCCGGGATAGGGCGTAATTTCCGTCTCGGGCGGTCCCATTTCGGGCTTCATCTTGTAGAAGCGCAGCTCCTCGGTGCCATAGCTGCGGCCCAAGCCCCAGATCTGGAGCTTGCCGTCGCGGCCAAAAATCTCGAAGTCGAAGAGGTTCTTCCACTCCGTGCACGAAGCATGAAGGAACGCGGAGCGCTTGCCATCGGGTGAGCGGAGGAAGAGAAAGCCGTTGTCTTCGACCGGCCATTGCCAGAAAAAGTTCTGCGCCTTGCCCCATTCCAGCTCGAACTCGCCGCCCAGCCAACGGCAAAGGTCGATCAAGTGTACACCCTGGTCGAGGAGTTCGCCGCCGCCTGAAATCTCGGGGATGCCGCGCCACTCTTTTTCGTAGCCCAGGCGCGCGCCGTGACCGTAGCGGGCGCGGATGTACATGAGCGGCCCGATCGCGCCTTGGTCGATGAGTTGCTTGGCGCGCTGGAGGGCGGGGTGAAAGCGATGTTTGAAACCCACGCTTAGCACCTTGCCCGCGTGTTTGGCGGCTTCGACCTGGCGGCGGATGTCCTCGGGGTGACGGCCGGCGGGTTTTTCGACAAGCACATGCTTGCCCGCTTCGAGCGCCGCTACTGAACACGCCGGAATCGCGTCGTTCGAAGTCGCGATGATCACCGCGTCGATATCCTTACGCGCAACGAGCTTTTCCCAGCCTTGCACGGCCTCGGCGCCATACTGCGAAGCGAGCTTTTGTGCGCGCTCGAGGTTGACGTCCGCCACCGCGACGAGCTTGGACTTTTGCGGGTCAAGCGCGGCCGCTCGCTTTCCGCCAATCAGGCCTGCTCCGACAATTCCGACTCTTAGCATTTCACTCACTCCTTATGGTCTCAGTGGCCGGCTCAGTGACGGGACTCGAAAACCCAGGGGTTGGCCTGGAGGTAGTGCACGGTCGCGCGCACGCCTTCGCGGATGGAGAGCTTGGGCTTCCAGCCGGAGTTCACGAGTTTTTTGGTGTCGAGGAAGATAAACGGGTTGTCGCCCACCCAGCCGCGATCACCGCCCGAGTACTGGCGCTTGGGATTGATCTTGAGCTCGTCGCAGATCACGTCGATGGACTGATTGACCGCGACGTACTCGTCGGTGCCGAGGTTGAAGATCTCGAGGCGGTTTTTGGTTTCGAGCCGCGAAGTGTGGAGGATCGCCTCCACGCAATCGCCAACGTAGAGATACGATTTGCGCGCGGTGCCGTCGCCGAGCACGGGCAGCGTGGTCGGATCCTTCATGAGGTGGCGGACAAAGTCAAAGACGTGGCCGTGCGTGTAGCGCTCGCCTAAGATCGAGACAAAGCGGTAGATGCGCGCGGTAAAGCCGTAGCCTTCGGCATACGCCGAGATCAGGCCTTCGCAGGCCGACTTCGAAGCGCCATAGAGGCTGGTTTGAATGGGGAAGGGAGCGTCTTCGGGAGTGGGGATGACTTTGGCTTCGCCGTAGACCGAGCCCGTGGAGCTGAAGCCGATTTTCTTGACACCCACGCGGCGCATCGCCTCGAGGACGTTCCAAGTGACGATCGTGTTCTGCTCGAGGTCCTTGCGGGGGTGCTTAAGGCCGTCGCGGACGTCGGCGTTTGCCGCGAGGTGGTAGACCCAGTCGACATCCGAGGTGAGGACGTTGTCGAGCGAGCGCTCTTCGTAAAGGTCAAGTTTGTGGAAGGTGAACTTGGGCTGCTTGAGCGCGCCTTCGAGAAACTTCATGTGGCCGGTCGACAGGTTGTCTACGCCGATCACGGTATGGCCGTCCGCGAGGAGGCGGTCGGCGAGGTTGCTGCCGATGAAGCCGGCTGCGCCGGTGATGAGGACTTTCATAGAGAGGTCTTTCTACGCTTGGAAATTGCTGAGTTTTCACGAACAGAGCACAAGCGGTTTGGCGATGTCAAGGAGGGAGGGGGTGGCTTGACACGGAGTTAGGAGCGCGGTAAGTAACGCACTGCATTATTTTTTGCTGCTTTAATCGAGGTCGATGAGTCATGATTCACTTCTGGCGAGCTTTTTCATTCATTTTGGTTACCTTCTTGATAATGCCCATTTTGGCAATTACCAATTTCCCGCAGAAAATTGCGTCTCAAATCAAAGAGATTTCCGCGAAAGAAGCCGGTGATGCTTCGCAAAACTGCGTCTATCGTTGCGAATGTAACAAGTCATGAGTGATGAGCCTCATGAGGGACTATAAGACCCAGACTCTTTATGTCGTTTTCTTTGGGGTCGTCTTTTGTGTTTCGGCGGTTTTGATTACACTTAGAATGGTGCACGTCTCAAAACCTCAGAATGTTCTCAGGGCGGTGTTTCCAGTAGGTTCTCTCCGGAGTGATGGGACTCTTTTTGACCCAACGAATACGGATTCGGTTTGGGAATACTATCTTTTTGAAAACCTTGCGGCGGGTTTGATCCGTGACGATGTTGAAAATCCTACTGGATATCAACCGCTATTGGCTGAGAAGTGGCGTCGAGTTGGAAGCTCCGAATGGGAGTTTCAATTACGGGAACATTTGAAATGGAGCGATGGTTCAATAATCTTACCGAGCCAGATCGTGGATCATTTTCTGCGAATGAAGGCAGGGAAATCGCGGCATCTGAGTCATCTCCATTTTCTCAACCGGGTAGCATTTGATTCTCAAACCCGTACTCTTAAGCTCACATTTACCAAGCCGACGGATGACGGGCTCTTACACGAGTTGAGTTTGGCGGATGCGGCGCTTGTTCACCCTGAGTCTAGTCAGTGGGCAATAACTTCCGGTGCCTATTATATTTCAAATTTTATTCCGAACGAAAAAAAGCTAGTGCTCTCACGAAATGAGTTTTCAACCGTCGGGACAGATGCTTCCCCGAAGCAAGTTGAACTCATAGGGCTTTCTGATAGTAACAAAGTAAAAGGATTATTTAAGTCCGTCGATGTGGACTTATATCAAGTTCCTCCATTCCCGTTCGCGTCGGTCTACCGGACAGCGATTGAATCCGCTGTGCAGAGTGTTCGAGGCGTGGTTTCTTCAGTCTATTTTTTTTACTTTGAAAAAGATCACAAACTCAGTTCCTCGCTTGAAGCTAGACAGGAGTTCGCATCCTTCGTTCGGCGAGCTTTTCGTACAATTGAATCAAAATCTTTAGCTCCCGAATCGCAGATGATCCCTGCTGGATACGTCGGACATTTGAATCATCTTAATTTTGCTGATCGCCCTATTCGAGTGCTTCATGATAAGAAGATCGTTGTTGATCTGCTCTCGCCATTAGAGGAGCTATCTGAAGTTTGGCAGAATGTGGCAAGAATGGCTCAGGACGATGGATTTCAGATCGAATTTCGCTTTCGTAAATTTTTCGAGCCCGCGCCTAAGGAAGCTTTTGCGAGATTTCTAATTTTTCAGGGAAATCAAAGCGATCCCATTGGCAGTTGGAGTTTTCTCTTTTCTGAGAACGGTGGTCAGCTCAGTCCCTTTCGATCAGAAGTGATTCAGAACCTGAATGCGGCGGCTGCCGCTACTTCGATTCAAGACAAGGATCGTGAGCTAAATCTGATTCATCAAAAAGTGCTGGATCGCGCATTCGCAGTACCATTCTTGGCTGCGGAAAGCCGATTACTGGGAAGTGATCGCGTCGACTTTTCGAGGCTCAATCCGTTTGACCTTAGACCACGATATTATGAAATCAGATGGAAGTGAATCGAGCGATGCGGCGTGGCGTTGGTGCCCCAAAAGCGCATTTTTAAGGCAGGGAGAAGCATCGTTTTGGAATCCTTTCGATAGATCCCTTGCGCAGGTGCGTTGGTCGTTTCGATCGATTCGTGAATTTAATCTGCCCATTTCTTGGGTGACCTGCGAGGTGACGGCCTTGGGGGTTTCTTCGTCAGGAGGAGGAGAAGGACTGTTTTTTAGAACAGCCCTGGTAAAAGCTCTGGCAGAGGCATGGGAACGATGGTGGATGAAGTATCTGCTTCGAAGCGGAGTTTGTTCACCGATGTCAAGCAATGGATTCGCGGCAGGAAGAACCCGTGACGATGCATTCAAAGCAGCAAAAATGGAATTGATCGAGCGGACCGTACTTCTTCGGGCCTGGAAAGGGAGGTCCGGGTTTCAGCTCTATTCTCCTAAGGATTGGCTGAGTCGATTGCTGTTGAATTCAACTGAGATTAAGGGATGGCGATATTCTTTTTTTCTGATTCCTACGGGGAGTGAGTTTTTCGTGCTTACGTTACTTGCACGTCATTCCGATCTCGGATCGGTCTTCGACTCAATATGTAGTTTTGAGCTGTCCCGTCAGGTTGAGAGAAAGCTTACGCTTTCTGTTCTTAGGTCGATTTGGATTCATGAGCGGACACCGAAGCCAGCGGCCTGGTGGGAGTTCCCAGATAATGGAGGGCCAGAAGATCATGCGCTTTTCTATAGGAGACCGGAGAATAGTGTCGCGTTCGATTTTTTGAATATCCCTAAGAAAATCGACGTAGAGGCACTCGCGAGTGATTCATCCTCGATCGCCACACAGATGATTTATCCCGGTGATCTCATGCCTGCAGTCGCTTTAGCAACTCATCCGCAATGGGAACCCTTGTCTTGGGGAAAACAGTCTATTGGAGGAGTGAATCCATTTCCTCATCCACTCGCCTGAGACTATTTCGGCCGATTAAGATTTGGTTGCTCATCAATGCTTCTGCCTTGGCTTTGATCGTAGCCGCCGGCTTTAGCATGGAGGGCGTTTCTTCTCGGGAAAATGATTCTCTCGTGCGCGCTCAGACGGAGCTATTGTTACGGTCCCATAGTCAAGACTTGGAACGTGGGAATTTTCGGTCCGTAGTGGAAGGAATCGGACCTGAGTTTAAGGAGTTGCACGTCGAAATCTATGATGGAAGACAAGTATTCCAAATCGGCCCGCCTCTCGCTTCAAAGAGTTGCCATTCGAATGTGGTGGATCGATTTGAGCAAGAGGGGGCGGTTCGAGTAACGCTATGCCGTCCGTATTCCTCTCCCTGGTTTGCGATTGTTGGGTTGATCGGGCTCTTCTTTTTTGGCGCGATCGTTTCGTTTCGGACGATCTTATTGATAGAGCGCGAAGCAATCACGACCCTAATTCGCTTTTTCAGGAGCCAGGGAGTGCAAGTTAATTCGGACGGAGGCCTCTCGGGAGTTCTGTCAAAAGTCCATCAAATTCAAGAAGAGCTGAATCACGCAAAGAGACGAGAAATGGCGTTGGTTCAGTCGGAGGCGTTGGCTTTAATTGCGACGCAAGTTTCTCATGATATCCGGTCTCCTCTTGCTGCCTTGCTATCAGCATTGGAGCGGGCTGGATTTCAGGATGAAGGGACCAAGGAATTGATGCAAGGAGCCGCGACGCGCATACGGGATATCGCAAATCAATTATTGGAAAGAGCGCGTGGGCCGGTAGCACTGGGTCGTAATCTGAATGATTCATTCCGTTCCTTTGGGCAACAACACATATTTGGTCAGGAGTCTCGAACTGTAGAACCGATTTCTCGATTGTTGCGTGATGTAGTTTTGGAAAAGCGAGTCCAATACTCGAGTCGGGTCGAGGTGAATATCGGTTTGTATGTCGAACCCATTGAAGGGTGCTTTTCGGAGGTAAATGCTATTGAATTGGCTAAGGCGTTGTCTAATTTGATCGATAATTCTGTAGAGGCCATCGAGGGCCCTGGGCAAGTTACCGTCCTTGCCGAACTCCGGGAGGAATGCATCTCCATTCAGATTTCCGACAATGGACAGGGTATCGCACCACAAATTTTATCTCGTTTGGGGCGTCGTGGTGAAACTCATGGTAAGGCACAAGGTACGGGATTGGGACTCTTTCAAGTGCGAACAGCTTTTGAAGCCTGGGGCGGTCAGGTAGGTATTCAATCGAGTCTCGGCGAAGGGACTACGATTACTTTGACCCTGCCGATCGCTTCAGCGCCGTCATGGTTTGTGAATAAGATCGAGATTGCGCGGAGCTCGGTTGTCGTCATCATCGCTGAAGGGCCGGAGACTTTGAATGTACTGTTGGATCGCTTCGAAGAGTTGAATGGAAAGTCTGAATTATTAACGCTTTTGCAGTTCCACTCGAGGCAATCCGCTTTGGAATGGTACTGGAAGAATCTTGAAATAGATGCCGAAATTTTGTTCTTTTTATCAATATCTTCGGAAAGTCAGAGCGCCGAGGCTTTTGAATGGATAGAGTTTCTTGGAGTTGGTTCGAGTTCGATATTGATAGTAGATCAAGTTATCGATCCTCAATTGCGTGACCAGTGCAACCGGTTGGGGGTCCGAGTGCTTCTGAAAGGGCAAGTGCATCAGGTACCGATTTCATTGATTGTATAGTGATCCGTATCATTATCTGGTCCCTGCGTGTCGGAGTCGGAGAGTTTTGTT
>CAYXVB010000186.1:0-1639 GCA_964467785.1 uncultured Bacteriovoracaceae bacterium
GCATTCCTTTCATGTGCGTGGAGAGCCGTTCCGGTTACTGGCTCGCGGAGGAGGAAGCTACTCTCGTCTATCTCCTCTACCGCCTTCTAACCCACCCGAACGTCAGGGTCCGAGGCCAAAACCTCCTCTACGACTGCCAGTATACCTACCGCCACTGGCACTTCGTCCCTCATGTCGCCCAGGACACGATGATCGCCCACCACTCGACGTTCTGCGGGCTGCCGAAGTCGCTCGCCTTCCAAGCGTCGATGTATTGCGACCACTACGTCTACTGGAAGGACGACGGCAAGACCTGGGAGAAGAACGTCTCCGAGGATCAGCTCTGGCGGTACAACGCCATTGACTGTGTGAGGACTCGCGAGTGCGGAGAGACGGCGACGAAGAACCTCGAGAAGCTCGGCCTCGTCGAGGTGGACCGCTTCCAGCAAGAGTTCTTCTGGCCGGTTCTCCAGTGCATGCAACGAGGCGTCGCGATCGATAAGAAGCTTCGAGCGCAATTCGCCCTCACGCTGGAAGAGGAGATCGCTGCCCGGGAGGTGTATTTCCGCCGGGTCCTCGGCCACCCGCTGAATCCGAAGTCGCCCCTCCAGATGAAGGCGCTCTTCTACGACGACCTGAAGTGCAAGCCGAACTGGAAGCGCCAACCGGGGATGCCGCCGACCCTCACGTGCGATGACAAGGCTCTGGAGAAAATCTCTCATGAAGAACCCATCCTCCGACCCCTCATCCGGCGAATCCAAGAGTACCGAAGCCTCGGTGTGTTTCTATCCACATTTGTCCTTGCCCCTCTCGACATTGATGGAAGAATGCGCACGAGCTATAATATCTGTGGTACTGAGACATTCCGGTTCTCATCTTCTGAGAATGCCTTTGGGAGCGGCACCAACCTTCAGAATATCCCTAAAGGTGGAGATGATGACGAGTCCGGCCTCGTCTTGCCAAACGTCCGATCCATCTTCGTGCCCGATCCCGGATTCACCATCTTCGACACCGACCTGAGCAAGGCGGACTTGAGGATCGTCGCTTGGGAGGCGAACGAACTCGAGATGAAGGCGATGCTCCGCGAGGGCCGCGACCCTTATGTCGAAACCGCCAGGGAGTTTCATCGTGACCCGACCCTTCAAAAGACTCGCGCTGATGGCAGCGAGGACCCTCGGTACAAGCAGTTCAAGAGCTTCTGCCACGGAACTCATTACCTGGGAACTCCGCATGGTCTCGCGCAGCGACTCGGCCTTACCGTCCACACCGCCGAGCGAACTCAGCGTTGGTATCTTGGAAAGTATCCTGCGATTCGCCGATGGCAAGAGGACTTTAAGGCTCGTGTTGCCTCTCGGCGGTTCGTTGAGAATGTCTTCGGGTACCGACGGTACTACTTCGATCGTCCTGACGATGCGATGTTCCGCGAAGCTATTGCATGGCTTCCTCAGTCCACTGTTGCGCTCTACATCAACAGGATCTGGATGAACATCTTCAAGAAGTATCCGTACATTTGGATTCTTCTGCAGGTGCACGATTCGCTGGTAGGGCAGTTCCCGACGTTCCGGAAGGAGGAGGCGTTAAGGGATATCAAAGAAGCGGGAAATATCGTACTGCCGTACGAAGACCCACTGATCATCCCCATGGGGATCAAGACGAGTGA
>CAYXVB010000186.1:1739-7038 GCA_964467785.1 uncultured Bacteriovoracaceae bacterium
CCCGACGCCTCGGTAACTGGCTCCACTCCTACCTTCGCTACAACGAAGGGACGGAGGCGCCCAAGCTCTTCCACTTCTGGATCGGCGTCTCCACCATCGCGGGGGCGCTCCGCAAACATGTCTGGCTCGACATGATCCGCTTCAAGTGGACGCCGAGCTTCTACATCATCTTGGTGGCGCCGCCGGGGGTTGCGACCAAGACCACGACCCTCGATACGGGCCATTCACTTCTGAGGAAGATCGCCGGCATCAAGTTCGGCCCGGACATCGTGACGTGGCAAGGGCTGGTGAAGAAGTTCGCAGAGTCGCAGGAAGAGTTCGCCTTCGGTGAAGAGTATCACCCGATGTCGGCTTTGACGATTGGGTCGGGAGAGCTAGGGAACCTCCTCAACCCCCGCGACCCGGACATGGTGAATCTCTTGATTACCTTGTGGGACGGCAAGTCGCGCATCGACAAAGAAACCAAGATGTCGGGGAACGAAACCATCTCGGCGCCGTGGGTTAACCTGGCGGGGTGTACGACTCCAGACTGGATAGCGAACAACGTCCCCCCAAGCATGGTTGGCGGCGGATTCGTCTCCCGCTGCATCTTCATCTACCGCGACGAGAAGGAGAACTTCGTTGCATGGCCCGACGAGGTGGCGCCGAGCGAAGTCGCCTCTCTCGAGGAGGACCTTCTTGCCGACCTCGAACACATCGCAGTGAACCTCATCGGGCCGATGACCCTTACCCCGGCGGCCCGCAAGTGGGGAAGGGAATGGTACGAACGCCTCTGGGGAGTCGAGGCCAAAGCCGCGAGCGATGATCAAGTCAAAGGGTATCTCGCGCGCAAGCAGGGCCACCTCGTGAAGACCTCCATCGTGCTGTCGGTCTCCCGCGGCGACTCAATGCTGATTGAGGAAGACGACCTCAAGCTCGCCGACCTCATGCTCAAGGACGTGGAGTCGAGCTATTCGAAAGTCTTCTCCCGAATCGGGATGAACGACTTCTCCGCGAGAGTCTCTCGCGTCCTCGAGGTAGTGAAGCGGGCAGGGCGAATCACCTACGTCGATTGCTACCGCCAAGTCCATGCGTGGTTGGCAGACCCCAAGGAGTTCGGCGCCGCCATCGATGGGCTGGTGAGGTCGGGCCAAATCAAGATCGACGCGGCCGGGGCGGCGGAGCCGATGAAGTGGTCCCTGGTGTACGTTGACCGGGTATAATCCCGCAATTATACCCGGCAATGGCACGCCCGACCGTGATCTCCCTGGTGACCGAAGGGCTCGGCTACTGCTGTACCTGGTTCTTCTTCAAGCATTTCCGCCAGACCTCCCTCATCGCGGCGAGGCTCGGTGTCTCGGATCGCGCCGTGAGGCTGGCGAAGGAGCGGGTCGACTCGGGGGAAGATGTGTGCAAGAGGTGCGAGCGGTGCCTCCACGCCCGCATCACCCTTGAGAAGTCGCCTCGTCAGAAGCTTCTCGAGCGCTCGAACCAGGCGGAGGAGTGACCGGAGAACTTCTCGAGGACGAGGAAGCTGCCCGCCGGAGGGTTGGCGTTGGTCGCCCCCTTGAGGAAGAAGTTCGTCCCATGCTGCAGCGTCGTGTTGGCGTCGCCGAACATGAGGTCGACCACCCCGCTGGTCTGGCTCGCGGGAAGGGACAGGTTCGTCATCGTCGTCGACGAAGCGTTCGTGACGTATCCGTAGCTCCCGCCGAGCGTCGGGGTGGCGCCGGTCACCGCCGAGCGAGGATAGGACTGCATCCCGCCGATCTGGAGGCCAGTCGCAAGGGCGATGTTGAAGTAGGCTCGCCTCGCCCCCATCGTCATGCCGACGGTGAGGTCGGAGGTCAGGCTTCCCACACCGTAGAACTCGACGTCACCGTCTTCCCATCGCTCGGAGAACGTCGAGTCGATGTTGATGGCGGGGAACTTGTAGTCCCAGACGCACGAGCCGTCGGTGATCCCTGTTCCCGTGCCGGTGGGAGCGGAGCTTCCACTCGTCCCGCCCGTCGTCGCGAGGTAGATCTTTCCGCTGTCGGAGGCGACGTAGTCCCCCAGCGAGTACGCCGTTCCGGCGGCCCACTCTTGTGGGTTCTTGATGGCGACGGAGTAAGGGGTCTGGACCCTCTCGCTTATCATCCAGCGGTTCGAGCCCTCGTCCTTCTTGTGCTGGCGGACGAGCGTCGTCAGCAAATCGTTCTCGTAGTTCAGCCCAATGGCGAACTGCTCCGTCGCGAACCTTCCCGTGCCGGAGGTTGTCCCACCGCCGAGGTTCATGTAGGTACGGGCGGGATGATGCTTCGAGGCGAGGATGTCGTTGAAGTCGTCGCTGGCAGTGTCGCCGGAGAAGACGATCCGCACCTTCTGCACGCCGCCTGGGGAGTGCCCGATGTTGACGCTCGACTCGTCCACCAGCACGATGCCGGTAGGCACCGCCGCGTAGACTGTCGTCATGGTGAACTTCGTGCCGTAGGAGATGTACAGCACCCCTCTCCATCCGGCGGTCCCGAGGGTCCCGAGGAGACTCACCATCGCCGCGGTCTGGTCGGTGCCGTCGGCGAGGATTCCCCGCGAGTAGACGTCGATCCTGCCAACGCCGGAGACGTTCTTCTTCAGGTACGTTGCATCGTTGACGTCCTGGGCCCAGGCGGCCTCCATGACGGTGCGCTTGTCGGTGAATGTGGTGCTGCTCATCAGGTCCTCGGGTCGTTGAACCAGTCGTCAATTGGGGGCTCATACCCCACGATGGAGCAGCCGACGATCGCCCTTCCAGCGACCGCCGACCGCCCCGCCAAGGTACAGACGTCCTCGACGAAGACGTCAGGGGGATTCCGGACAAACTCCGGCGTTGGGTTTTCCTTCACTGCCCGCACGAAGTCTTGGGGATGGCGAGGTTCCCAGTGCTCAGGACACACCATCCACCCATTCCACTGCTTGCGAAGCTCGCTTCCCTTCCTCTTCGCCCCGCAGCGGTCGCAGCGAGCGTTCCAATAGCCGAGGCGGAAGTAGTCAGCCTTGCCCATGGAGGTCTCCTAGTTGAGCTTCTCGCTCTCGCGTTGCTTGCGCTCTTTGATCTGCTCGTCGCGCTTGTTCGCGCGTTCAGCCCCGCCGAGGGCTCGGTTGTAGATGAGCTTCCCTACAAGAGGAATATACTGGACTCCCTTCGGATTCGCCTTGGGATCGCCGGCGGCCCACTTTCGAAGTTCGTCCGGCGTCGAGGCGATGTCGTCGAAGAGCTTGTACGGGGGGATGTTGGACTCGACAGCTGCCTCGACGGCGTGACCCTTTCGAGCCTTGTCAACAACGTACCCACCCCAGCCGAACGACTTGAAGACGTTCTCCACGACGTCGGAGGATTCAATGTCGGACTTCTTCCCCATCAGCCAGTTCGCGATGGCGGTGAGGCTTGCCCCACTGATGCCGAGGGCCAGGGAATAGCGGAGAAGGAAATTCGTTCCCCTTGCAATGCTGGCGGCGTCTCCCTTGGCAATCTCTCGGAATCCTCGCTCGCGGACAAGGTTCATCTGCTTGATCATGAACGACTTGAGGGTGTAGAGGACCCTCGTGTGGGGGGAGGCGAGGTACCCTTGAGGCATCTCCAGCTTCGAGATCGGCTGCACGTCTGAGAGCTCACGGAAGATGAGTTCCCCGACGAGGGGAGTTTTCCTACCTGCCTTCAAATCGGCCACGAGCTGCGGGAGGTCGGCGCCAAAGTAGTCGCCATACTGTAGGGCGATCTTGTTCCGCCCTCCCTCGCTGCGAGCAAGCTTCGTGAACTTCGCAGCCGCCGCATTCATGTTCACCATCTTGGAGAACTCGTCGACGAAAGAGAAGAGCGAAAGCTTCAGCGTCTTGTCGAGGAACTTTCCGGAGGAAAGCTCGATCCCGCCAACCCGCACCGTGTCGCGTCTGGTGGTACGGACCAGATCCTCCGTGATGTGGTTGACCAGCCCGAAGTCCTCGAGGCGCCATGTGTTCTTCCCGAGCACAGTGGAGGCAACTCCCCTAATCGTAGGGATCAGCCCGTGAATGGCCACGGCGATCGCAGCGTCGCCGAACTGAACCATCGCGGAGAAGGGGTTTCCGAGGAGAAGCGTCTGAACGATGTTGCGATAGGTCTGCGTGACCCAATGTCCCGACTTCTCCCCCGGACCGAAGCGAGCCCGCATGAGGGACTCGAGCCGATCGAGCTGCTCGTGGGAGAGGTTCCCCGCACGGCGTTCCTGGTCGACGACCTTCCCGATCGACCGATCGACGTTCACGGCAAGGGTGTCTTTCGCCTTGACGAGGTTCGCGCCGAAGAAGCGAGCCCGTTCGATCTCCCTCGACGCTGCGCGAGCGTAGATGACGATGGAGTCGGCGGCGGTTGCATAGAAGGGAAGAAGCCCCTCATGCATCTGCCTGATCGTGCGCTTCTTGAGGATGCCCGACTGGCCGCCGAAGTCACTGAGATTGACGGCTCTCGCCAGGTGCTCGTTCACGATGGCGCTCATCTCGATGTCGTTGAGCGGAGCGCCTGTTCGCTGTACCTTTTTGAGGGCAGCTTCCTTGAGCTTATCGACAAGGTAGTTGCTGGCCTCCTTTCCAAGGTATTGCATCAACCCATCGAGGTCGGTGACGATTCGTGGGAAGTGACCAGGGTTAAGACGCTTCACGAGACCGAGAGCGCGAAGTTCCCCACCCACCTCATCGATGTAGGAGAAGGCGGATTGGAGGGACCTGGCGAGCTCTGGCTTGCCGGCGGCGTCAAGGATCGCGAGGGCAGTTGCCCTTTTCCCCGACATGAGGGCGATATCCACAGCCTCTCGCACGTTGGTGGGAAGGTCGAGGGCCCCCTCGGCGAAGGGGGTGATCTTCTTGAGGGCATCGTGCTCGCGAACCTTCAGGTTGATCTCATGCCCCGTGAGCTTTCGGAGGAGAGGCTGGGAGATCGTGCGAAGCTCGGCAGAAAGGTTTCCGTAGACGACTTCGAGCGCTTCGCCAGCCCCTTCGGCCCAGCGAGCCACGCGAGTGCTGCGAGACTTCGCGAACGCCCCGATGCCGATGATCGCGGCGGTAAGCGATGCGTTGCGGAGTTGGTTTTCTGGGGAGGAAAGGGCGGCCGCCAGAGCAGCTCCGCCGCCAATCGCCAGAATTGCGGGAGCGATCTTCGCGGCACGGCCCTTCGCGACGGGGGCAACTGCGAGAGCGGCGAGCGCCTCCTTGTCGTCGCCGGCGTTGAACCAGAGGGCAGCCCCGAGTCCAGCTCCAACCGCAGCGCCGAAGAGGCGGGTTTGTGGCTCCTTGGAGGGGAGGTCGATCTCGAGCCAGGTGTGGCCGG
>CAYXVB010000187.1:0-6982 GCA_964467785.1 uncultured Bacteriovoracaceae bacterium
CTCGTCGCCCCACTGGGCGCCTACGATCACGACGTTCATTTGTATGTTCCGCCTTTCGTCTCAGTTTTCCGCAAATACGTGCATTGCCGCGCCCACGCCTTTGCCATACGGCACCGGGTAGCCCATTTCGTTGAGCACCAGCTCGAGCGCGGCGATCGCCGTGATGATGTCGAATTTGTCGCAGTAGCCGAAGTGCGAGAGCCGGATGATCTTGCCTTCGAGCTCGTCCTGGCCGCCGATCAGCGTGACTCCATGCTGGTCGCGCAGTACTTTCAGGATCTTCTTGCCGTCGGTGATGGCGGCGGGCACCTTGACCGCGGTCACCGCGTTGGACGGAGCTTTAGGCGAAAGCAGCTCGAGCCCCAGGTGCTGGACCGCGTGCCTCGTGGCGCGCGCGAGCTTTTCGTGGCGGCGGTAGAGGTTTTCGAGGCCTTCCTCGCGGATCATTCGGAGAGACTCCCGAAGTCCCTGGATCAGCGAGATGGCCGGCGTCCAGGCGGTCTGGTTGGTGGAGAGTCCTTTGCGTTCCTTCTTGAGATCGAAGTAGAAGTGCGGGAGATCGGCGGTTTCCGCCATCGTCCAGGCCTTGTCCGAAAGCGCGATCATCGCCAGGCCCGGCGGGATCATGAGCGCCTTTTGCGAGCCCGTGATGAGGACGTCGATGCCCCATTCGTCCATCGGCAGGGGGAAAACGCCGAGCGCGGTGATCGCGTCGCAGACCGAGATCATCCCCGCCTTGCGGGCGATGGCGCAGATCTCTTTCGTGGGCAATACGACGCCGGTGGACGTTTCCGAAGCTTGGAAGAGAATCGCTTTAGCGCCTGGATTCGCGGCGACGGCTTGCTCGACCTGGGCCGGGCTCACGGCTTCACCAGTGGGCGTCTTGATTTCTGCGGCTTTCAAGCCGTAAGCCTGCGCGATCTTGGTCCAGCGTTCGCCGAACTTGCCGCAGTTGATCGTGATGACGGTGTCGCCCTTCTTGAAGAGGTTGCACACCGCGGCGTCCATCGCGCCCGTGCCGGTGCAGGTGAGCATCAGCACGTCTTGCTGCGTCTGGAACAGGTATTTCAGATCGTTCTTCACTTCCTCGAAGATCACCTGAAACGCAGGGGTCCGATGGTGAATGATCGGTTCGGCGAATCGTGCGAGAACGTTGGGTGGGATCTGGGTCGGGCCGGGGGTGAGAAGGTGATTCTTCTTCATAGATAAGGATGCTTTTCTCATGCTTCGGGTCCTTGTCACAAGGGGATACCAAGGCGCATGCGCAATGCGTTATCCTGGGCGGAGCCAGGCTTCCTGGTGGACCCAAAAAGCACCCCAAAACTGGGTCAGGACAGAAGCGACGACTGTGCATCCCGAGGCTAATCCCGCACCGGATTCCGACAAAAGTCAGCGCTAGTTCTCACGGCGCGCTCCAAGTCGTTCTTTCTTTTGCCGCTCTTAGGGCGTACACGGGGTCTATTCATGTGTTTTGCGTACAGCTTACGCCGCATTCTAGCCGTCCTCATGTTGATGGTGTTCTTTACCTCGGTGGGGGGGCATTGGTGTATCCTCCAGGGGGTTGCCTGGATCAGGATGGCCCATGAATTCGCCAAGAGAGATACCGTCAGTCACGCGCTTCGGAAGACACTGAACGGCGAGAACCCCTGCAAGCTTTGCCACAAGATTGATGAGGGGCGCAGCAAGGCGGCGAAAACGAATCGCGAGCTCGCCGAGGTCCGAGGCTCCCTTCTGAAGGATCCCGGGCTTGTGGCCGAGTGCCAGGATACCGTTCGCAGACCTCCCTCAGCCGTGGTGGATCCGATGCCGGCGCCGCTTTATGAGTCGCGCAGTGACCAGCCTCCGGTGCCACCCCCTCGCGCCGGAAGTTTTTCCTGACTCGACCGCTGACTTGATTTGAATACAAACTGATTTCGTCGCGCGGACACCCGTTCTCGCGGCATAAGGTGAACACATATGAAAACGTTGATGACTCTGATCGCTCTTATGGTCTCTTTCGGCTCCTCCAACGCTTTTGCGGGAAGGACCGTTACCCACCAGCACCACTGTCCGTCGTATGTCAACGACCAGGACCTCTGCATCAATTACGAGGAGTTTCCGGCTGAGGTGAAGATTGGCGAACCTTACAGCTTCATCCTCGTGTTCTATACATGGGATTCCTCTTACTCGAATGAGCGAGTCTATAAGGATCTTGAAGGCACCTTTGATCTGTCTCTCGGCATGGGACACCATGGTCATGGATCCGCGCCTGTGAAGGTCACCAAGATCGGCACGGGCCGCTATCGGGTTGAAGACGCCGTCTTCGTCATGGACGGGATGTGGTCGATCGACCTGATGATCAAGCAGCCGGGGCATGCGCCCTACACCGCCCGCTCGCTGTTCGCCTATATCTACAAGGACTGAGTGAGTACCGCGAGGGGGGGGGGCCGTCGCTGGTCTTTCCCCCGAGCGGGCGGTCCCGGGCTTAATTCGCCGCCGTCGACTTGGAGAGGACGAATTCGATCATCCGCTTGGGCGGTTTGACGCCGGGCTCAGCGGCAGGGCGGCGCTGCGGAACGACCTGGATGAAGATGCGCGGCTCGTCGGCGAAGTCACGGTCGACGAGGTACTGCTTCAAGGCCACGGCGCGGTTGTTCTGGAACTCGTAAGATCCCGTGGTGTCAGAACCCTGGGCGCCGTTGTCGAAGTCCCATTTGATCGTGAGATTGCCCTTATAGACCCGCGTGAGCCGACCCAGCTTCGGCAGGAAGCCGTTGGCTTTCTCCGTCCAGTCGGTCATTGAGCCGGACTGGAAGATCTGGTCTTCCGGTACCAGGAACCGCAACGTGTCGAGCTCGACCATCGTGTTGTCGCCGAGCACGCCTTCGAGGGCTTGCCCCTCGTCGGCGGCGTTCTGCGCGCGACTCACGCGCGAGGGTTCCTTCACAAAAGATTCGGAAACCTGGCCTTCGGCTCCCTTGAGCAGGCTCTCGCCATTGGCGGTCATGTCTCCCAGGATCTGGGTTTCCTGCGCGTCCATGTCCTTGCGCCATGCGGAGGTCGGGTTGTTGAAATACCGCTCGATCGCGGCCTTGGTCTCCTCGTCCGCGCCCATGAGCCACATGACGAGGAAGAACGCCATCATGGCGGTCATGAAGTCGGCGAACGCCACTTTCCAGGCGCCGCCGTGGTGGCCGTGGCCGCCCTTGTAGATCTTTTTGATGACGATTGTGGCCTTCTTTTCAGCCATGTTTCACTCCGCGGCGCGATCAGGCCGCCTTGACGTTAGAGGTCGCCTTGTCGACTTCGGAGAACTCCGGACGCACGGCCGGCGGGATGGTCCGGCGCGCGAACTCGACGCAAACTTTCGGGGAGCAATCCTTCGCGTAGGCGAGCAGGCCTTGCTTGATGACTTCGAGCATCTTGGCCTCTTCGCCGAGATTCAGCTCCATCTTGGCGGCCAGCGGCTGCATGAATCCGTAAGAGATCAGAATCCCGAGGAAGGTGCCGACGAGGGCGGCGGCGACCGAGTGACCGATCACTTCCTTGCCCTGGGACAGCTTGCCCATGGTGATGACGACGCCCAAGACGGCGGCGACGATCCCGAGGCCTGGCATCGCGTCGCCGACTCGGGTGACCGTGGCGGGGGCCTTGTGCTCCTCCTCATGCGCGGACGCGAGGTCTTTGTCCATGAGGTCTTCGAGCGAGTAGGGGTCGAGGGGCGAGGAAACCTGGACCTTCAGGGTGTCGCAGAGGAAGTTGATCGCGTGGTGATTGCCGAGCAGGTGGGGATATTTCTTGAAGATGGTCGATTCTTCCGGTTTTTCGACGTGAGGCTCAAGAGAGAGTGGGTTAGCCTTCGCCGTTTTGGTGATCTCATAGAGGCAGAGCAAGATCTCCATGTAGGCGTCCTTGGTCGCGTGGCTCGGTTTTAGCGTGCCGAGGATCTGCCGCATCATCTCCTTGAGGAGAGGGACCGGCGAAGCGATCACCATGCCGCCGACCGCGGCTCCGCCAATGATCAGCAATTCGATCGGCTGGAAAAGTACCATGATGTGGCCGCCTTCCAGCAGGAAGCCGCCGAACACGGTCACGACCACGATTATTGCGCCAACGATGACGAGCATAGGAAGATCCGTCCTCTAGGAGGCATTTCGACAGAATTACGGATAAATTTAAGGGAATTCTACCGATCAGGTCTGGGCGCCAGTGCTCTGCAAGCGCCTAGTCGTCGAAGTTGATGCTGAGGAACTGGGCGCCCTGGCGGAATTCCTTAAAGCTCGATGTCCTAGGGCAGAAAATCGTGATTCGGGTCCGATAGTTCGGCTTGACCGCGCAGTGCAGGCTTAACCCGGCGTTGTAGATGCCCCGAAGACCCATGCCTGAGGCCGTGTTTGAGGCTCCTCGGAGGTTCATGCGGGCGTAGTGTTCGCTTAATGAATTCATGAGATTGGCTTTGCGAAGTGAACCGAACTGGTCTGTCACGGAGAGCGCTATGGAATGATCCGTGGCGGCCATATCGATTTCGACCACTTCCTTCTGTTCGAGTTTGATCGGCTTATGGCGGGGGATATGCCATTTGGAGGGCATCCCGTCTTTTACCGGCGCGTCAAAAATCGCGTTCAGCACAAGTTCGTCGACCGCTTGACTGATCAGTTGGGCGAGGCGGGCCGCGATGCCAAGCTGCTTGAGGTGCTTTTCGATCGCTAGGGCCGCGGCAAGCTTGTGGCGCGAATCCTCGATCGTCAATTTCTTGACCTTGGTGCCGTCGCCCAGGAATTCCGGCAGAGTCGGCATTTTGTTCGCTTCCAAGATGCAGTTCATCACTCCGAAGTAAAGTTCTTGGGCAGTGGCGCTCGAGTTACGGACGAAGTGATGATTGTAGATCGGCAAGGAGAGCAGCTGGGGGTATTCGTTCAGCCGGGTCTCGCAAAGTGCGATCAGTCGGTCAGCGGATACGGATTTCGCGAGAAGTTCGCGGGCATCCAGGAGATTGGCTGCGGGATCGATG
Organism: uncultured Bacteriovoracaceae bacterium; assembly: GCA_964467785.1. Taxonomy (GTDB): domain Bacteria; phylum Bdellovibrionota; class UBA1018; order UBA1018; family UBA1018; genus CAYXVB01. The sequence goes on from CAYXVB010000187.1 coordinate 4,991, forward strand.
TTCCAGAGTACGATGCTCGGGCGGGCGCCGACCACGTAACTCTTGATGATCTTGAGTTCCGTGGCGGTGTTGAATTCGATGCCCGCCTTCCCAGCGAAGGCCATGCCGAGTTCGACGTCGTCCTGCAGGGATGAAATGACTGTAAGCGATCTCGCCATCCTTGGGAATTGTACCCTGAAGGTTGAGCGGATCAAAACGAATGATGCATTGAATCAGCGGGCTGGCGGACTTAGTGTGCGCCCTTGGCCTTGGGCTGAACTTTGCGCTGCGCCTTTTGAATCAGAACTTCATCGATAATGGCGAGCGCTTCGTGGCGAAGGTCGTTTTCATAAATGAAGCGATAGAAGTTTTCCATGTCCGGATGATGGCGGAAGTTTTTGAAGGAGGCCGACATCTCGGAGGAGGTGCCTGCGGCGGCGAGAGCGGCGGCATTGCTGTTCTGACCTGCGGAAGCGGCCTCGGCTTGCTGCTCCTCGAGCTCATCAGGATCAATCGCGTTCTCAGCGTCTTCAGGGGCTGGGGTCGGCTCGGGTTCAGCAGCGGCCTTCGCAGCTTTGCCCTTTGGAGCGGGGCCAGATGCCGCGGCGACTTTGCCCTTGGCTGGTTTCTTCTCGGCTTTTTCGGCCTTGGCTGCGGTCTTCTTCATCGCTTTAGGTGCCATTCTAACCTCAAAATTACTGCATATGAGCTTGTTCGGAGCCGGCGGCTTCTGCCGACTGTTGAACCAGCCCGTATCGGTGGAGCTTGTTATACAAGGTCTTTATCGTGATTCCCAGGGTTTGTGCGGTTTTTGTTTTGTTGCCCTGGTTGAAAGCCAGCGTCCGGAGGATATGGGCCTTTTCCACTTCCTCAAGCGGCATATCTGCCGCGAATTCGCTCGTGTTTTCTGATTTGGCCTTGGGCATCCGAATGCTGAACGGGATGTCGTCGATGCGGATCTCCTGGTTTTCGGCCAGGATCTTCAGCCGTTCGATCATGTTCTGCAGTTCGCGGATATTGCCTGGCCAATCGTATCGAGTGAAGGCCTCGTAGACCCGCGGGTCGACCCGCTTGATCTGCTGGGACGATCCGCCAAACCGGGAGTTTTTGAGAAAGTAATCCACCAGTATCGGGATGTCCTCATTACGCTTACGCAGCGGAGGCATGCGGAGAGTGATCGTATTGAGACGGTAATAGAGATCCTCGCGGAAGCGGCCTTCCTTGACCTCACGGTCGAGTTCGCGGTTGGTGGCGCTGATCACACGGACGTCCACCTTGATTGGGCGCTTGCCGCCGATGCGGTAGAACTCGCCCTCTTGGAGGAATCGAAGCAGCTTGGCTTGGATCCCGAGCGACATCTCCCCGATCTCGTCGAGGAATATCGTGCCGGAATCAGCGGTTTCGCAAAGGCCGATTTTCTGTACGACCGCGCCGGTGAAGGAGCCTTTTTCGTGTCCGAACAGCTCGCTCTCGAGCAGTGATTCTTGTAGCGCGCCGCAGTTGACTGTGACGTACGGCTTGTCGGAGCGCTCGCTCTTGAAGTGAAGGCGCCGGGCGATGAGCTCCTTGCCGGTGCCGCTCTCGCCCTGGATCAGGACGGTCGCTGTGGTGGGCGCGATCTTGTCGACCATCGCTAGGATGTTGTGGACCGCCGGGCTACGGCCGATGATCTCCATGCCCTTGTTGTCCTGGTTGATGAGGGACTTGAGAGCTTTGTTTTCCTTTTGTAGCAGCTTCTGCTGCTCGAGGATGCGCTCGTGCGCCTTGCGCAGCTCGAGAGTCTTTTCCTCGACCGCCTGCTGGAGCTTTTGCGTGAAGCTCCGGGCCTCGCTGTAAAGTTTCTGGTTGGTGATGGCGACGGCGACTTGCGAGGCCACGGCCTCGAGCGTGATCACGTCGTCCTCGTCGAAGGCGCCTTTGGTGTCGCACTCAATGTTGAGGGTGGCCAGGACCTGGCTGTCCTTGAGGATTGGCACGCTCAGCTCGGACATCGAATCGATGTCGAGCGAGAGG
>CAYXVB010000188.1:0-6937 GCA_964467785.1 uncultured Bacteriovoracaceae bacterium
GGTGGCGTTATTGAGCTGGACGCCCGGGGGCGCCGTGAAGCTTTCAAAGCGGATGCCGAGATCGAACGAAGTCTGCAGGCGCTTGGACCAGTGCTGACCCCACGAAAGGCGGAATCCCGGAGTCAGATTCGAAATAAAGAGGGCGCTGCCCCCGTTGCCCTTGTCGACGGCGTCGATGCGGGAAAACGAAAATTCGGGCGCGACCTTCACGCTGCTGTATTGCTCGTCCGCAGTCGGCGATGTTTCCGCCTTTATGGACAGCGCGGGCGTAGGGGTAGGGACAGCCGCAGGCGTGGACGGGGGGGATTTCGAATCGGGTTCTTCGTTCGCCGCGGCCGGCGAGCGTTGCTGTATGACTGAGCCCGACTCGGCGTACTCCCCAATGTCGATCATCATCCCCGGGCGGAGTCGATTGACATCTTTAATGCCAGGGTTTTTGGCAGCAATCTTCGCGATCGCGCCGTTCTTGCCCCAAAGACGCCACCCCCGATCCGGAAAGTGATTTTCGAGAGCCTGGGAGAGCGTGTCTTCCTTCTCGATTCTCAGAAATCGGGTTTCGACCAGGGTCGCCGCCTGGGCCTGATTCAGATTCCAGAGGCGCGCGGCCGCGGATCTGTCGCCAAAGACAAAACCCGTCCCGGGCGGGTACGCCGAAAGCGTTCCGACAACTGCGAACACAACCAGTCTGCGGAGCTTGATTCCAAATCCCATGCCCTATGTTTATTTTCAGAAGTTTGCTTAAAAAATCAATTTTCTCGTCCCGCGGCCGAGCTTCACGCGGCTTCCCGGGTGTGTCCGCGCTGACACTCTATTAATTACTTTTAATATGAAGAATAACCACATGAATACCGTATTTGGCGCCTGATTATGATGAACGTTAAGCTGCGAACTGTCCGATCATCTGCATGGATTCTGTCGATTTTGGGTCTCTTTCCTCCCTTTGCGGGATGGACTGCCGGAGATTCGCCGCAAAGTATTGTCATGCAGGGGCTGTTGACGGCTTCGGACGGGGTTACACCGCTCACGGATTCCAACGTGACTATCGCCCTGGGTGTCTATGATCCCTCCGGGAACTGCCTCCTGTACCAGGAATCCCAGTCGGGGATCGATCTCTCCCAATCCGCCGGGCTTTTCTCGATTCAGGTAGGCTCAGCCACCGGTTCGGCAAAGCGGGTCGTCGGGGTGGACCCGGGCTTGACGATGTCCCAGGTGTTCGCGAACGGCGGTTCGGCGATCCGGGCGATCGGTACTTCAAACTGTCTTTTGGGCTATACGCCCTCCTCGGGCGACGCGCGCACTTTGAGGATCACCGTGAGCGCGGCCTCTTTGGGGGGCTCGGTGGTCCTGAGTCCCGACCAGTTTTTGGGTTCAGTTCCCCAGGCGGTGGTCGCCCAGACGCTTCAGGGACTGGATCCTTCGGCCTTCCTGCAGGCTTCGGGGAATCTGTCCCAAGCCACTGCGCTGGCGTTAGTCGGTGGCGCGGACGCTTCGGCGCTTCACCATCATGATTCGCTCTACATGAAGCTCGGGAGCGGCGGCTCTCAGAATCTTGGAAGCGGGCAGTTCTATACGGCGGGCTCGCTGGCTGTCGGATCTTCCAGCTCGGCGGTAGGGACCACGATGCAGGTCACTGCCGCGAGCTCCGCGACCAAAGGACTCCTGGTAAAGGCCTCAACCGGCCAGACCGCCAATCTGCTCGAGATCGCCAATTCGTCCTCCACGCCGATTTTCACGGTCAACAGTTCGGGAGCAGTGACCACCGGAGCCTGGAACGGGTCCGCAATCGGAGTTTCGTACGGCGGGACGGGGCTTACGAGCGGGACGCAGGGCGGGCTTCCGTATTTCTCCGGCGCGACGAGTATGGCGTCCACGGGCGCTGGGGCCTCCGGGCAGGTGTTGGTTTCGGGCGGCACTGGAGCGCCTGCTTGGAGCTCGAATCTTTACTCGAATGGAACTAACGTTGGAATTGGCACAAGCAGTCCGAGTCTTCTCCTCGACCTTCGTGCCGACACCTCGACTTACGGCGGTAATCCCTTGCTGCAGCTTTATAACACCACGACGACCGGCGACGGCCGCGCGACCATCCGGTTCCAGTCGGACCGCATCTCGGTCCAGAGGTATGACGTCGGCATCGACTCTTCGGGCGGAGCTTCCAAGAATTGGGAAATCCGCGATATCACATCGGCGGGGGCGCCAGTGCGGTTCGCGCTTCGAACCAATGGAAACGTCGGGATCGGAACATCCACCGCAAGCACGCTGCTTGAGCGTTTCGGACCGGGCGTCTCCGCCGGAGGTTTGACGAACTACCAATTGAACGTAAACGACAGCGCCGCTTCGGCGACGGGAGTCGGCGGTGGCATCGCGTTTTCAGGAAATGACGGTACCGCGGCCAAAGTCTTCGGTGGAATCGCCGGCAAGAAGGAAAATTCGACGAGCGGGGATTACTCCGGGTACCTGGGATTTTATACGCGAAGCAATGGCTCGAATCCCGCTGAACAGATGCGGATCGATTCGTCCGGCAATGTCGCGATCGGTACCACCACCGCCTCGGCCAAGCTGACGGTGAACGGACCGATAGTGAGCCTGCAAAGCAATGGCAGCGTGACAGGGGCAAGTCCGAACTGGGCCTCGAGCCTCGCGTTCTCCTCGAGTAACGCGTTTTCGCTCAATCCTAGTTCGGCCGTGGCGAATGACACGCTTACGCTGACCTTTACCGGGACGCCCGCCAACGGCGGCACATACATGGTCTCGCTCAAGGATGCTGTTGCGATGAACGTGGTTTTTGTCGCTGCAAGCTGCGCAAGCCTCAAGTACAAGCCGGCCAGCACCACCACAAATACCATTTCGACGACAGGAACGGGCGGCACGCTCATCACGCTGACGACGATCTATAATGGAGCCAACTTCGATTGCTACGTGACCTGGGCGAGTGGTTATCAATGAGGATGAGCACGGTCGTTTCATTCGTCCAGCTCCTGCTTTTAGCGGCCCCCGCTGTGGCCAATGCCAACTCACTGGCCGGGCTGACAGGAGTCTTGGGTGCTGGCGCGGCCTGTTACAGTTTGAATTCCAACTGGACACCGGCGTGGGCGAATATCGTCGGATACTGGAAGTTCAATGAGGCTGCCGGCACCTCGGGAGCTGGCTCCGTGACGGACTCCTCCGGAAAAGGAAATCATGGCACGCCTTCGGGGACCATTAACTTCGGCGCGACCGGTCGGGTCGGTGCCGCCGCCGCGTTTGCCGGGGGCATGGTTGCGGTCCCGCCGGCGGCCAATCTTGACCTGAGCAGCATCTCGATCGCCTTTTGGATCAATCCCACGGCGATTCCGGTAGGCTATGCCGATCATATCGTCGCCAAATGGACGGGTACGGCTGATGCTAATTATGTCCTCTATTTCTTTGGGACGACCTCCGGAGCGGCCGCGGGTAAATTCATGCTATATGCCAATGCCGGCGGTGTGTGGCAGGTGGTTTCCGCGGCCTATCTAGTGCCTTTGAACACCTGGACCCACTATGCCGTCACCTATAGCGCCGCTCTTGGCGGGCAGGTGTATGTGAACGGGCGACCCTACGGCGGAGCTTCGGCGGTTAGAAGCGCGCTGGCCACTAATGCCGCTTCCCTCAGGATCATGAACTCCTCGCTGCTCAACGGCAGGGTGGATGAGCTGGCGGTATGGAATACCGTCTTGACACGCGCGCAGGTGCGCATGCTCTACGATCAGCAGTCCTGCGGAAAAAATTGAGCTGCCGTTCAGGTTCGTGCGGAGGCGAGCGCTTCGAGTAGCGCATCCACGTCCTCGCTGCGGGTTTCGAAAGACGTCATCCAGCGGGCGATGGAATGGCACGTTCGCCCCGGCGCCGCGCTCCAGCGATAAAAGTAAAAGTCCTTTTGCAGTCGTACCATCACGTCGTCCCGCAAGATCGGAAAAAGAGCGTTGGCTTGCGACTCCCATGCGAGCTCAAGTCCCGGCAGCTGATTGAGACCCGCACGCAGACGTTCGGCCATCGCGTTGGCATGTCGGGCGTTGACGAGCCAGAGCTCGTTGTCGAGATAGGTTTCGAATTGCGCGGCGACGAACCGCATTTTGGAGGCCAGCTGCATCGCTTGCTTGCGCACAAAGGGAAAGCTCTCCGCGGCCGGGCCGCGGGCCAGCTCGCCGAGATACACGACTGCTTCGCCCGCGATCAGGCCATTTTTGGTGCCGCCGAACGTGAGCGCGTCCACTCCGAGCTCCACAGTCAATGCTCGGAGGGACAAACCGAGGGCGGCGCACGCGTTAGCGAGCCTGGCGCCGTCCAGGTAAAGCAGCAAGCCGCGCGAATGCGCGAAATCGGCCAGGGCTTGGATCTCCGCGGGAGTGTAGAGTGTACCGCATTCAGTGCTCTGGGAGATCAAAATCACCCGCGGTTGGGCGTGGTGGACTGTGCCCCGCACCCAGAGCAGCGGCTCGATATCCGCGGAGCGGAGTTTGCCGTCCAAGGTGCCGACGGGAATCGTGCGCGACCCCGAAAAGCGCTCGAGCGCCCCGCACTCATCCATCTCGACATGGGCGGAGGAGGCGCAAACCACGGCTTCGTACGGACGAAGGATCGCTGAAAGGCCGGCGATATTGGCCCCCGTGCCATTGAACATGAGCCAGGCACGAGCAGTCGCATTTTCGCCGCTGGAGAAATGGTTTTCGATCCGTGAGGTCACGCGGCTTGTGACCGGATCTTCGCCATAAGGCGAGCTGAAGGGCAACTCGGCGTTTGCGCGTGTGAGCGCCTCGAGCACCCGAGGATGGATGCCCGAGGCGTTATCGCTGGCAAAACTCGCTTTCATGGTGCCGACGTGCTCGCTTGCGAGGGGGCGTGGCCGATCAACGCATGCTCGGTACGACTTCGTCGATACCGGCAACCTGGCCCATGATCGTGTTCTTGCGCATGAACAGGTGATTGAACGTACCCTGATAAGGGTTTCGATCCGAGTCCGGGTCCTTGGAGCTCGGCTCCGAGCGGAGGACGATGTCCTTGCCTTGGACGTCGATCATCATGCGGAAGTTGCGGTAGGTGCCCCACAGTCCGTTTTGAAGGAAGCGAAGGGTGGCATAGCCGCCGTGGACTGGCTCGAAGTCGGATTCCACGCGCAGAAAGACCGCGTCGCGGTCCTTGACCTTCTTGACGGACTGGAACAGGCGGAGCTGCTGCAGAGTGTAGACGGAGGTGTGGCCGTCATCGCTGCGAACGTTGAGCGTTTTGAGCTCGAAGGTGACGTCGTCGCGGCCCACTTCAACCTGGGTGATGCCGGGAAAGGCGTCGGTGCTGATCGTGAGGATCTGCTGAGCAGTGTCCGAAGGGCGGATCCACGGGCCCGTGACGTAAGTGTCCGTGGATGGATATTCAGTGATTTCACTGAAGGGGGACTCCCACATTTCGAATTCGTCGGAAGCCTTTACAGCCCCGCTAGTAAGGCCGAACACTAAAGTCAAAGACAAGACAAAGGACTTGATCATGGACACTTCCCCTCCCCGGGATGCGAAAAAGTTTCGCCTAAAATTTGTACGTTTTGGTTTCTTGGGAGTCAAGGAAGGTTATTTAGAGGATCGTGCACCGCATTGATCGTGGGTGGAGGGAGGGGGGGAGTCAGTGGGTCAATGCACTGGGCTCGGGGGAGGCGAGCCAGGAAATCCGCCAAATCCGCCGCCAAATTTGGAACCGGGAGAGGAGCTAGTGGAGTCGACCTTTGTCGGATTCCTGTCGCACAGTTTGTTGTTCAGTAGGGCGAAGGCGAGTACCCTGTCGTGCTCTTCTGACCAAGTGAATTCGCGCTTTTTAGACTCCATGGCATGTCTGATTTCGGCTTCGTCCAAATGGTCAGCTGCGAGCGCCACAGCCATAAAGCGGACGCGCGTATGAGGCTCGCCCTTAAGCAGATCGAGCACCAGGGGACGAAGGTCTTTCCAGGGGAGCTCCGAAAGTCCGTAAAGCGCCTGGGCTTGCGCGACCGGTGGCGCCTTTGGGTTGGAAAGTGTGGTCCTAAGGAAATCCAGGATCTCCGGAGTCTTTGGGCGTACGGCGATTTCGGCGACGAAATTTGCGAAAGCATTGCTGCGTCTGAGTTCCACGTGCCCTTCGTTTTCCTGGTTTAAGGCGCTTTTCGCTTCTTGGATCAGAGTGGGAGGGGGCTGAAATTGGCTGAGCTGAGTTTCCAGGATCCGTCGGACTGGCGCCGGAACTTCGGGTTTCGTGATCGAATCAGAGAGGTCCGCGGCGTCGAGTCGACGGGGCTTGAGGTTGACCGATGGAGGTCCTTGATGGAGCAGGACGCCTCTCCCGTTCCGTACGGCTTGCAGGGGAGGGGACGTGTCTCCGATGATTACCTCGGCGCTTTTTAATTCGTAGATCGGAATGCCTGATTTGAGAATGATGTCCGGGATGACTGTGCCTCGGGGTATCAAAAGATGGTCTACGTCAGACAGATCAAGGTCTCCCCAAACTTGAGCCTCGCAATAATAAATGCACTTTAGTCCATCGGATTTCAGTTTCTGTGCCTGAGTGGTTCGAGGCAATAGCTCGTCGCTATTCAGCCTGGTTATTATTGTAAGGCTGTCAGTGTAAGTCCAAGTGGTGCGCTTTCGGACGCTCGGTTTGAAGACCACGGCTACATTTCCATATGCATTGGGGAGAGCGAAGGTTCCGAAGTCGCCTCGCTTGACGTTAAAGGTGGCGTACTTGGGAAGCAGTTCCTTACCCTTCGCGCTGAAGGAGAGGGCGATCCTCGCCAAAGCTTGCTCCGCGGTCAGTCGGGTCTCGTTCCCAAGATACCCTTTTGAGCTCGCCGTGACGTGCTGATTTTTGAAGCCGTACTTCGCGATGGAGGCGAGGTTCTGTGAATTGACCATCATGACGATCTCGCTCTGGGAGTCGATGCCGTCGCTTTTTGGGTCGGAGCCGC
>CAYXVB010000189.1:0-6909 GCA_964467785.1 uncultured Bacteriovoracaceae bacterium
CAGTATCCTGAAGCAGCCGGTCAACATCGGCGGCGGAGCGGGAACCGGAAACCTTGAGGTATTCAGCAGCTTCGCGGCATTGGCGGAGAAACTGATTAAGCTCCGGCAAGCCAAGCCCGGAAGCTCCGGCTTCAAGGCGACGGAGCGCCTGAATTCGAAGTTCGAGCTGATGCTCGTCTCCTGGCTGGCCCAGGGTCCGGACGTTGATGAGCCCCTCCTCGATATAAACTCGGAGGATCAAGGCGTCAGGGGCGCGAGAGTCATTGGATTCGCGGGATTCGCTCATCGTCCGACCCGCTCAAGTCTTTCGGTTCGGGGCCTGGGCGGGCCGAAATGAGTCATCATCCGCACTGATGTCGGCCAACGGATCTTCCGAAACGGGAGGCAACGGAAGCACCGCAGGAGCGACTGAGGACCCAGAAGTCTCGGATGCGACGGAAGTCACGGGCGTCGACAGATCCAGAGACTTGCGTGCGATCCGCTGGGCGAGCTCCACGGCATTTGACGCGACCGGCCCGGACTTTCCGGAAGTCACGACGGACTGGAGTTCGGATGAGACCGGGCCCGGCATCGGTGGAGCCGGAGGCACCGCCGACGCGGCCTTCAAAGTGGAAGCAGGAGAAGACTGCAAGCTGGCGAGATCTGCCCCTGGCTGGACGACGGAGCCCCGAGGAAACGCCTCGGACGGGACCGCTGTCACGAGCCGAGGCGCCGGGGTTTGAGTTTCCCCGCCGCGCTGATTGTCCCTGTCATCTTGATCCGCTTTTGCGCCGAGGATGAGAGCTCGTACCGCGCGCATGCTTTCAGTGATTCTCTTGCTCTGTTCTCCAAGGAGCATGGCGGAGGCGAGAACCTGACGCGCGACATTACTGTTGGAATGCGTGGTCTCATCGACCTGGATGAGGGCATTGGCCGATTGCCTGACACCAAGCTCCTGTTCCTTAGCGGCTTCATTGATCGACTGGATCTGCGCCGAGATGGAGGCAATGTCGTTTGCGATCTCATTGAAGGCCCGCAAGGCCGAATCACTGACGCCCTTGCCCTCGCGTACGCGCTCCTCGGTGCTCTTGACGATCTGATGGACCTCGCGGAGGCTGCTATCAAGTAGCGCGCTAATCTCCTTGGCGGCGTTGCCGGACAATTGCGCCAGCGAACCCACTTCCTCGGCAACTACGGCGAAGCCGCGGCCATGCTGACCGGCGCGAGCGGCCTCGATGGAGGCGTTGAGCGATAGGAGCTGGGTCTTGAACACGATCTCGTTGATGACGTTGGTCTTGCTGGAGATCTCGCGGATGATGTTAACCATATTGGTGAGCTGCGAATTGCCCGCCTCAATGGAGCCCATCGCACTCACCAATTGTTCCATCGTGCGCGTGCCGGTCTTGGTCTTTTCGGCGGCCTTGCCGGTCAATGAATAGCAGTTGCGGGCATTGGTCGCCGTCTGGGCGAGCATGCTCGACATCTCCGCCATCGAAGCGACTGTCTCCTGCAGAGCCGCTCCCTGCTTGGACACCCCGTTGGAGAGGCTCTCGCTCGAAGCGGACATCTCGCGGGCCGAGTTGAATACGGCGGACGAGGCTTCCGTGAGCCGCTCGACAATTCCCTTCATGGCCAGACTCAGCGAAGTAGTCACAGTCCGCAAAGCAAGGGTCAAGACCAGCTGGACGAAGACAATCGCCAACACGACCACGAGCAAGATCGACTGAACAGCATCATCGACCCGGTGATTGAAGTAGGCGAGCTTGGCATAACCGAGAAGCTTTCCGTCCCGATCCCGCACTTCGCGCTGGAGGACCCGCACCTGCCGTCCGTCCGGCGGCATGCCCTTGGCCCCGCGGGTCAGGCTCTTTTGCTGGAGATCCGAAAATCCAACATAGGCCACGTCGGAGTCCCGCTCAACTTCTCGAACAAAGGATTCGAGAGCCGCCAGGTCCTTGTTGGCCAGATATGGCTTCGCGGCCTGCTCGAGAAAATTAGCGGCTAATTCAATCTTTGAGTCCATCGTCTCCCGAAGCACTGAAGTGCTTCCTTTCATGACGACGACACCCAGTACGGAAAGCGAGAGGACCGAAACGACATTGAGCGGAACCAGGATGCGCTGGTTCAGAGCCTGATTGGAGTGAATCACTCGATCCTTGAGCGCCATCGCCTTGCCCTCTCCTCAGGGGATGCTCATTGAAAGCGGCTGATCATCTCCCCCAGCCGGGCCGACTCGCCCTCGAAATCCCCCTCGTCGCGCATGGCCACGACAAAGGCTTTAAGCTGGTCAAGCACCGGCAGCGCAAAAACGACGAAGTCCTTGATCCGACCCTGCTGTGAACAACGGGTCAGGACACCTTCCAGGTTGTGGACGTGGTTCGAGAAGTCATTGAGAGCGACCATCCGACCTCCGCCCTTCATCGAATGCACCAGGCGCTTGTATTCGGTGACCTGCGACTCGTCACCTGACTTCTCGAAGGCCATCAGGCAACCTTCGCAGGCTTCGATCTCGGCGATGACATTTTCAAGAAACTCACCCCGCATCTCGGCAATGAACTCTGCGTCGTCGCTGGAAATCGGGGATCCGGTCATGTAATCATGGTACATTTCACTCGCGGGATTGCAAGGGAGTTATGTACAATGCGGAGGCATGAGCACCTTCCAAACCATCGTGTACGGCATCATCCACGGCCTCACCCGCTTTGCGCCGGTGGGCACTTCGGCGCATGAGTACTTGATCCAGCACTGGCTGGGCTGGCCCTCCCCGCCCGAAGTGATGCAGACCGCTTATGGGTTCGCCGCTTTTTTGGCGCTCCTAATCGTATTCCGCCACGACTGGGCAAGTATCGCCGCCTGTTTTCTCCAGGTGGTGATCTTTCGGAAAAAACCAATGATCCTAGATGAACGCCTGCCCTTTTTTCTGTCTCTCACGGCAATCCCTTCGATCGGGCTCTGGTACTACCTGAACTCCCATGCATCGGAGTCCTCGTTCAACGCCCTGACTCTGGGACTACTGACTGCGGCTTTTGCCTTCCCGCTCTGGATGAGCGATCGTTGGAGCCGCAAAAACAAAGGCATGTTCGACTGGAATCTGCGCGACGCACTGACCGTCGGGATCACACAAGCCTCGATGTTCGCCCCGGGCGGCGATATGATGACCGGCGCGATCCCAGGTGCCTTTGTCCGTAACTACAATCGCGAAGCCGCCACCAAGTACGCGCTGTTCGCTACGGCACCAATCCTGCTCGGGATCAGCTGGCGCTTCTTCCGAGAAATCGATTTCCACTCGGCCCAACCCGCCACTGATCTAAGCTGGCTCAGCTTGGGCGTGGGCTCGCTGGTTACCTTGTTCTTCGCAACGATCGCCCTAGGTGGCGTCATGCGGTACACCCAGAAGCGCGGCTTCGGCGCTTATGCAGGTTACCGCCTCGTTGTCGCTATGGCCTTGCTCGTGCTCTACTGGATGAAAGAACGCTGAGCGACGTCACAGCGGAAATAAAAACAGGGAGACCCGCCCAAGGCGAATCTCCCTATTACAAACTTCCCGATCTCTCCGTGATCACTTGGACGGGGCGGCTGCCGAAGCGGCGACGTGATTATCCACCATCTCCTTGAGTTCCTTGCCTACTTTGAAAAACGGCACGCGCTTGGGCGGCACTTGGACCACCTGGCCGGTCTTGGGGTTGCGTCCCTGGTAACTGCCGTAGCTGCGATTGACGAAGGAGCCGAAACCTCGGATCTCGATCCGGTCGTCCTTCTTCAGGGCGTCAGACATCATGTCAAAGACCATGTTGACGACCAGTTCAGCCTGTTTGTGCTGGAGATGTGCTTTTTCTGCGATCACGTTCACCAAATCAGCTTTGGTCATGCGAAGCGGGCTCCTGTTTAGTCAGAATCTATATCTTTTACGCTAAAGACAAGTCTCGGCATTTGCAAGAGTTTTCGAATTGAAATCCTTAGCCGATCTGCCTGAAATCCGAAAATGGCGGATCAAAGGGTTCCTCGAGCACCTCCAGGGCGATCACCCGGGCCGCCGGAGGACCTTTTTTGCACCAGGAAACCAGCGCAAGGACCTCGGACTCCTCGCCTGCAATCACCGCCTCAACCCTACCGTCAGACAGGTTGCGCACGAAACCCCGGAGCGAAGCATGGCCTCGAGCTTGTACGACGGTCGAGGCGCGATAACTTACGCCCTGCACACGCCCAGACACATAGACCCGCCGCTGGATCATCTTTTTTGCCGCTGGAGTCGTCATCTAAGCTGCCTCACTAGAGCTGCCTCACTTCGCGGATGCCCGGCGTGCTCCAAAGCTCAAGCACGAATTTCTTGTGGTCATTGCGATGACCGCTATAGCGGCAATTGAGCACGGATAGTCCGTCGGACCGGGAATCCATGTCGAAGTCATCGAGATTGAGATTATTGTGCGCGAGCGCGTGATTGATCGCCAGGCGCACCTGCCCTTTAGGATCTTCACAGGTGATCTCGCACGCAAAAGTGAGCGAGCGCCCCAAGACGCGATCCTCAAAGAGATTGGATAGAACCATGACCAGGATCACCACAAGCGAGTACGCCACCGCCACTTCCGGATAGCCCAGACCTATACAGATACCGAGCGAGGCAACGACCCAGATGGTGGCTGCGGTGGTCAGGCCAAGAATGGTACCGCGAGTCTGAATGATGGTACCGCCCCCCAGAAAGCCAATCCCCGTGACGATCTGAGCCGCCACGCGCGCGGGATCGCCTGTGTGCTCGGCCGAAAGCGCACGGGCCATGAGTATGGACACCGAAGTGTACATCGTTGAGCCGATGCAGATGAGGATATTGGTTTTGATTCCCGCGGGTTTGTTCTTGAGCTCACGCTCCAGGCCCAGCATTCCCCCACAAAGAATGGCAAAAAGAACTCGCGGACCAAAAAAAGAAATCAACTCCATGATGCTAATACTGGGCGACTGAATCATCGCGCTAATCTAGTCCCAGGCCGGAATTCCCAGCAAGTGAATTTCCAAAAAAACCCGCGCAAGGGTTCGAATCTTATCTATTTTTTTACACATCAGATTCTTAACAGAAGCATAAATTTACAATTCCGCCCCCCGGCTTTACGGTGCGCCGCAATGACTCTCATTGCACTGAAAGGAACTCCACAAATGTCCTCTTTCAACAACAAGTTCGCGCTCTCTCTTCTCCTGACCCTTGTCGCTGCGACCTGCGCCGCTTTTGCCGGTCCAGAAGATCGCCAAAAGTCGACCTGCTTTGTCGCTGAACGCGCCGACGCCGTGGCGCCCCAGACACTTTGCATCCTGGACGGTTGGCTCTCGGTAAGCGGTCCGAACCGGACTCTCACCCTAGTGCAACCGAATGGCAATTGGGACCTCGTTTTTAAAGTCACCACGGTCCGCTCCGCGGACGGTCATCGCTTCGCGTATCAGGCTTCCAAGCTTCTCTTGAACCGTGCCGAGGCAGGCTGCGGCGAGAGCGGGAAAGTCGATCTATTCGTCGAATTCGAAGCTTCGAATTCGTCCCAATACATTGATCCGTCTCGATTCACCCTGCGCGCGATCCGCACCTCGAAGGCCGACATTTGCCACTCTGCTCCGCAGGTCGAGACGATCGAATACCGCGCTCAGTGATCGCGCGATGCCCGATCTGAAAACGGCGATCCGAGGGCCTGCGCTGGAATCTCCGGTTCAGGCCCTTGAACTCTCTTACGGGACGCAAAGCTGCCCCTGCCTGGGGCAAAGGGATTGTCTTTTCGACTGAGCCCCGCTAGAAATGGATCTGTCGGAGCATTCCCGAAGTTTCGCTCCATCCAGGCCCCCCAAGGGTCTGCAAATCCGTAGGTGGCCCCATAGTTAAATGGATATAACGGAGCTTTCCTAAAGCTTTGTTGCAAGTTCGATTCTTGCTGGGGCCACCATTCTATTTCAGGTTGAACTTGGGCCAAGCGCGGTTCTCCGATTCTCCTCACACCGTGGCAGCCCTATTAAAATCAGCTATCGAACCCGTCCTAACTCGATCGTCCCAATCTTCTGCCACTTCATCGTTTCATCTAGACCAAAGAGATCAATGTTCACACTTTGGCCGGATTGCAGCTTTGATTATTTCTGTCGGGCGAATTCTTTTTCTGGGTGTCTCCTGGTGCTCATCGGAGTAGCCGGAAATGGCTATAAACGGCTTCTTGCCGTCGAGGCTGGCTTCCGTGAGAGCGGCGACTCCTGGAGGGCCATTCTCTCGGATCTCGCCCGGCGCGGCATGCAGGCGCCCGTATTGGCCGTGGGCGATGGAGCCTTGGGCTTCTGGGCGGCGCTGCGGGAGTGCGAGGGCTGGCGCTCGACGCGCGAGCAGCGCTGCTGGGTGCACAAGATCTCGAACATCCTGAACGACCTACCCAAGCGCCTTCAGCCCACCGCCAATAAGAAGCTCCACGAGATCATGCGATCAGCAGCGCTCCGCGACGCCGTGCAGGCTAAGCGTGAGTTCGTTCAGGAGTTTCATGCGAAGTATCCCAAGGCCGTCGAGAAACTCGAGAAGGACTGGACGGAGTTGACGGCCTTCTTCTCCTTGCCAGCCCTTCACTGGCAGAGCATCCGCACGACAAACGTCATCGAGTCGAGCTTCTCGACAGTGAGACTGCGGACGAATGTGACCAAGGGAGCGGGCTCCGCGAAGGCCGCAGAAGCGATGGCCTTCAAGCTCTTGCAAGACGCCGAGAAGAACTGGAACCGGATGAGAGGATTCGAGGAAATTCCAAACGTGCTGAACGGGATTGCCTACAGGGATGGGATCATGGTAGCCGAGGGCTCATCAAACAAACGGCACTCGGAGACTACCGCCGCGTAGCTCGCCTTCAGGCCGATCCCCAACTTTCAGCAATACCTCCAACTTTTTTCAGGAACCAAACGTTCGTTATGCTGCCTGATTATCCGGCTTTA
>CAYXVB010000190.1:0-6892 GCA_964467785.1 uncultured Bacteriovoracaceae bacterium
TTGAAATGCCGGCTTGGAGTAGACGTGCCGATAAAGGTTCAGGTCATGATGCCGGTCGGAGCTGAGCAGGGGAGCGAAGAGCCCCGCGCTGAACTGCGCGCTTCTGGGCATTTTCGCCCACTCGGAGATCAAGGCGACGTTCATCCTGCCGGAGGCCACGGACTCGGCGATGACCTTCCGAATCTCCAGGTAGTGTTCATCGCTGAAGGTCCCGATCCGGGATCTCAGCCGGCGATGCAATCGCTCGACCAGAGCTTGGTCCTCGGTTTTCGCCAGCGCTCGTCCTTCGTGCAATTGCCTGAAGTAATGGAGTGGCTCGAGGTCGAGGCTTTCGGGAATCACCCGGATCGCGGTCTTGTTCTTGATGAGGATAGTGTCGTTAGCGACCGTGAAGTCGGCCCCTTCCCGGGCCGCCGGATCTAGAGCGAACCGGACAGTGATATGGGTGCCGCGCCCTCCCCGCTTTCCGACTTGAGTGTAGAATCCGTCGCCGTGAAGGGCTGCCTCGCCTTTGGCTCCCTTCCGGGAATTCAGGACGTTGGGTTCGCCCGAAGGCGCGCTGATGATGGACTCATAGGTGAAAAGGGTGTTCGTTTCATGGGAAACGATCAGAGGCTCGCCCGGTTTGGCCCATCTTTTTTCGGAGAAAAGCTCCGCAGCGGTCCGTCCGGAAGTTCCCAGTGGCTGGCTCCGAAGAGGCTCCTTATTCATCCACCAGGCCAGCGATTCGATCCGACCGGGGTCGCCGGAGGTCGCCCGGAGTTTGCTTCGAAGGCCGAGTTGATCCAGGGTGGCGACGGCTTTTTCGAGATTGACCGCGTTCTGGATGAGTTTAGCGCCGTAATGCTCGAGCCAGTTTTTGACGTAGTCCGTTTTCGGATCTTTGGGGTCGTAGTCGTCGATGATCTTCCGGATCAGCGCGAGATCCTCCGCCCGCGGTTCGAGATCGAACTGGAATGCCTTGGTGAGATAGCGGATGACCGAGAAGATCGGAGGGTTGCGCCCTTGTTTGGAGTACGTGGTGCTTTCGTGCGCGGGGGAGAAGTAGTAATGCAGTTTTCCTTCGTGGACGTCCTTGAGGAAGCGCGGGGCACTTGAGTTCCAGTCGCGCAGGTCACGGACCGCCGCTTCGCCGGACGGCGGCCGGGTGAGTTCGATCATTCCCGTCGAGTTCGAGTCAGTGTGCTGGTTGAGGAAATCCGGATTGTCGAGAAGCGCTTGTTTGTCGCCCAAGTCTTGGCGCAAAAGGCGCACTTCCCAGGCGGAGCGATTTCCTTTCATGTGGGGAATGGCCTTTTCTAGCCGGGCCTGGAGCTCGCGCGCCATTTCGGGCGGGCCATCGATGACGATGTCGAGGTCCTGGGAGGAGCGGTAGATCGAGTCGTATTCGTAATCAAAACGCTCCGGCTGATAGCGATGATCGCCCTTGAGGCGTTGCAGGTCCTGCTTGACGTAGTGGCCGAAGCTGGCGGCCGTGCCTCCGAAAAGCCAGGCGCGCACGCCGAGGCGCTCGGCTTCCGTGCGGACGAGATTGAATTCGCTGACCTTCCGGGCCTGGGCGTTGATCGTGTCTTTGAGTTCCTGCAAGGAGGCCGCGGGCGCGACGACGGCCGAAGCGGCTTGCGTCTCCTCGAAGAATGGGCCGATTCCGGGTGCCGCGAGGCAAAGGACCCAGCCGCTGATGCAGACCCTGAGTAACAGGGCTTTTCCGGACTTCATCGTATCCGTGTATCCGTATCTTGATTCGGATTTCAGGAGGATGGCCTTGAGTGTTATGGACCTGGGTGGGGTCGTTAGGTGTTAGGAATTTGGCATGTATCGGGCGTCTTGTTGCGATCCGTCTGGCACCTTCCTCGCAAAAGCGCCTTGCATGGCTCATCGGACCAACGTCGTCCAAGTTCATCGGAACATCGAGTCCGCCCTGAAGTCCATGGAAGCGGACGAGGGCGTCGTCACCGATCCCGTCTGTGGCAGCCCGCTCGAGCGAAAGAGCGCTCGCCACGTCCTCTTTCGCGAAAACGCGACCTTCTACTTCTGCAGCAAGGACTGCCAGCAGCGCTTTCTCAATCCCACCTCCAAAAAGAGAGCGGCGTCCTAAAGCGGTGCGTCCCGCGCTTCTTCAGGCCCTCGCTCGGGGCGCATTCCTTTTTAGAACGTATTGAATTTAACAATAATCCTTTGAGTGCGAGAGGATATGAGGGAATTGTCAGAATAATGACGCATTTTGCGTAAAAAACGCCAAATAGCGCTATGCAGCACTCTTGGTATCCGCTCTGGTGGCCTGAGAACAGAAGGTGACCCCTAGGTCAAGGCGTGGGGCTGATTACGCCATGCGCAAGTTTTGACGCAATCACTCGTGGCGCAATGCAGAAAATTAAAAAAACCCAAGTGCGATGCGGATCTAACGCAGTCGCAAAAACCTATCCCTTGGGGTGAGGAAAGGGGCACACCACAATCTATTGTGGTGTCTTTTGACAGATCTCCGGTTTTGTTGGACGCTAGGAGCATCAGGAAGACGTGGGGGAGCAGGTCAAGACACTCAGGGAGCAGAGTGGGGAGGACCGGCAAATGAGAACTTTTTTGGGAACAATGGTCCCGGCCAGTGTTGAATGCCATCCGACTCCAAAGAATGGAACGGAAGGTCAGTAGAAGCTGCAGGGCAATGACAGATTACCCGGGGTAGCCCCAGGGGAATCAAGGAAAGGTCAGTGAGAAAAATGGCGGACATGAGATCAGAATCAGAAAACAGGAAGTCCAACGAGTATCAGCCGAAGCTGCCACTGAAGACGCCAAAGTCCAAGTCGTCTTCGGGCTCGGCCAAAGCGCTCAAGACCGCGCCCGTCGCGGGCAAGCCGCTGGGCAAGAACGCCGGCGTCAGCTTTGAGCGTTATTTCACCGCGCAGCTCGAGGGCCGTCATCCGCTCGAAAGCGTCGAGTACGTTAAGGCGACTTCCAAGATCAAGGACACCGACGGCCGCACCGTCTTCGAAATGAAGGACGTCGAAGTGCCGGCCGCCTGGAGCCAGCTCGCCGTGGACATCCTCGTTTCCAAGTACTTCCGCAAGGCCGGCGTGCCGGTCACGGGCCATGAGACCTCAGTCCGCCAGGTCATCACCCGCCTCACCCGGACGATCCGCCGTGCGGGCGTCGAAATGGGCTATTTTGACGCCGCCACAGGCGACGTGTTCGAAGAGGAGCTGTCCTATCTCCTCATCAACCAGATGGGCGCGTTCAACTCGCCCGTGTGGTTCAACCTCGGTCTCTTCGACGAGTACAAGATCCAGGGCTCGGGCGGTAACTTCGCTTGGGATCCGGTCGCCATGCGCGTGGTCGAGACTCCGGACAGCTACTCGCGTCCGCAGTGCTCCGCTTGCTTCATCCAGGGCGTTGAAGACGACCTGATGTCGATCTTCCAGCTCAACAAGAACGAAGCGCGCCTCTTCAAGTTCGGCTCCGGCACGGGCACGAACTTCTCCAAGATCCGCGGTCGCCAGGAAAAACTCTCCGGCGGCGGCACTTCTTCGGGCCTGCTCTCCTTCCTCGAGGTGCTCGACAAGGGCGCCGGCGCCACCAAGTCCGGCGGCACCACGCGCCGCGCGGCCAAGATGGTTTGCCTGGACATGGATCACCCGGAGATCGCCGATTTCATCTCCTGGAAGCAGCGCGAAGAGAAGAAAGTCGCGGCGCTTATCGCCGCCGGCTATAGCTCGGACTTCAACGGCGAAGCCTACAAGACGGTCGCCGGCCAGAACTCCAACAACTCGATCCGCGTCAATGACGACTTCATGAAAGCCGTCATCGAAGGCGGCAAGTGGAACACCATCGGCCGCACCACGGGCCAGGTGATCGACACTTACGAAGCTCGCACGCTCTGGAAGATGATCGCCGAGGCCGCCTGGTCTTGCGCCGATCCGGGCCTCCAGTACGACACGACCATCAACGACTGGCACACCTGCTCGAACACGGACCGCATCTTCGCGTCCAATCCGTGCTCCGAGTACATGTTCCTCAACGACACGGCCTGCAACCTGGCGTCGCTCAACCTCGTCAAGTTCCTCAACGAGGACGGATCGTTCGATATCGACGCGTTCCGCCGTGCTTGCCGCGTGTTCATCGTCGCCCAGGAAATCTTGGTCGACCACTCGAGCTATCCGACGGACGTCATCGCCAAGAACTCGCATGACTATCGTCCGCTGGGTCTCGGCTACGCCAACCTCGGCACCATGCTGATGCTCAAGGGCATCCCGTATGACTCCGACGAAGGCCGCGCCTGGGCCGGCGCGATCACCTCGATCATGTGCGGTCACGCCTACGCCGTCAGTGCCGAGGAAGCCGGTGTCATGGGGCCGTTCCCGGGGTACGAGCCCAACGCCGAGCCCAAGCTCAAGGTCATGCGCAAGCATCAGGCGGCCTCCCGCCGGATCGGCGAGACCCACGAAGGCAAAGCCGTCGACCTCAAGAAAGTCCCCAAGGAGCTGCTCGATGCGGCCCGCCAGGACTGGGACGTCGCCGTCGCCTTGGGTGAGAAGTACGGCTATCGCAACTCCCAGGTCACGGTGCTCGCGCCCACGGGCACGATCGGCTTGCTCATGGACTGCGACACCACCGGCGTCGAGCCCGACTTCGCGCTCGTGAAGTTCAAGAAGCTCGCCGGCGGCGGCTACTTCAAGATCGTCAACAACTCGGTGCCGATGGCGCTCAAGAACCTCGGTTACACCCAGGCCCAGACGGACGACATCATCCGTTACGTCCTCGGTGCGATGAGCTTCGAGAACGTCCCGCACGTCACCCGTGAGTTCCTCAAGGCCAAGGGCCTGACCGACGCCGAGATCGCCAAGATCGAAAAGGCGCTTCCGGGCACCTTCGAGCTGACCTCCGCCTTCACCAAGTTCGGCATGGGCGAAGAGACGCTCAAGCGCATTGGTCTGAGCGACGCGGATCTCGCCAAGCCGACCTTCAACTTCCTCAAGTGGGCGGGCTTGACTGACGCCCAGATCGCGGAAGCCAACGAGGCGATTTGCGGCACGATGACGGTGGAAGGAGCACCCCACCTCAAGGCCGAGCATCTGCCCGTGTTCGACTGCGCCAACAAGTGCGGCAACAAGGGACAGCGCTTCATCGCCCCGATGGGCCACATCCGCATGATGGCGGCGGCCCAGCCGTTCCTCTCGGGCGCGATCTCCAAGACCGTGAATCTCCCGCATGAGACCACGGTCGAAGAGATCGAGGAAATTCACTTGCAGGGTTGGAAACTGGGCTTGAAGGCCATCGCGCTTTACCGCGACGGTTGTAAGCTCTCGCAGCCGCTCTCGACCAAGTCGGACAAGAAGGAAGAAAAGGCCGAAGCGAAAACCGAAGCCAAGGCCGCCGAAGCGACCGCAGCCCAGCAGGCCGCGGCCCAGATGACCTTCGCGCCGGTCCGTCGCAAGATGCCGTCGCGTCGCCGCGGCTTCACCCAGGAAGCCGCTGTCGCCGGTCACAAGGTGTACATCCGCACCGGTGAGTACGATGACGGGCAGCTCGGCGAGATCTTCATCGACATGCACAAGGAGGGCGCCGCTTACCGCGCGATGATGAATCAGTTCGCCATCGCCGTTTCGCTCGGCCTCCAGTACGGCGTGCCGCTCAAGGAGTACGTGGACAAGTTCACGTTCACCCGGTTCGAGCCCGCCGGCATGGTCGAAGGCCATCCGAACGTCAAGATGGCGACCTCGATCGTCGATTACATCTTCCGCGTGCTCGGCATGGAATACCTCGGTCGCACCGACTTCCTCCAGGTCAAGCCCACGGTCGATCTGACGGCCGAAAAGGGCGCGGTCGCGCAGACCTATCCCAAGGATCCGGCTAAGATGATCGCCGCCGGCGTCCCGATGGAAGGCATGCAACCGCAGATGGAAATGAAGCTCCAGTCCGTGGGCGCGGCCGCTGCGTCCAAGGATTCCTCTTCGGACCATCTGGCCAACATGATGGGCGACGCGCCTCCTTGCGATAGCTGTGGCCACACCACGGTCCGCAACGGCGCCTGCTACAAGTGCCTCAACTGCGGCAACTCGATGGGCTGCAGCTGATCAGCTGATTGAATCCGTGAAATGAGTGAAGGGGGCTCGGTCTCTTCGGAGGCCGGGCCCTCTTTCTTTATTGCGGGCGCGGAACAAGAAAGGCGCCCTGCCTGCGGGGACCGGGAACTTGTGGACAATCTGATTGCCCCTCGGTACGAAGACAACTCCAACAGGAATAATAAGGAGTCGGAAGATGCTGTTTGTTCGAATCGCGTTTGGCTTGTTTCTCTGCGCGAGTTTGTCGAGCTCCGCCTTGGCCGTAACCCAGCGGGAAATCCATCAGATCGATGCCGTAGGCCTCAGTGCCTCTCCGATCTCCTCGCTGACGCCCGACGGGAGTAAGGCGATTATCGGCTGCGGCGACTACCGCTTCTCCCAAGAAACTTCGTCAGGGGTTTGTCTCGTCGGTCGAAATCAGCCTGGAGGTCAAATAGTCGTGGTCAGCGTCGGGTCGGGCGCTCACAAAACGATGCGTCTCCGCGAGGATCCGACGGACGACAACGCCTTTGCGTTTGCCGCGGACAGCACGCGGCTTTTCGTGGTGGACGGCAACCAAGGCCTGAACTCAGAGCGTCCCTACAGTTCGGGGAGGGTCACCCACCCGTATCAGGGATGGATCACTTCCTTGGATCTGGAGACTGGGGCCCGCGTCGAATTCGCGAAGCTTGAGCGAGACACGACCTGCACGTCTCTTTGGATCACGAAGCAAGGACTGCTTTGCCACCAGATGCGCTATGGCTATCAGCGGGCCGCTTCGAGCTCCTGGGTGCTCTTTGATTTGGAAAACGGCGCGAAGCTCTCCGAACGTCGCATCGGCAACTGCGGCCGCTCCT
>CAYXVB010000191.1:0-6872 GCA_964467785.1 uncultured Bacteriovoracaceae bacterium
GATGAGGCTGTAACCGCGACGGTTCCTCATTCCGAGTCTCCGATCACGAGGTTGATTTCGCGCATCGTCCGATCGACCGCTTCGGTGTTTTGCACCCGGATCGTCGAGAGATACATCCCGCGGTAGCCGGTCATGGGCTGGATCACGTAGCCGATTCGGCCAGGGCATTGCGGGCAATTTGCCGCGCTGGTGAAGGCGGTTTGCGAAAAGGCGACCGGAAGCTCCGCAGTTGTGGGAAAGACCCCCCCCATGTTGGCGCCAGAGGCGGTGTCGGTGAAATTGACCTGGTACTGGCCGAACGCGTCGGAAGTCTGTTGCAGGATGGCAATCGCGGAATCCGAGCTGATTCGCTGCGCGCCAATGGTTACCGTGCTTTTATGGGCGTTCAGATACGCGCTTGATACGCTCATGGCGATGATGCCCAGGAGCGCGGCGGCCACCATCATTTCGACTAGAGTGATCCCGGCTTCTCGCGATAAGCGGTGTCGGCGTCTGATGGTGCTTTTCACAAAGACTCCTTTTTGCCGAGAGAGATCTCTTTGTAAACCATCGGTCGGCGGATCTTGCAGGACGTGGAACTCGCTCCAGGGGAAAGGATCCCGCAAAGCGGTTCCACCGAGTGCCAGGTAAAGGGGTTGGCGCGGCTACGAAGGGAAAGCGGCGAGCACCGGATCGTGGCCGCTCGAGTTTCGAAATCCGGTCTCGGGTTCCAGGCAGGATGATTGAGAGCGCCTGCTCCCGAGATCAGCGTGCCGCAGGGTATCTCTACGCCATTACTGAACTTGCCGCTGTGAAGGATCTTCCGACTTTGCAGCGCAGCGACACCTTCGGGATGATAGATGCTCGACCAGCGGATTCCGGCTTTGATCGCGTTCGGGTGAATGCTCACGTGACCCGTAATTACGGTACCCACAATCTGCAGGGGGGTGTTGCGGGATTCGATGATGAAATTGTCACAGACCACAAAGCCCGCGAAGAAGGTCGCGGATTGTTTGATCACGCAACTCGGAACGATCCCGTAAATATGGAAATCGTTTTGGTTGGAGTTCGAGATATTGAGTGTAGTGCCCAAGGGACTGAAATCCCAGGAGACGCGCGCGCCTGTCAGGAAGCTGGCTGCGAAGCCGGCGAACTTGAACGATGGAGTGAGAATCCAGGTTCCGATTGTCGGGCTGGCGCCCGTATCTGCCATGGCCGCGCTGGAAACGCCGAAACAGTTGGAGTCGAGCGTGGCGGGATCCATCGCGGGTGGGGCCGATGCGGCGGTGATCGGATTGCCCAATGAATCGGTCCAAGAGAGTGTGTATAGGTATTGTGAGGCGATGGTCTTGTTGTAGGCCGGTCCCGTGGCGTTGTAGTTCAGGGTTTTCGGATATGTATAGTTTACCCCGACATTCAATGCTCCGGAGATTCGTTTGTTGTTGCAGAACTTGTCGGTCCCGATCTCGCACGCGAAGAGCTGTATGTTGAATCCCGCTGGCATGTTGACCGGGTTCTCGATCCGGATTTTGAATTGAGTCTGATCCATGCGGACGTTGCTGGTCGAAATCTTGATCACTGGATGGTTGTTCTGGGCATTGAGCGCGGCGTTGTAAGCATTGATCGCCGCAACTTCCGCCGCCGTCGCTGAATTAAGAGCATTGGTCTTTGAATTAGAAACTAAAAGAGCTGAATTATAGGCGTTTTGCGCAGTGGTTAGAGCGGCTTGCGCCGCTGTATGCGCCGGAGTCATGGGAGGAGTGGGCACGCTAAAGACGGTATTGTATGTGTCCTGGGCGGCGGTTAGATTGGCCTGGGCGGTGTTGAGAGCGTTGGTCGCAGTGCTCAAATCGCTTTGCGCCGTGACTTTCGTGGCACTTGCCGTATTTTTTGCGGTTAAAAGGTTGTTTAGCGCGGTCGTTGACATCGCCAGCAGTGGAATACTGAGTTCAGAACTGCGCGTCAGATGGGACACGACTTGAAGGTTGGCGCCCATGTCAATGGTCACCTTGAGGATCGGGCGAGTAAAGTTCGCGTTGTTCTGGGTCAGGGTCGGCGGATCGCTGGGCATAAGCAGCGAGCCAGAGGTGGAAATCACTTGAGGTAACCGGTTTTTGGCAGCGTAAAAGTTGTTCTTTTTCGAAAGTCCCAGGAAATAGTCAAAGGTCTGTTGAGTGGCATCGTTCACATAATTGTTACCTGTCTGACGAATGATGAAGCGTGAATCCTGAGTGACGGAAAGGTCCGCGAGAATTTGGCTGCGGTTTACGCATTGCAGCATGCCCTGGCGGAGAGTGGCTGGATCCGCGCCATTGGCCCGTGGATCGAAGAGAAAGAACGCCCCCCAATCCTCGGATGATTGCAGCTGGACACCGCTTCGAAGTCCACCGATGTTTTGGATGTCGGCATACGTGGAGTCACTGATCCCGCCAAAACTGGTCGGCGCGTAGGGATCGAGATTGGATTTGACGACGAGGGCTTTCGCTTCATCCGCAGACACGCCTGGGGCGAGTGGCAAAGGCGCAAGCGCCACTTTGTCGTGGAACGTGACGTTTGTGAAAGTGGTCGCGGTGGGGTTCGGAAGGACCAGGTTTCCGTTCAAGAAAACCGGACTCAGGAAATGCAGGCCCAGGCCGGCGACCGGCGGATTTCGGTTGGGGAAAACAGGAACGTCCATGCGGGAGCCGATCGCGGATGCGCCGCTCAGATTCATCGCTCCCCTCATGACGAGGCCATAGTTTCCGATCTCGATCGGAGAAAGGAGCACGGTCTCTTCCACGTAAGACGAATTGTCCGCCGTGACTCGGATTTTGACCCGGGCCCAATTGGGCGGGTCAGGATGCCGATTGTTCACGATCCGATCCAACTTAAAGGTAAGGGACGCCACGCCTGCCTTGCTCAGTCCATCGGTGATGTTGGCTAGCGGGTGGAACTGGCTCAGTCCCATCGGAGTTCCGAATCCGAGGGAAATGAACTGAGCGGTGGTTACGGTTTGCTGGATGGAATCGAGATAGAGTTGAGGGTTCGAGGTAAGCGGATCCGGCATGAGCTCCGTTTTGGCGATCAGCCATCACAAGGGGCAGCAGAGAGAGATTGGGGCGAATTGAAATTTTGGATCGTCCTAAAATAGGCTTCGGCTAGCTTCGGTCTCTTAACATTTTGAGATCGACTTGGGTTATATTGCTTCGATGAATAGCATCGCTCCAACCGATTGGATCGCTAGCTCCTGTTTCGCGGCCGCGATCACGCATACTTTTCTCGTCAAGAAGTTCCAATCCCTCGCTCGCCGGTACCGCGATGGTTCCCCGGGGGAGAATTTGTTTCATCTTCTGGGAGAAGTGGAAATCGTCTTCGGACTTTGGGCCGGGATTTTTTTGGTCTGGCTGGCATTCGCCCAGGGAAGCGCCAGCGCGGTTGACTACCTTCAGAGCCGTGATTTCACCGAGGCGGGCTTCGTCTTCGTGATCCTTACCCTTTGCTCCACGCGGCCGGTTTTGCAGCTGGCAAGCGGGTTGATCGGCGTTTTGGCGCGCGCGGTTCCCCTCAAAAAGCCACTGGCGTTCTACTGCGTCGCACTTACGGCTGGCCCGCTGCTGGGCAGCTTCATCACCGAGCCTGCCGCCATGACGGTCACCGCTCTGATCCTGTTGGAGCGGTACTTTCGTGTCGGCATGAGTGATCGCCTCAAGTACGCGACGATCGGGCTTCTCTTCGTCAACGTTTCCATAGGCGGGACTCTGACACCCTACGCTGCTCCGCCGATCTTGATGGTCGCGCCGAAGTGGGGTTGGGATCTTCCGTACATGCTGTCGCACTTCGGATGGAAAGGGGCGCTGGCGACGCTGCTTTCCACGGCCCTAGTGGCATTCCGGGTCCGCGCGGAGCTGGGCGGGCTCCGCTGGCGCGAAGAGGATTCCGAAACGGGCCGGCGCATGCCCTTTTGGGTGAGTCTTTCGCACCTGCTTTTCCTGGTGTTGATCGTCCTGAACTCCCATCACTTGGTCGTATTCATCGGACTCTTTTTGTTTTTCCTGGGTCTGGTCAAGGTAACGGGCGAGTATCAGAGGGGTCTAAAGGTTCGCGAAGGGTTACTCGTCGCCTTCTTCCTCGGTGGTCTGGTCGTCCTCGGAGGTCCGCAGCGCTGGTGGCTCGAGCCGCTCTTGAGCCAATTGAACGCGCTGCCGCTTTATCTGGGCTCCATTTCCTTGACCGCGATCACGGACAATGCGGCGCTAACTTATCTTGGATCCCAGGTACCGGGGTTGAGCGAAGCTTCCAGATACGCGCTCGTAGCGGGTAGCGTGGTGGGCGGTGGTTTGACTGTGATCGCCAATGCCCCCAATCCGGCGGGCTACGGGATCCTCAATGCGTCTTTCGGCGACGATGGGATCAGTCCTGGCAAGCTGTTTGCGAGCGCGGCGGGGCCGACCCTGATCGCGGCGTTGTGCTTCTGGTTCTTGTGATCCGTGCGCGAAGGCGGTGGCCGGTTACGCTTCACCCGCAACGGCTTATTTGAACAGTGCGGTTGATTTGACCGCGACCTGCCAAACGCCCCAGGCGAGCGGGATCACGACAACGATCCAGGTTAGAAGAATCGAGTAAGTCGCGCTGCCGGTCGACGGCGCGCCTGGGCCATGATTCGCATTCATCAAGCGTGCGCCTCCCTGTGGCCTTGGCGGTCTTCTCCTGGAACCTGGCGATGATGATGGCGGGCATGCACTTCGTGAATCATGGCGTTACTGAGCAATCCCAGAAGCAGCAGCGCCACCATGATGTACATCGTGAGGCTGTAGGCCTGCGCCCGAGGCACGCCGCTGGCGATCTGGAATTCGCGGATGTAGGTCACGAGCGTCGGTCCGAGCACCGCGGCCGTGGACCAGGCGGTGAGCAGCCGCCCGTGAATGGCGCCGACTTGGTAGGTTCCGAAGAGGTCCCGGAGATACGCCGGCGCCGTCGCAAATCCGCCACCATAGGTGCTGATGATGATGCAGCAGGCGATGACGAAAAGCGGAAGGTTGCCTGTTCGCATGAACGCGGGTAACAGCGCATAGAGCACGACGCCGCCGCCCAGATAGATCGCATAAGTCATTTGCCGACCGAGTCGGTCCGAGAACGACGACCAGAAAAAACGCCCCAGCAGGTTAAAGAGGCTCAACAACCCGACGAAGCCGGCGGCCGCCGAAGGGCTGATGCGCTGGGGAAACGCCTCCTGGATCATCGGCGAGGCCTGGGAAAGGATTCCGATGCCGGCCGTGACGTTCATGCAGAGCACGATCCACAGCTGCCAGAACTGCGGGGTGCGCAGCGCCTGGTCGGCGGTGACGTTTTCGGTCGTCATCATCCGCCGCGGTTGCGCGGGGGGAACAAAGCCCGCGGGCCGCCAGCCCGCCGCGGGCACACGGACGATTGCCGCGCCAAAGAGCATAAATCCGAAGTAGATCAGCCCCATGGTGACGAATGTCTGCCAGACTCCCACGGACTCGGGCGATTTGAATCGGTCCATCAGCGCCACGGCGAGGGGGGAGCCCACCATCGCGCCTCCGCCAAACCCCATGATCGCCATTCCAGTGGCCATGCCGGGCCGGTCCGGAAACCACTTCATGAGCGTCGATACGGGCGAGATGTAACCTATACCAAGCCCGATCCCTCCGAGCACGCCGTACCCGAAATAGACCAGCCCGATCTCGTGGAGACGGATGCCGATAGCCGAGAGCAGGAAGCCCGCGCACCAGCAGAGCGCCGCGACCACCATGCTTTTACGGGGACCGGAGCGCTCGACCCATTTACCGAAAAGCGCGGCCGAGAGACCCAGGAACACGAAGGCGATATTGAAGATCCACACCGTCGTGGTCAGTCCCCAGTCGTCCGGTGCGGAAGTCGTGATCCCGATCAGCCGCGACATCGGCAGATTGAAGACGCTTAGGGAATAAGCCTGTCCGATCGAGAGGTGAACGGCCAGGGCCGCCGGAGGGATCAGCCAGCGATTGAAGCCAGGTGGGGCGATCGTGTTTTCTTTTTCGAGGAGCGCGAGTTTTGACATCGTGTTGGGCTCAACCTCTATTCCAAAAAGATGCCGAGCGCCGGCCGCCCGGCAAGCGACGGGCTTGTTTTCGCCAGTAAAAGCATTGAATTAAAGAGGGTGTTCAAGTGGTTTCGGGGGCCTGTCGATAAGTTTCTGAACGAATTCATCCCCTGCGCAGCGAGGCGAGACGTGAGCAATAAAGAGAAGAAGAGCAGAGTGTCGGGCGGTCGTGCCCCGTCGGAAGATCGGGCGGAAACTTCCTCGATAGAGTCCAACATGGGGCGTCTGCGTGACGCATTTCTGGCCGGCGTTCGGCAGGCTGGCCACGGCAAAGTGGAGGCGCAGGTGGAGATCGACGGAACAGCCTTCCGTGGCAATCTCGCCCTGGAACTGCCGGGGATTCTCGGTCAGCGCGTCGAGCTTGAAAACTTCGTTTGCGCGAGTTTCGAGACCTCACTGGACCGGAGCGGCTACATGTACATCCGCAGCCAGGAGTATCCGCATCCTCTCGCCATACGCGTGCAGGAGGAAGGGGAGACGCTGTCTCTGATCGTGGAAAGCGTCCAGACCTACAAGTTTCGTCCGGAGGCCCGGGTCGACGCCGAAGTGCTCGAAGCGTTCGCGCAGGAGGGAGGCGTGGCGGCCGAAGCCGTGCTTCTAGTGGCTAAAGTGGTCGGCGAGCTTCTGCTGGAGATGGAAGACTACAGTCCGCGCAAGGCTGGCTGATTGCCAACTGGCCCACTACCGTGGGTACAATTGCCCCTAGGTGACGATTCTTTAAGCAGAAACTGCCTGTTTTGCCCAAATTTTGAATCAATTCGGGCGAAGTGCGCTCAAGCACTCAGGATTTCTGGACTTCGTCCCCACGGTA
>CAYXVB010000192.1:0-6735 GCA_964467785.1 uncultured Bacteriovoracaceae bacterium
GGCTTGATGGAGAAGAGGAGATAGAGGAGCGGAAATATGAGGTAGACGAAAATCGAAATCCCGACCAAGAAGAATGAATTCGACATGAAGTACTGAATGCGCTGGTCAAGCTGGAGTCGAGTGGAACGCAGTGGATTGTGATAGAACAGCATTTCGAGTCCACCACGGGCCCAGCGGAGCTGCTGCTTGAAATACGAGACGACTGTATCAGGTGCCTGACCGATAGCGAGGATGCGATTTACGAAAATGGTCTGCCAGCCACCCTCATGAAGCTTGAGTGAGGTCCAGATGTCCTCTGATTTATTGAATGCGATGCCACCAATACCATCGATCGCTGCGCGGCGGAAAATCATATTTGTCCCGACGCAAAAGGCTGAATTCGAGATGTTCTTTGATGGGCAGACATAGCGGTAAAAAACTTCCTGCGCCTGGGCTGCGCCAGAGGCGATAAAGTGTTCGGTATTCGCGTAGTGCTGCGGCGACTGAACCATCGCGACACGGGCATTGGCCATATATGGGAGGAGTGTCGTGATAAAGTCTGGCTTTGGCACCTGATCAGCATCAAAGACTGCAAAAAAGTCTCCTTCGCATTGCTGAAGGCCATTGTTCAAATTCCCCGCTTTCGCATGCTGACGGCTCTCGCGCGTCACGTAGCGGACTCCGAGTTCCTTTGCGAGCGCTGCAACTTCAGCCGATTGTCCATCATCAAAAACATACGTCGTATGGGGATACTCCATCGAGATCACTGCCTTGAGCGTCCTACGGATAACGGCCTTCGGCTCATTATAGGTCGTTACAATACAGTCAATCGTCGGGCTCGTCTCAAGAAATGAGGCATCCCAGACACGCTTCAATCGATGATGCCACTCGACAACGACATCGAGAAGGACAGTCACCCAGAGTCCGGCGAGTACCGTGATGCTGATCGCATCCGCCAACACCTGGAAAGCATAGAGCACGAGATGATCAGCATTGGCTGGATTGAAGACGAAAGAGGCGTAGAAGACCACGACAAACGGCGCCGAGAGGAGAAAGACAATCGTCAGATTATCGATCCGTGTCGAGGCGAGAAAGCGTTCTGGTTTTTGAGTGTTATTTGTTGACATAGCGAGAGAGTTTCCTGAACGAAATTCGGATAAGACCATGCGTCTTCATAGTCCAAAGCACGGCCACAAGCATCGTCACGACCCCAAGTGACTGCACTGGCCAGTGCCACCACGGCCAATCATTGCGTAATTCAAATGTCTGAGCCGGGACACTCCCCGATTTTTCCAACACCATAAGCCGGAGTGTCGATGGCCGAACAGACCATTCACCGCCTTCAAATGAAGTAACCTGCCATTTCGCATCATAGCTCTGATTCACGAGGATGATCGGATCATCCATCATATCTAACTTGGGAAATGACTCGCCACCGATCTCCAGTACATTGGTCGGAACAAATCCGACTTCGATCGGCACAATGGCCGAGGAACGCATGATCTCCGCCATCTCGGCAATCCGCTCATCCCATGGCTTATAGGAGGCAATATGAATCGTTGGCAATGGAAGCTCATCACTGAGGAGGCGGTCAGAAATTTCCGTGCGTGAAACGGCAAAGGCTGATACGATCGGCGACGTGTTACGGAGCACGGCAATCGCGTCGGTCAGCGGTTCGCTATTCTCGAGTGCAACCACCTCAAACATTGCCCCTTCCTTAGTGGTCAAGCCCGTGACCAAGGGAGACGCAGCAGGCAAGAACAGATATTCGATACCAAGGACGGTGGCATAATTCTCGATGTTCCGGAGATGGGCTTGCGAAATACCCGTGTAACCGAGCCGACTATTCATGAGAACGCGGAGACGTGTCGAATAGGGATGGGGCGACATATGCTCATTGTATGACGTGACGTACCGTACGCCAGCCGGAGCAAAGTAGGTTGCCTCAGAAACATTTTCTGTAAAGACATTGCCCTTCGGCAATTCATGATCGGTGAAATACTCAGCAACGGCATTCTGGATTTCGTTGACCGGCGGTGAAACATAGTAACGCGAAGCGATATCAACAGCATGGACAAGGCCCGCAGCAATGAGAACAGTAGCAACAAGTTTGATACCAAGTCCTTGCACTGCGCCGAGCGTCCGCTGGAGCACGACACCAAAAACGAGGACGAGAGCAAATGCGACTGCTGTGATGCCGCGTGAGAACTGGAACTGGACGAGGAAATTCGGAAGATAATCCTTCTGTCCAAGGTAAATGAGCACAAGGTAAACGCTCGCATAGACCAGCAGTACCTTGGTCCAGGTCGGAACGAGTTGTGAGCGCCAGATAACCAAAAGCCAGATAATCCCGAAGAGGAGCCAATAGAGCATGCTGAGGCCGCCGTACGGAGCCAGCACTGATGTCGAGAGATAGATGTACGATTTGAAGAGCGGGTTCGTGAAGAAGTAACCAGCGGTAAAATACGAGGTCAAAAATGGTGCCGCTGCGAGGAAATAGACGATGCCTACGCGGAAGATTTTTGAGAAATCGGATTTCAGTTTTGAAAAGACAACGAGGAGACCAAGCAGAATTGAGGCATTGAAACCGAATACGGGATGAAAAGTCCAGACAGCACCGGTGACCGCGGCCAAAACATAAATCCACTTGAGATCACGGAAAGTCATGATCCAGAGCAGGAGATAGAGGGGAAAGGCGATGAAAGCGATATAGATCGAGTAATCCTGCATGGAACCCCACTCCTGGACGATGGTGTACGAAGCGATTACTGGCAACATGGCAAAAATCCGATTCGCACCGAGGAGACGGAGGATGCCGTACAATGCCACCCGAAGACTGATATAGAGAACGACGAGAGAAAGTAGCAGCACCTTGGTAATTGGGAGACCCGTGAGCTCGACGACGCCGAGCATGATGTAATGCGCCACATACTGGTACAGTTTCCAATAACCGATGCCATTACTCCAGATATGGTCCCAGGCGACCAGTCCATGGTCCTGAAGCGACCTCACTCGGAACGCATGGTAGATCCAGTCCTCATAGCCCGTGTACAAATAATTGAAGGCGGCGTAGTAACCAACCAGGTACCACCCGACCAGACCAATCGCGAGGGCGATAGCGCCATCGATCAAAAGCGCCTGAGAGATGCGACCCCAGTTCCGGGCCTCTCGACGCGCCGGGATAGCGCTTTCGATACTCTTCGGACCTGTTGCCTCAGGCACGAGACTCTGCCACTTCAAAAGAACAAGGTGTCGAAGGAACGCGACCCCCTGTTCGACGGTCGCCTTGCTTTCATCATTGATGCGCTTCTGGAAAGTATAGGGAACTTCAGAAACTCGAAGTTTCTTGGTCCGGGCGAGGATGTCGATCAGGATCTTGAATCCTTGAAGGCCCTGGAAATTAAGATTCTCGACGATAGATTTCCGAAACACAAAGAAGCCACTCCCCGGGTCGGTGGTCTTGCGCGTCTGTGGAATGATCGCCCACGCCGCAAATCGACACAGGTGGGAGACCGCTCGACGGTACAACGTACCAAGCCCCTCAGCGCTCCCGCCGACAGCATACCGCGTCGCGACGGTCACATCAGCGCCCGTCTCGCGAAGTTTCGCAATAAGCTCCGGTATGGCATATGGTGGATGCTGGAGATCAGAATCCATGCAGAGGATATATTCGCCCTTTGCGGCGATAAAGCCGTCGACGAGGGCTGTCGCAAGCCCAGTCCGTTTTTCTGGTGCCCGACGAACGAGCCGGACATTCTTGTAGACCTCTTGCATACGTACGATCACATCCGGTGTCATGTCCGAACTATCGTCGACAAAGACGATTTCATACCGCACATCGCTCTCTTCAAGCGAGCGAGCAACAGCCCGAAGCAACGGAGCGATGTTGGCCGCTTCGTTATAGGTCGGTAGGAGGATAGTGAGGTCAAGCTTGGGCATAGATGAGAATACTGTCTCAGGCGTTCAGGTTACGCAATACCATATCGGCAATCATATTGCCGTCACGCACCGCATAGTTGGTACCACGATCGTCTGGGTAAATCTGAGAGAAATTTGCGAGGTAGACACCCGGAAGTGGTGTCTGATACGCTGGCATCTTTTCCTTGTAACCCATTCCGACAATATGCTGGGCGTTCTTGAAGCGGAACAGCTCAGCGGCGGTAATCTTCGAAGCATCGAAATCCGGAAACATCAGCTTCAGTCCGGCTTTCCATTCATCCATGATAACTTCCTTCTCGAGAGAAAAATAGGGGTGGTCGTGCGAAACATAGGCCCCGACGTAATACACATGTTTACCACCAAAATTTTCCGAACCAGCCAACTCTGAAAGCGAGAGAAATACAAGGAACGGACAGCGAGGATCGTTGATGTTGTGCCAGTAATATGAGGTGATACGCTGTGTCGAAACAAACGGCATGACGACGGCACCGATGTAGTCGATACTTGCAAGCTGAGTCTTGTACTCGGCTGTCGCCAATGGATCATTTTCAATGAGACGACCAAAGACATGGGTCGGAATAGTCGCAATCACGGTATCGTGAAGAATGGGAGAACCACCGATCATTACCTCGACCTTCCCCGACTCAGGGATGGAGCGCAGTGATTCGATCTGCACGCCTGTGCGGACTTCCCCGCCAAGCTTCTCAATCTCTTCGACCAAACGATCGGCCACAATGTGCCAACCACCAGTAAAATAACCTAGCTTCTCGACGACATCGCCCTTTTCCTTGGATCGTGCCCGAACCCGGATTCGTGACCAAAGCCAAGACATGGCAATCTTGTCATAGTATTTCGAGAACTTCCCCTTAAGAAGCGGGGTCCAGATAATGTCCATGACTTCTTTGCCCGACCATTTCAGCATCCAATCGTAGGCTGTGACACGGGTCAAGGGCTCCCAGCGGGTCAAAAATTGCAAATAAAGACCAACAACACCAAAACGGATCCGATTCAAAAATGAAAGTGGGGTAAAGCGCAGGATGTCCACTGGGGTCATGAATGGATACAGCTTTCCATCATAGTACGTCGAGACAGAGCTGTCATGGAATACGAGCTTCTCCCGAATTCCGAGCTCCTCAAGGAGGCCGAGGATATCCGCATCGGTCTTATAGAGAAAATGATAGATCTTCTCCATCGCAATCCCATCCAAAGAAAATCCCGATACGAGACCGGCGACATACGACTCTCGTTCATAGAGCGTAACCGCCTGCCCAGCCTTGGCGAGGCGATAGGCAGCGACTAAGCCAGTATATCCAGCACCGATGATAGCAACTGATTTCTTCATAGTGGTCTCGTTCATAAAGTATTCGACTTAAATGAAATATGCTTGTTCAACAAAAACTGCACCACAAAAATAACCGGCAATGAGGCGATCTTCACGATGTTTCCGTTAATTCCGTACATATCATGCGCGACATACAGCGCGAGAGCTGAAAGGAGCAGACCGGCGCCACTTACGAGAGAGAAGAGGACGAGACGCATCCCTAGACGATCGCTGACCTTAAAGTTATATTTCGCGTTGAGTACAAATGAGTAGATCGTCGCGAGGGAAACAGAAACAGCCGTCGCAACAACTGCCGGTATCCCATAGGTATTGAACAGAAGGAAAAACCCGACTACATCAACGAGGGCCGCACTCGCGCCAATGAAGAAGTAGAGGATAAGCGTCCTCGGAAGGGCAATGTTGATGATCGGGAGCACGAGCGGCTGTTGATTGGGCATACAAAGATGTTACTTAAAACAGGCGACGATTACTGATTAGCCCTGTGAGTCGCCTCCCCTTTCCTAGAAGTCCGGCGCCCACAGAGCGTGACAGTACCGGAAGCCGATGCTGATACCAGAGGGAAAGCGCATTCCACGCGATCTCGACCGAAGCACTCCAAAGACTGATTTTCGAATCGCCAGAGTTCCGTTCAGAAAAATCGACTGCACATCCCTTGACAGCATACCCCGCGAGCCCTGCCTTCAAAAGAAACTCCATATCAAACGTCCATGGCGATGGATCAAGAGCAACCGACTCCAATACACGACGACGGAACAACTTTAGCCCTGACTGTGAATCTACCTCTAGGCCATTCAGATGGCGAGCAAATACCTCCTGGAAGATCCAGCTCGCGAGACGGCGACATGGATTACCGACCGCATTTCGGCGATTTGCAACCACAACATCCGCACCTGCCGAAAGATACTCAAACATTGGACCAATCGCCTCGGGTGGACATTGGAGATCCGCATCCAGAATAACAATATTTTCAAACTGTGCCTGCTCAAAACCCTCGAGAAGCGAATATGCCTTGCCACGCTGTCCGACTTTTCGGAGCGGATGGATAGAAAAACCCTCCGCCTGCATCCGTTCCAACTTTTGAAATGTTCCGTCCGTAGACCAATCATCAACGACGATCGCTTCCCAGACATACTGCTGACGCGTCAGAAAATCACTCAGACGCCGGATAAGCGGCTCGATATTCCCTCGCTCATTGAGCGTAGGGATAATGACAGATACCTGGCGTTCGCGCATACTAGGAAACGCAAAGCGGGATGATATCCCGCTCAAATAAAGAAGCAACCCTCGTCTCTTTAGCGAAGCTCTATCTAATCAGATATTGGTTTTTTTGTCAATACTATGGCAGAACGAGAAGGCACGGGCAGATCAGCCCTACTCTTTTGGTAAAGTGGTCGGTGCCCGAAGACCCGCGCGCATGCGGGCATCGTACTTCTCTTCGGCTTCCCTGCCCACTGGACCGATCGTCTTTACGCTAT
>CAYXVB010000193.1:0-6686 GCA_964467785.1 uncultured Bacteriovoracaceae bacterium
CAAAGCGCGAGACTTGGCGGAGTGGCTACTTCGAGTTCGCTTTTGCCTCGCGGAGAAGGGTAAAGCTGAGGTTGCGCAGCGTGTCTTGACGGCCGCTGCGGCGGGGGGATAAGCCCATAGGATGCAAATCTCCACCGAGCTGGTCCGCTTCTGGGCCCTGGCTTTCGCAGCCGGACTGGTTCATGTCATTGCTCCGGATCACTGGGTTCCCGCGTCGATCCTGAGCTGGCAACGGCGGTGGGCGTTTTCGCGCACGGGTCTTTTTGTCGTCGCGCTCCATGGGCTGCACCTCTTGCTGGGTTTCGCGATCTTTTATGCTTTCGCCGGAATCTTGGCGGGCATCCCTTCCTCGCGTCTTTTTGTTTTTGCCTTTGTCCTGGTTTCGGCAGTGGCAGTGGTCCGCGGCCTCCGCTTTGGGCGGATTCGCGAGGTTGTCCGCTCCGGAACGGACAGTTTCTGGGGTGGTGCGGCGGTATTTTCGCTGCTCGGCCCTTGCGAGTCGGTGATTCCGGTCTTCGTCAAAGGATATCAGATGGGTACGGGCTACCTGGCGCCGCTCCTCGCGTTCGCCGCGGGCACGTTGATCGGGGCGGTGAGTCTGACCTGGTTTGGCCAGGCGATCTGGAGGCAGCCGCGTTTATTGCCTCGTGGCTTGGCCTGGTTCCAGGAGCGGCACAAAATGATCCCGCTTTCGGCCAGCATCGCGGTGGGGATCATGTTGCTTTTGCGCGTTTCTTGAGCGTAACTAAAGGTCATGCGCCAGCACTTCGACCTTGATCCTGGGCTGATTTATCTCAATTCCGGAACTCACTCGATTTGCCCCCGCGCGGTCGAGGACGCTCTCAGTGTATACCGCGCGGAATATGAGCGGAACCCGAGCTATGGGCTGTTCACGAACTGGGGCAAGCTCTGGACTGTGCAAAAGGACCTAGCGGCGTTTTTTAACGCGCGTCCGGAGGACGTGCTGCTGCGGATCAACGTGACGCACGCGATGAGTGAATTCATTCTGGGTGCGAAGTTCGTTTCGGGTCCAGGGGAGATCGTCGTCACGAATCTCGAGTACGGCGCGATGGTCAACCAGTGCCGGTTTCGCGCGGAGCGGGATGGATTGACGCTCCGAACGCTGTCGCTGCCCGCAGGCCAGGCGGACTTTTCCGGGCTAACGGTCGACCAACTGGTCCGTATTGTCGTCGACAACTTGCGCCCGGAAACCCGGATGTTGCTCTTGAGCCATGTCATGACCTCCAATGGCCTGCTCATGCCGATCCGTGAGATCGCGCGCGAGACGCGAAAGCGCGGCGTGCTCCTCGTAGTCGACGGCGCGCATGGCCCGGGCTCGGTCGACCTGGATTTCTCGCAGCTGGAAGACGTGGACTTTTACGGCGGCAATCTCCACAAGTGGATGATGGGACCCAAAGGGACAGCTTTTGGCTGGGTCGCTCCGCGCCACCACGAAACGCTGGAGTTGATGCATGCGGGCTGGACAACCTATGATTTTCCGCCGGCGTTCCAGGCGTTCGGCGAAGGCAATCGTTTCCAAGGCCGCATGATGCTTTCCGGTTGTCATGACTTCGCGCCGTTTTATGCGCTCAAGGAGATGCTTGAGTTCTGGCGCAAGCTGGGGACGGATCAGATCCAGGCCCGTATTCGCGAGTTGCAAATGCACGCTGTTTCGGAAATGCGCGCGAAGTTGGGCTGGAAACTGCTCTCCCCGCCCGCGGGACCATTGCTCGGGCCCTTGCTATCTTACGAGCTTCCGGAGCGTCTCCAGGCACAAGGCTACGGAGTCTTGTTCGAGCTTTACGAGAAGGAGAGTCTCCAAATCGCGATCACTCCGATTCAAGGCCGCTATTGTCTGCGGTTGTCGCCTCATGTCTACAATACCGAAGACGAGATCTCGCGCGCAGTCGACACGATGGCGCGGCGGTACGGCTGAAGACGGATTTTTACTTGGGTGAGCTTTCTTGCCAAAAAGCCCGCGCGGCTTCTTGGTACTCGCTCATGAGCCGCTCGACGATCTCCCCCGCGGGTAGGATGTCTTCGATGAGGCCCACGCCCTGGCCGGCGCTCCAGACTTCTTTCCAGGTCACGCCGACGGCCGCTTTTTCGAGCGCTTTTTGGCCGAGATAGTAGCGGACCATCTTCATGTACTTCTTGCTCTGGGGATATTTGTAGAGGAGCTTCTCGAACGGGTTGAGCTCGGTGCCCACTTTTTCGATGTACGGCGTCTTGATGACCGCGGCCGGCGTGCCCGAGATTTTTTCGGTCATCACGATGTCCTCGGGCTCGGCATTGAGGATCGCGTTTTTGTAGTTTTGTTCGACCTTGGCTTCCTTGGAGGCAATGAACCGGGTGCCGATCTGAAACGCGGATGCCCCAAGCAGGCGCATGGCGGCCATTTGCTCGCCGGTGGCGATGCCGCCCGCGGCGACGACCGGGATCTTGATGTGGCGCTTGAGGTAGGGGACAAGTACGAGCGGCGAAATGGGACCTGCGTGGCCACCCGCGCCGGCGGAGACGGCCACGACGCCGTCGGCGCCGAGATCTTCGACCTTCTTGGCGTACTCGAGCGTGGTCACGTCGCAGAACACCTTGCCGCCCACGGCGTGCATCCGCCGAATGATCTCCTTGGGATTGCCAAGCGAGGTGATGACGAGGGGCACGCGCTCCTCGACACAGACTTCGAGGTCGGGTTTTTGGCGAGGGTTGGCTTGGTTGACGATGAGATTGACGCCGAAGGGATTTTTGGTGCCCGCCTTGACCTTCTGCACCGCGCTTTGGAACTGCTCAGTGGTGCGCCAGTTGAGAGAGGGCATGGCTCCCACGCCCCCGGCCTCGCTGACGGCGATGACGAGCTTTTCGTCGCTCACCAGAAACATGGGACCCGAAATGATGGGGTAGCGG
This sequence comes from uncultured Bacteriovoracaceae bacterium, assembly GCA_964467785.1. Lineage (GTDB taxonomy): Bacteria > Bdellovibrionota > UBA1018 > UBA1018 > UBA1018 > CAYXVB01. Next base: position 2,905 of record CAYXVB010000193.1, read on the forward strand.
CAGCCTAAGAGTCGGGTGAAGTCGGTTTGCATGGTGAAAGGGTACCATAAAAAAGGTATCCGCTTCCTATTTGATGCACGCTGCGTCAATTTCTGAGTGGGACGTCTTGTCAAACGGGGCAGGCTTAGTTTATAGAGGTTGCCATGCCGATGTACGAATATCAGTGTTCTTCCTGTAAGAAAGTCCACGAGATCATTCAGAAGTTTTCGGATGCCCCGCTGACGGAATGCCCGGATTGCGGCGGCGCGATGACCAAGCTTTTGAGCTCGAGCTCCTTCGCGCTGAAGGGCACAGGCTGGTACACGACGGACTATAAGAAGTCCGGCTCTTCGTCCTCTTCTTCAGGGGCTTCCGGATCCTCCGGTTAATGGGATTCAGGCCAATCTGCGGCCGAGCTTGCGGCAAATCTCATAGAGCGAATCAAAGTGGTACATCCCCGTGGAGTGGCGATCGCTCCACTGGACTTGCACCGCGTAACGGCCCACGAGGCTCACTCCCAGGGGATGAACATCCGGGGCGACCTCCGAGCGAAGCAACGTCCGCTTTCCGGTGTTTTCGTCCACGCAGCTGGCGCAGGGACATTGAAAACGCAGATCAACGAAGGTGACCGCGAATTCGCTCTGATCCGCCCAGGCGAGGAGCATTTCGGTGTCGGAGTACTTTTCGATGCGGGTGGGTCGAGCTTGCTGCATAGGAATGTCCATAGCACATCAAAAAGTTCTCCAGGTGGTCTAGATTCATTAATGCACTGCGCATCAGGAGGTAGCCGGAGCGCTTTTCGCATGGTGAAGCCTGATGGCGACGACAGTCAAAGGCGCAGTGATCGGGTATGGATTCATCGCTTCGACTGGGCATGTGCCCGCCTATCTGCAGCGGCGGCGAACCCGGGGCGACGTGCAGATCATCGCGGTGGCGGATGTTTGTGAAGCTCGGCGCCAGGCGGCTGCAGCGGTGCTGCCGGAAGCGCGGGTCTATGCCGATTTTCGTGACCTACTCGAGCGCGAGGCTTACGGGCTAGACTTCGTCGACATCTGCATGCCGCCGGCGATGCACGCGGAGATCGCGCGCCAGGCGTTCGCGCGCGGCCTGCACGTGATGTGCGAAAAACCATTGGCTGTGAGGCCGCAGGACGCCATCGACATGCTCGGCCAGGCGGTGTCGGCTGGGAGGGTGCTTTTTCCGTGTCATAACTATCGATTTGCCCCCGTCGTGCGCGAGATCAATCGGATCATTGGAGAGGGAAGGATCGGAAAAACACGCTCCGTCACGCTCAGCACGTTCCGGCCCACGCATGCGCGCGGCGTGCGCGAGTGGCAACCCGACTGGCGCCGTGATCCCGCGCAAGGGGGAGGGGGCATTGCCATGGACCATGGCTCGCACTCATTCTACCTGACGTTTGATTGGATGGGCTCGTACCCCCGCGCTGTCACCGCGCACTGTCTGCGCCTTCCGGGCGAACGGACGGAAAGCGAAGTCGCGGCCACCTTGCTGTTTCCCAATGGACTCGCTCAAGTTTACTTGAGCTGGAACGCTGGGGTCCGCAAAGTCATTTATACCGTGCAGGGATCGAGCGGAGCGATCATCGTGGATGACGACGAGCTGCAGCTCGCCAGCGCCTTTCGTCCGTCGGAGCCGGAACGCCGAAGGATTGCCTCGGACTGGGGGGACGCCAGTCATGTGCATTGGTTTGAACCGCTATTTGAGCGCTTCAGGGCCGCGATCTCGGAGCAGGATTATGCGGGGCGCGATGCGCGCGAGGCAGTGCTCTGCGTGGATTTGATCGATGCGGTCTATCGCTCCGCGGGGCAGGGAGGGCGCGAGATCCGGCTGAGTCACCCTCACGCGGCGTAGTCGCGTCTTTGGAGAGAGCCGCGTGGCACAAGGTTTGTAGCTTTTTGTCGCATGCCGGGGATCGGGGGCACATTCCATGAGTAATCCCAGCGTTCTGAAATCTTCAAATTTTGCGGCGAAAGCCAGTGCGAGTCCAGAAGCGGCGCAAAAGATCCGGGCTACGCCGATACGCCCTCCTCGGGGCAAGCTTGCCGTCTTGACGCCCGGAATGGGCGCGGTGGCCACGACATTTTATGCAGGCGTCGAAGCCGTGCGACGGGGGCTTGCCCAGCCGATCGGGTCCTACACTCAGATGGGAAGGATCCGTCTCGGCAAGCGCACTGAAAATCGCAATGTGCCCGTTCAAGACCTGGTTCCGTTGGCGCGGCTCGACCAGCTCGAATTTGGAGGATGGGACCTGTTCCCGGATTCGGCGTATGAATCCGCAAAGCATGCCAAGGTCCTGGATGAGGCGCTATTGCGGAAGCTCGAGGAGCCGCTGTCTCGCATCCGTCCCATGCCAGCTGTCTTTGATAAGGAATATGTGCGACGGCTGGATGGTCCGCACATCAAGACAGGCCGCAGCAAGCGTCATTTGGGTGAGCAGCTGCGCGAGGACATCCGTCGCTTCATGAGCGAACGCGGTTGTGAGCGCGCAGTGCTCGTGTGGTGCGCTTCGACGGAAGTTTACAATCCTTCGTCGGAGGTCCATGCGTCGCTCGCGGAATTTGAGCGCGGGCTCGAGCGCGATGATCCGCGGATCTCCCCCTCGCAGATCTACGCCTGGGCGGCTTTGAAGGAGGGCGTGCCCTTCGCCAATGGCGCGCCCAATGTCTCCGTCGAGATGCCCTGCATCCAGGAGCTGGCGCAAGAGATGCGCACGCCGATCTCGGGCTCCGACTTCAAGACCGGCCAGACTCTGCTCAAAACCGTGATCGGCCCGGGACTTCGCAACCGGCTGCTCGGTGTATCGGGCTGGTACAGTACCAATATCCTGGGGAACCGGGATGGCGAAGTTCTCGATGATCCCGGTTCTTTTCGCTCCAAGGAAGTCTCCAAGACCGGCGTGCTGACGGACATCTTTTCCAAGGAGCTATTTCCGGCTCTTTACAGCGATGTCCATCATCTGGTGCGAATCAATTACTACCCGCCGCGCGGTGACAACAAGGAAGGCTGGGACAATATCGATCTTTTCGGCTGGCTCGGCTACCCGATGCAGATCAAGGTCAATTTCCTCTGTCGTGACTCGATCCTGGCCGCGCCGCTCGCTCTCGATCTGGCGTTGTTCATGGATCTTGCGTCGCGCGCGGGAATGCGAGGCATCCAGGAGTGGCTGTCGTTTTACTTCAAGGCGCCCATCGTCCGCCCGGGCCTTCGGCCTGAGCACGATCTTTCCGTGCAATTGCTCAAACTGGAGAACACGCTCCGGTTCCTGGCGCGCGAGGAGATCATCCATCATCTCGGCCTGTCGTATTACGGGATCGATGAAGAGGAAGCGGACGCGCAGGTTGCGGCGACGCCGGCGCCCATGTCAGCGTCGATGCCCGTGGTACCGTCGGATCCTGACCCGGAAGCCGCGCCTCCGAGGAGTCTTGCCGTATGATCCCGGATCCCGCGATTGCGGGGTGGACCGGGTTTGCCGCAGGGATAGTCCGTGGGGCAGCCCGGGAGTCTGCCCGTGGGAGTGGATGAAGGATGGATGAGTTCCTTGCCTCTCTCATTTGGGTCGCGATTCCGGCCTTAGTGCTCGTCGGCTACTCGGTGCGCACGCGAATTTCCGGACGCCTCCGTTTTGAGCGGATCGAGCGGGAACGGGGCAGTTTTCTGCTCGGTCGTACCGTGATGGAGGCTGGTTATTGGGCGATGCAACCGGTCGCGCGCGCGTTGATCCGGTGCGGTGTCTCACCTGACGCGATCTCCTGGTGCTCGCTCATGCTGGGCCTACTCAGCGG
>CAYXVB010000194.1:0-6455 GCA_964467785.1 uncultured Bacteriovoracaceae bacterium
GGTGGGCTGGATGCTCACCCTCCTCATCGCCTACCTCGTAGGCGAGGCGAAGGGGTGGAGGGATGGCCGCGAGGCTCTTCGAGAAGACATCGAAGACCTCTCGAGCCTTCTCGGAGAGGGAGGGACCGACTGATGTTCAAGTTGCCCTTCCTTCGCCCTCCAGAACCGCATGAAAGGGCGGCGGCACAACTCGCTGCGACCCGTCGCGAGCTGCTCGACGCTCACGGCGACCTCGAGTGGGCCAAGGCGCAAGTCGGCCTCCTCGAGGCCCGCGAGGCGAGGCTGAGGGAATTCATCACCAAGGAGATGGAAGATGAAAAGACCTGAGATGAACGCTTTCGACCCCGTCGAGATGAGGTTGGGAGCGAAGGTCGAGCGAAAGGTCGAGAAGGCCAAGCGGCCCGACCGAGTGATCGCCCCTGGCGTGGTGGAGTGCGGAGAGACGGGGAAGATGAGGACGGAGTTTCCCCGTCGGGGGTGCTGGGAGCCCAAGCCAGTCGAGAAGCGCCTTCCAAAGGTGGGCGACCGAATCCGGCTGACAGCCCCCAAGCGTGTAGAGCCCAATCGTACCCTAGGGAAGGGTTACATGGCGATGATCGAGTGGGTGGATTACTGTCAAATCCGCCATGCGTCGAAGTCGATTTCAGGCACGGCCCACATCCGCGACCACCTCGGATTCTTCTACTCCCTCTCTGCGGAAGGCTTCGACTGGGAGTTCGTCGAATGATCCTCTTCGCTGACCTTCAAGACGCCGCCGCGTGGGAGCACCGCATCTGCCTCGACTGCACGGCGACGTTCGACAAGTCCCTGGAGAGGGAGTGCCCCGTCTGCGGCGGGGAGGACACCGCCCCCGCAGCGAAGGTGCTCTCCCTCATCGAGCGAATCGAGGAATTCCAGGGGTGAGTCGAATTCGCGGAAGCCAAGCACGAAGGGCCCTTGAGTTCATCAAGGCCTTTCGTGGTGAATGGCTCACCAGGGAAGAGGTCAGAGACGACCTCGAGTGGAGCATGGTGACGGTAGTCTACTGGGTGAAGGAATTCGTAGCCCAGGGAGTACTGGAAGGCCGAATTCGTAGGTATCGGGCTGGCGGAGACACCGGAGCCGATCTCTACGAATTTCGCCTTGCGCCGCAATGGCGCCCAGAACAGGAACCCGACGAGCGCCTGTGAAAAGGCTCGTCATTTTTTCTCAAGGAAAGAGAGAACTCTCATGAGCGAAGAGCAAGCCGCGACGGCGGCCCCCAAGAAAGCGAAGACCGAGTACATCAAGGTCTCGATGGCCGATGGCCGCACCGTCGAGTTCCCGAAGTCGCGCAAGTCCCTCTCGGCGGTCCTGGAAGGCGCTGAAGGGACCTTCGACGGCATCCGCTTCGACTTCGTCAACGGCGAGTCGAGGACGCTGGCGCTGTCCGAAGTCCCCGAAGCGGTGATCAACTACAGCGCGTGCCACGGCCTGAAGCAGAAGATCGCCGACGACTGGGCCGGCCTGAAGAACGAGGACGGTTCGCCGGCGAGCATCGACGACGTGGTGCTGGCCTGCGAGGAGATGATGGCCCGTCTCCGCAACGGCGACTGGGCTGCGCAGCGCGAAGCCGGCGATTCGACCGCCGGCGCGAGCATCGTGATCCAGGCGCTGGCCGAGATCACCGGGAAGACGGTGAGCGAGGTCAAGGCGCTGCTGGACAAGAAGCTCGCGAAGATGAAGGCCGACGCCGAGGCCGCCGGACAGCAACCCCCGACCCGGCAGAAGCTCTACGCGACCTTCCGCGATCCGCGCAGCGACATCGGCAAGAAGATCCGCGAACTGGAAGAAGCCAGGGCGGCCAAGAACGCTCTCGGCGACGCCAACGCGCTGGTGGCGGAGCTGGCGGCCGAGGCCTGAGACGCGAGCGCTCCCTGAGTACAGTGGCTGGAGGACTCTCGCGGCCCTTGGGCGAAAACGGCTAATCCCCGTTGCTTGACCTCAGCATCCCTTAACAACGGGTGCGGCTGGAGAAAGTCGGTATAGGCTACTCCCCCTCAAAGCGCTTCCGTCCTGGGCACGACGAAAAACTGCCCAACTACCGGGTATAATTCGGTTATTATACCCGGCCATCTTTCGGAGCCTTTCCTATGCCTCGCGGTCGTCCCCCTCTTATCCACCCGAACGTCCCGAAGGAGATTTCCTTCGACGCCGCCCTGATCACGAGGCTGGACCTGATTCTCTACTCCGACGTGGAGGGGAGAGTTCCGAAAGGTGCGTACCAACGGTTCTTCAACACGCTGCTCGCGCAGTACTTCGAGCACAAGACCCTCGACCTGTCACCGTACCTCGGGACGTTGCCTGGCGAGGCGACGGTCCGCGGCGCGGAAGCGACAATCAAGCGGCTCGAAGCCGCACTTCAACAAAAGGAGTTCACCAAGTGAAAACGTATCAAGTCCAAGTCCCCATCGCGGGATGCCTCGATGTCGAGGTTTCCGCCGGAACTCGACGCGAAGCGATCGACGCCGCCCTCGCGCTCGCGCAAAAGACCTTCGGGGAACCGGGTTGGCTCGAGAAGGTCGAGTTCATCGACGCGTATGAACGCTTCGTCGAGGGCAACGTCTCCCAGGTGGAGCTCGACGAAGTCGTCGTCTGCGATGCCGACGGCTACGAGATCGAGGAAGACGACGAGGCCGACGAGCTGGAAGACGAGGCCAACGAGGGCGATGGGGAAGAGGATGACTCCTGAACTCCAAGCGAAGATCCAGCTCTGGCGCCAGAAGGCGATCGCCGGCGACCTTACCCCGGAGGAGATGGCCGAAGCTATCATCGCCTTGCGGGCCGGACGGGTCGGTGCGCAGGCGGCAAGCGAAGCTTCCAAGCGCAAGAAGGCCGTGGCGGAAATCCCCGACGCGGATGATCTGGTGAAGGAACTGCTCGGGTAGAGCGAGAAAGGTTGAGACGAATGAACCCCTCCTGCTCCACCTGCAAGTTCGTGGTCCCCGGCGGTGGGACCGATCTCGCGTGCCACTTCAACCCGCCGCAAGCGACCGTCATCCTCGCCCCTCGGCGGACCCTTCAAGGCGACACCCTCCAACCCACGCCAGTGACGACGTGGCCGCTGGTTCGCGAAAGCGAATGGTGCGGGAAGTGGGACCCCCAAATCACGCTCGCCTCGTAGGGTGAACTCAGCCCCCGAGCATCGCGTGCGGTGCTTCGGGCTGCGTTCCTGCAGCGCTGACAGCAGGAGAGTTTGTTGAAAGTTGCCGTCTATTTCGAGACCTCGCTTCTCGAACGAATTGCTACTGAAGGGGAATCCCTCAAGTGGATTTCTCCGTATGCTCTTCACCTCGTCTTCGACGACGCGGAGCGCCCGCAAGGGAAGTGGTTCGCCGGGGAATTCGAGCTGAAGGCCCCTTCCCGCGACGCCGCAGTAATGTGGGCGGAGAAAGCCATCCGTGCGGAGGCTGCTCAAGCACAGGAAATCTTCAAGGAACGCCTCGCGAGGCTGTTGGCCTTGACTTGGGAGGCGCCGAAGTGAGCCACAACCGTCCACCCTTCCCCCACGTTCTCGACTCGTCGCTCATCGCGGCGTTTCGCAGCTGCCCTCGCAAGGCCCTCTTCGAGTACTTCCAGCACTGGAAGCCGAAGACCCCCTCCGTCCACCTCCATGCTGGCGCGGCGTATGCGAAGGGACTTGAGGTCGCTCGCACGAAGTTCTTTCTCGAGGGCGCCTCTTCCTCCGACGCGATTGCCGCCGGGCTCGAGGCGTTGCTGGTCGCTTACGGCGACTTCGAGTGCCCTCTGGATTCAGCGAAGTCTCTCGAGCGCACCGCTGGCGCGTACGAGTACTACTTCTCGGTCTACCCTCTCGAGCAGGACCACGCGGTCCCCATTTCCCTCCCTGGTGGCCGCCGAGGCATCGAGTTCAACTTTGTCGAGCCGATCGACGTGCGCCACCCCGAGACGGGCGACCCGATCCTCTACTGCGGCCGCATGGACATGGTGTGCCAGTTCGCAGGGCAGACCTTCGGCGAGGACGACAAGACGACGAGCCAACTCGGCGCCAGCTGGCCACGTCAGTGGGACCTCCGATCGCAGTTCACCGGCTATTGCTGGGGCGCTGCGAAGGCGGGCCTTCCCCTCGCCGGCTTCATCGTGCGAGGGATTTCGATCCTGAAGACGAAGTACGACACCCTCCAGGCGATCACCTATCGACCCCAGTGGATGATCGACGAGTGGTACGACCAGCTGATCGACTTCGACGTCCCTTCCATGATCCAGATGTGGGAGAGCAGCGTCTGGGGGGCGAGCCTCGACCACGCCTGCAACGAGTTCGGTGGGTGCACCTTCCGCCAGGTCTGCATGGCCGCTCCCGAGGATCGTGGGAACTGGCTCGACACCACCTTCGAGCGCCGGCGGTGGGACCCAGTGACGAGAGAGGAGACCCGGCTATGAGCAAGACGTTTCTGAGCCCCGTTCAGTCTGCCCGTCTGGTTAACCTGATCGAGGCAGAATACTCGGCGTCGAAGACCTCGGATGTTGGCTTCGCCAAGATCGCAACGGAGAAGCTCGGCTTCGAGGTCAACAACCGCCATGTGCAGAACCGACGGACCGAATTGGGCATCCCGCTGAACACTCCCCATTCCGCCGACGAGACGCGCATCGCTCGATGCGAGCGAGACGGTGCAGCACTGGCCGAGGCTGTTGCCGAACTCACTCGCAAGCTGGACATCGTCATCAAGGCGCTCAACCTCAAGATGCACTTCGAGGGTGGCCAGGGTGGGAACGCAACACTTCATCCTCGGTAAGTCGGTCCTTGGCTCTCGCCGAATACCCGACAACCGAGTCATCCCTGGGCTCGAGATTCGCCGCCACCACTCCTATGCCTTCTTCTGCCTTCGCTGCGGCGACATCTGGGGAAGGCTCCTCCACGAAGGGGCTCCATTGACGCAGTGCATCTCTCGCCCCTGCCTCGCTCATGGCGAGGGGCGGTTCTCCTTCACCCACTTCTTCGCCGGCGAGCCGTACAACTTCGAGCGTGACTGGCCGCCGGCAGCCATCAAGCACGAGTTCCTCGCGGAGCTCAACTTCATCGAGACATACCTATGACGCATTCACTCACCGCCCCAAAGATCCTTCTCGAGGGCGACTCCGGCGGCGGAAAGACCTACGCCATCGGCACCCTCGTCGATTGGGCAGCCAAGCAAACGCCGAAGGTCCAGATCTTCGTCGTCTTCGTCGAGAACGGGCTGGAGACCCTCCTGGGGTACTGGAGGGATCGCAAGCTCCCCATCCCCGACAACCTCCATTGGCACGAGATTCCCTCGGCGGCTCTCGGCCTCGAGGCGCTGATCTCCGGCGCCAAGGACGTGGGGAACCTGACCTACGAGGGGTTGACCAAGCAGATCGATCCCCTTCGCGGCACCAACAATCCGGCGTACAAGTTCCTGCAGATCTTCGCCGACTTCCCGGACGACCGGACGGGAGAGAAGTTCGGCAACATCGGCAAGTGGGGGGCGGACAAGTTCCTCTGCATCGACTCGCTGACCGAGACGGCAGTCCTCTACGAGAAGATGTGCATCGGCAACAAGCCGGTGATGAGCCAGCCGGAGTACCTCGTCGCCCAGAACAACTTGATGAACTTCCTTCGCTACCTCTGCGCCCCGTCGAATCCCTTCGGGGTGCTGCTGACGGCCCATCTGCAGAAGCAGATGATCGAGGCCACAGGGACGGTGATGTACACGATCAAGGCAATCGGCAAGGCGATCTCCGACGACATCCCGAAGCTGTTCTCGGAGGTGATCCTCTGCAGGAGGGAAGGGACGAACTGGCACTGGGATACCCTGTCGCCAGGGGTCGTGACGAAGACGCGGTATTTGCCGCTGTCGCAAAAGCTTCCGCCGGATGCCGGAGCGATCATGGAGAAGTGGAAAGCGAGGGCGAGCGAATGACCAACTGCGCGCTGGCCGCCGCCACGCGCGAGGAAGCACAGGCCCAAGCGGGCAGAAAGGAACCGACGTGAGGATGTGGATAGACACCGAGTTCAATGAGTACCGCGGCGAGCTGATTTCGCTGGCGCTGGTGTCGGAGGACGGCCGCGAGTGGTACGGGGTACGCTTCTGCGACGCGCCTGGTTGGTGGGTACGCGAGCATGTGATGCCGCACCTGAACCAAGAGCCTCGGAGGGATGCCGAGCTGCGGGCCAGTCTGAGCACGTTCCTTCGTGGGTTCGATGACGTGCACATCGTCTCGGATTGGCCGGGCGACATTGCGCACTTCTGCAACTTCCTCGAATACTTGCCGGGCGAGCGTATTGGCCCAGACCGCATGACGTTCGAGGTGCGTCGTGACCTACCCGACACCGCCAGCACTTCGGCCGTGCCGCACAACGCGCTGGAAGACGCGCGGGCCTTGGCGCGCGGTGCATTGGCTGCTGCATAACGCCGGAGGTAAGCCGTGAGCGGAAGCGAAGCTGTAGCGAGTCGGCTTGA
>CAYXVB010000195.1:0-6450 GCA_964467785.1 uncultured Bacteriovoracaceae bacterium
AGGTCCGTCCGCCCGGTGTCGAATCGTCCTTGGTTCGAACACAACGGTGTCGACCTCGCCGCAGTTCCTGGCCGTCATGGGGCAGATTAATGCGCCAGAGCACCAAGATCGCCGCAGTCCCGATCTGTATGAGTATAAGAATTCGCTCGAGTCTTTCGCGGTCAATACCGAGTACTTCCTGCTGGATCCGGAGTTCGGTTGCCGTCGGCCGTCGGTCTATCGATTCCTTGCCAACCACTTCGGACACAATCCGGCGATCCATTGCCGCACTTCGGACATCGTTCCGCTCCTCGCGTATACGCCGGAGCTGTCCACGCTGCTCCACTTGAACCCGGAGCGGATTTACGAGGTTCATTACCTTCTCGCGGACAGCGGGGCCGAGGCGATGAGTCGATTCGGCCATTCGATGCTGCGCCTGGTAATGTGCTCGCCCCGGCGCGCGGAAGTCGGGCCGGATTGCCTGAAGGACGTCAACCATCATGTCGTGGTCAGCTATCGAGCCAATGTCCAGGGCATTACGACTAGTGCAATCGACGGGCTGACCGGTGCCTACGCTTCGCAGCTCTTTGTCATCCCGTTCCTGGACGTGATCCAGGAAAACACCATGGGCGAAATGCGGGACGTCTAGAGTTATCCGTTGCGCCTCAGCCGCGAACAGATCGCGCAGGTCGTTACGAAAATCCGGGAGGCGGCCTGGCAGCACGACAGTCATTATTACTTCGTGTCCAACAACTGCGCGACCGAGACGGAGAACCTATTGCGTTCGGCTCTGTCCGAGCTTCCGTCCCTTTACGGTAAAGTTAACAATATGCCCAAGATGCTTCGTGATACTTTGAGAGACATTGGGCTGCTGGACGAGTCTGTGATCCGCTCGCGGGATGCGATCGGCCGATATTACTTCCAGTCCATCTACAAGTCCGGAGCCGAGTCGTACGCCAAGCTGACGTCGATCGGTTTGGCTGAAGGACTCGATCTCCGGCCCGGCGACTCGCTGGAGAGGTATCTTCTGCTTTCCGCCGAAAGCCGTCAGCGGGTGTTTCAAGGGATTGTCCGGATGCATCCCGAACAGGCGGAGGAAGCGCACGTCCACTTTTTGGCGCTCGAGATTTTGTGCAAGGCGCGCGCGATGCAGTTGTTGCAAAAGAGAAGCCTAGAGCTCGGTGAGATCGTGGAACTGGAGCGGTTGCAAGAGGTGCGCGCCAAACGTCAACCGTGGGTTCTGGCCCCGATAGGCTACGGAGTACCGCTCGAATCGGAGCTGCCTTCGGAGCGAGAGTTTGCCGCGATCAACCTCGAAGTGAAGAAACTGATGGATGAACTGGTCGAAGTCCTTCGGCCGCGCCTTCAGCCGGAAATCCATGAATACAGCCAGACCCAGGTCAACATGGCCGCGTCCATCGCGGCGCTCAAAGAATTTACAAAAGCTTCTGCTCTTCGTGGTGAAGTGCAGAGTGCCCCAACCCCCTCAACGTCCCCATGATTTGAAAGGAAATGTATTTATGAAAAAGAATATCGTGTTGACCCTGATGCTCGCCCTCGCCTCCGCTTCGAACGCTATGGCTTATAGCTCGACCGCGGGTACGGTGGGATCCATGGGCGTGACCGTCGCCGGCACCGCCCTCGTCACCGCCGGCACGATCGAGATCACCAACGCCATGTCGGGCAATGCCAAAGACGCGGTTCTGAAGGCCCAGCCTGACGCGGTCGCCGTGCTCAAGGGCAGCCCCGCTTCGGATGCCTTTGTCGCGGCTCGTGAGGCCGTTGAGCGCGAAGCCAAGATCGAACTCGGTTCCGATCGCCAGGCTGCCGCTTCGTTGCTCGAGATCGCTGGCGCGATCGAAGCTGGCCGGTAATCCTGCTCTCTAGGTTGATTCTGGCCACGGATTGGCCAGTTGAACCTTCCTTTTTGCTCTGACACTCTGCGGTACCCGTTTTCTATAGTCTCTCGTGAGGTGTTTTGTGAGAATAGCTGCTAGCTATGACATCGCTTCCTCCCGATGACCAAAATCCTCAGCAACCATCCGAAAACGCTCCTTTCAACGTCGGGGCCGCTTTGAATCCCGTTCATTCGTCCGGCGTTCCCGCTTCAAAAGCGCGAAAGCCGATGAGTCCGCTGACCCTAGTGCTCCTGCTCTCGGGCGCGTTTTTTGCCGTCTTCATGGCAATCTCCGTGCTCGTGTTCTGGAAAGGTGGGGGCGCGATCCCCCGTCCCGCGGGCAAGGCGGCGTCGCTCTTCAAGAAAGGCCAGGTCGCGATCGTCGAGCTGAACGGCGTGATCATGGATTCAAAGAAGACGCTCAAGAAGCTCGAAAAGATCGAAGAGGATCCCGAGGTCAAGGCTGTGGTGGTACGGATTAATTCGCCGGGGGGCGCGGTCGCGCCTTCTCAGGAGATTTATCAGGCGGTCAAAAATTTCAAAAAGCCCGTCGTCGCCTCGATGGGCTCGGTCGCCGCGAGCGGGGGCTATTATGTGGCCAGCGCCGCAAAAAAGATTTATGCGAATCCCGGAACCATCACGGGCTCCATCGGTGTGATCATGGAGTTCGTGAACATGGAAAAGCTTTACGAGTGGGCAAAGGTCAAGCGCTACTCGATCAAGACCGGTAAGTTCAAGGACGCGGGAGCTGAGTACCATGAGATGGACCCCGAGGCGCGCGCGCTTCTTCAGGGAATGGTCGATGACGTGCTCATGCAGTTCAAAGAGGCCGTTTCAAATGGCCGCAAGATCCCGATGGAGCAGCTCAATGGTCTAGCTGACGGTCGTGTGTTTTCTGGTTCGCAGGCCAAAGCCGCGAAGCTGGTGGACGAGCTGGGCGGAATTCAAGATGCGATCAACGAAGCCGCAAAGCTCGGTGGCATCGAAGGAAAACCTCAGGTTGTTTATCCGGCTCAGCCCAAGCGCAAACTGCTCGATATCCTGATGGACGATCAGCGCGGCGGGGATGACGCCTCGAGCGATGCGGAGTCGAGCCTGGCAGGCGCGAGCTTGCTGGAGCGATTGGTGATGAATTTTGTCGGCAGCTCCACGCAGGCGCTGGGCGCGCGTCCTGAATCCACATTCAACCCCGGTATCTATTGGCTCTGGAATGGAACACGTTAAATCTGCAAAGCCGGCAAAAGTTGACAAGGGGCTTCCGCCCCGCGATGTCGCGCTCCGGATCCTGAGCCGCGTTCTCAATGATCACGAGCCGCTCGATGAGGCGTTCGCGGCCGAAATTGCGGCCAAAGGCGAGATCGCCGGCCCGAGTCGGGCCTGGCTCCAGGACGTGACCTCCGGCGTGCTGCGCTGGAAGGGCAGGCTGGATTTGATCATCGATTCGATCGCGATCAAAAAGAAGCCCACGGGCTGGCTACGGCGCGTGCTTTTGATCGCGGTTTATCAGCTCGTCGCGCAAGAGCGCACTTCGCCGGCGTCGGTTGTCTTCGAGACGGTCGACCTGATCCGCCGCAAGGAAGGCGATGCGCCCTCTCGGTTCGCCAATGCGTTACTGAGAAAAGTGACCTCGCATGTCGAGCGCTGGCGCGCGATGCCGCTCAAGGAGAGCGCCTCCAGTGAAGACGCGGCGCGCTGGGCGTCGTTGCCGGAATGGATTTGGCGAAAGCTTGAAAAACAACGGGGTCGCGAGTGGGCTGAAGCTTATGCGCGCGCGAGCTTGGAGCGCCCGTCGATCTGGGTGCGCCTAAAGGAGTTTCCTGGGCCGCCGCTCAGCGCGCCGGAGTGGGCAAGCGAGGCTGGTCCGGTACCGGGTTCTTATCGCGTGACCGAGGGTGGCGCAGTCACGGGTAAGCCGGGATTTGCCGAAGGCTTTTTCTTTGTGCAGGACATTTCCAGCCAGCTCCTGATCGATGAAGTGACCTCTGAAGTCCGTGCGCGCCTGGGTGAGGGGCCTCTGACGGTGTTGGACGTCTGCGCCGCGCCGGGTGGCAAGTCCGCGGGCCTGGCTTGGAGCGGATTTGAAGTGACCAGTTCCGATCGCGATTCGGGCCGCATGGCGCTGCTCCGGCAGACCGCGGAGCGTTTGGCTCTGTCGGGCACTCGGATCCGGATCATTGAACCGGCGCAGGTGGGTTCCGTCATCGAACAAGACCTGGTCTGGGTGGATGCGCCATGTACGGGGACCGGAATCTTGCGCCGCCATCCGGATGTTCGTTGGCTCCGGCGCGAGGTTGAGCTCAAAGCGCTGATTGAAAATCAGCAGCAGATCCTCAAAAAGGCTTGGGAGCAGGTCAGATCGGGGGGCTTCTTGGCCTATTCGGTCTGCTCTGTGCTGGGCGAAGAAGGGCCAGGGGCAATTGAGCGCGCGGGTCTTGGACCTTTTGAAGTCCGGCGCTGGGCGCTGGAGCCGCAGACCGTACCGAATGGCGACGGCTTTTGGTGCGTGCTTCTCAAAAAGCCCTGAACAGGAGATCGCGTAACATTGCAAAGCTGAAGGCTACGCAATGCAAAACCGCGCGAAAAGTTCCCGCAATCGAATCAGTAGAGAGGTGAAGCCTCTGGTGAGGCAGTGTCACCACGGAGTGTCATAAAGACACTGCGTCCTGTACTTTCCGCTCTGGTAGCGGTTCTTGGGGAATCGGTCTCTTGACGGTCCTGTCGAGTTCCGCGGCGTTCGAATGCGCCGAGGAGCGTTTTTGTGTGATTTAGGGCGGGTTTTGCAGGTTTTTTGGAGTTGCTGCCCGCTGGCACGCCGGCTGCAATGACTATGGGCAGGACCGCTGACTGCATGTGTGAAGTGGAACGTTTGCTCCGGGGGCGGCAGAGGTCATCATCAATTGTCCACAATCTATCTCTTCCTCATTAGCCTACCTGCAGCCGCTGGCTCCCGAAAGGGAGCCAGCCGGTATCCTCGCCTTGAGATGTGATTACTGCCAGTTTTCGCCGTCATCAAAAAAGCGTGTGACCCAAGGTTCAGATCGCCTCAAACGGGTATCCGCTTGTGCTGCCGATCACACGTTAGGATCGCGCACGGCCCGGATCGAGCTGCTTCAATGTGCCCGAAATCCGAGCCGTGTCACGCTGGAGTTGGAACGTCAGGTGCCTTGAATCGCCGCTAGCACTTCGTCGACGTGTCCTTCGACCTTGACCTTGGGGAATACGGCTTTGATCCGGCCGGCGCCGTCGATTACGAAGGTGGCGCGCTCGATACCCATGAATTTTCGGCCGTAGAGGGATTTCTCTTTCCAGACGCCATAGGACTGGCAAAGTTTGCCGTCCACGTCCGCAAGCAGCGTGTGAGGTAACGAGTATTTGGCTTTGAACTTCTGATGGCTCGCGACAGAGTCTCTGCTGACACCGAGGACGACGGCGCCCGTGGCTTGGACGCGGGACCAGGAATCGCGGAAGTCGCAGGCCTCCTTAGTGCAGCCCGGAGTGTCATCCTTGGGATAGAAATAGAGGACCACCGGCTTGCCCGCGAACTGGTCGAGGGAGACCGGGGTGCCGGTTTCGTCCTGCGCCGTGAATAGGGGCGCCATCATTCCTGGCGAAAGTTCGACGGTGGGCGTCGAGGCGGGCCTGCGGGCTGCTTTTTTTTCGGACTTCGGCGTGGAACGTTTCGGAGCGCGCTTTTTTGAGAGCGCCTTTTTTGCTGCCTTTTTCGCAGATTTTTTGGAGGCCTTCTTCTTCGGGGTTTTTGCAGTGGCCTTTTTTGGGAGTTTTTTGGTGGATTTCTTTTTCGTCGCCATGTGTGTTTCCTTTGCTTGGGGATTCAAGCACTGTTCTGGTCGGAATAAAAGGGTCGCCTTGCGGATGCGCCGCTTAAGCGATATGCCAACCTGGCACTTGGGGGACGTTATGAAATTTGGAAGAGCGTTTTGGGTTTTCGCCTGCCTTTGTTCGTCGGTTCCGGCCTGGTCCACGCCGACCACGCCCATTCCGATGACGAGTATAGATATCGATCGGCATGCCGACTTACATGCGCAAAAGCTCCGCGAGGCGCGCATCATCCAAAAGTACGACCTTCTGTTCACGCCGTCCTCGCAGCGTAGCTGCAAGTACGCGTCCGACATCTCCATCCCGCCTCCGGCGATGCGTGTCGCGCTGACCTTTGACGACGGCCCGGATGCGACGGGGACTCCGTATCTCCTCGATGTCCTCCGGAAGTACCAAGTGCGGGCGACTTTTTTCGTGGTCGGTCAGGCGGTGGAGGCGAATCCCGAGCTTCTCAGAAGGGTGGTCGACGAAGGCCATTTGCTCGTCGGAAGCCATTCCTGGAGCCATCCCAACTTTCATGCTCTGTCCGTGGCGGAACAGGCGGAGGAAGTCGCGCGAAACGAGGAGCTGCTCGGCGAATTTTTAACGCCCCGGCTTTTCCGGTATCCATACGGCAATTCGACCTGCGAGACCAATGACCTGCTGCGAGCCCGAGGTTACAAAATCGTCGGATGGCACGTGGATTCTTGCGATTGGGCCTTTAACAAAACGGGCACGGTCACGGATCGCGACGCGCG
>CAYXVB010000196.1:0-6347 GCA_964467785.1 uncultured Bacteriovoracaceae bacterium
AGCAGGTCCTTGCGCTCCATGCCGGGGCCGCGCGGGCGCGCGCCGACAAGCAAGCAGTAGTCCGCGTCCTTGAAGGCGACTGCCGGATCACTCGTGGCGACCATGCCCGCGAGCAGCGGGAACGCGCAATCGTCGAGCTCCATCATCACGCCTTTAAGAGCTTTTTGAGCCTTCTCATCGGCGATTTCGAGCAGCTGGAGGATGACCGGCTGATCGGGTCCAAGCATCGCGCCGCTCGCGATGCGGAACAGAAGAGCGTAACCGATTTGACCGGCGGCGCCGGTGACTGCGACACGTACAGGTGTTTTTGCCATTTGAGGGAAATCTCCTTAATTGGAACGGATCTTAGAAAACTACGGGAGACGGGTCAATTGCATAACGGGTTCGCGCTGGAGTTATCGCGGATTGTCATACTGACCGCTCCGGTGCACAGGTGTACACACTCAGTACAGGTCAATCGAGACACACCGATCCTCCGCGTCTATTCTGGGCCAGTGGAGCAGATCCTCGCTTCGCGCGCCGCGGCATGTGCATTGCATTCATCAAGGGCATGAGACATCTAAATTTGATCCTGATGGCCCTCGTCGCGTTTCCGGTTTCGAATGCCCTCGCCGGTAATGATCAGGGCCCTCTCAAGGAGCTCACTCCAAGTGACGGGCTGGTCATTCGATCTTCCATCGACCTTCTCAAGGAAACCACGTCCGATGAAGTGACCGTGGCCAAGGACGGAAAAATCCTTGGAAATTTTGAGATGGCACTTCCTCTCACTCCATTTCTGGATGGGCGCTTCACAAAGGCCGCGGCTACCGAAGAACTGAAACGAACCGTTGGCGGCGGCAATGAGCCTGATCCGGGTCTCTACTGCTTCATGAAAGCCCCGCTTTCATCCCTCAAGGATACGAACCGTAAGTTTCGAATCAAAAAATGTGGTGACTCCGAAGCCGTCTCCTCTATCGAGGGCGGTACGACCAAGAATTTCTCTTGGAGCTTTCTCGGCAAGAGCAATCGCATCGCGGTTTCCTCCTGCGCACTGCAGGACACGCAGGGTGCCGCCGCCGAGGCGACTCAATGGATCGGCTGCATCGCCTATAAATCCCCCAAGGATCCCTCCATCGCGGACGTCCTCTCCGCATTCGGTCTAAAAAGTGGATCGATCAGTGTCGGCGACGTTCGCTCGCCCAAAGAGCTCGCAACCGACGCTCGAAAAAAAGAAGCGGCTGAACGCCGCGCGGCGGAATTGCGCCGCAAAAAAGAATGCGAAGACCAAAAGCGGGATGCCCTTCTCAATCGCGCGCCGCTGGCTGAAAAGTGGTCAAACGCGATTTTCGATCGCCTCCCGAAAGTGAACGATTCAACCTACCTCGAATGGGAAAAGACCCATCCCGAGGGCGTCAAACTTCGCGATGACTGCGCCATGGCGGCAATCGCCGGCTTTTCAAGTATCCTGTCCGGCAGCGAAAACCCAGACATGCCGCAACCCAAAAGCTGTGACGACTTTCTCCTGCTCTGGAATGCGCGTTGATTCAATCCCGAGCATCCCGAGAGGTAACCGCTTCGTTGACCCTGCCAACCAAGGTCGGACAACTCCTCGGAGCGTTGCCATGTGCGTCCAAACTTTCCCGCTGATCCCTTGCTGTTGGTCTAAACTATGATCATGAAAGTTCGCACCTGGACCGCTTTTCTATGCCTCATGATGACCGGTCATCCCGGAGCAACGCTTGCCGGAGAGACAAAGAAAGACACGGATTACCAAGAAAAGCGCCTAGACTATCCAGTTGAAACATTCGGCCATCCCCTGATCCGATTTGAGATCAAGGGCGAGAGCCCGCGCACCAGCTATCTCCGCTTCGTCCCGACGCCGGATGGCACGCAACCCCGCTTCGACACCCAACCGATCACCGTTGGAAAGGAGCTCGCGATCCGTGGCTACTGGATTTCCAAGGGCTTGCTCGATGCCTACCGGACCAGGCTGGGAAGAAGCGGGTTCGCCCGAGGTCCCGGAGCTCCGGGCTATGATGAGATCCTCAAAAGCTTTCGAGGCTCGGACGCGAAATCTTTCACGGAGATCGTCGCTCGACTCGACGAACTTCGTCGGGAACCCGTTAACGCGGACGAGGCAATCCAAGCGCGCGACGCACTGGACCCCAAGCGCAAGTCAGCCCCGGAGGACTATTTCGATCGCTCAGTGATCGGAACCGGGATGATTGAGGTCGAGGATCCGGCCCAAGCCGGAAGCTCGGATGGAAATCGCCGGTTTGTGCCACTGACTGCGGTTTTGAACGGGCAGCTCTCCATTGATCCGGAACGGGCCCGGGTGAAAGTTCTGCGATCTGTCGCCATGATGGTCATCTCGGACTCGCTCCTTCAGGACCATGAAAGGGCCGAAGCAGCAATCTCACGCGCCTTCGAGGCAATGGAGTGCCGGTCCTCGCCTAGTCCCTGCGCGAAAGACGGAGCGGTATTCACCCAAGGGCTCGACATCCTCCTCAAGGCCGCGACCACGGACAATGGAACCCGATTCAACGTCATGGACCCAAAATACGACCAGAAGATCGAACGCGCCGAGCAGGAGAAGCTAAACAAGATCTTGCGTGAGCTCAAAGCTCTGTGCGGGGCATGAGACGATAGCTCGTTTCAGGACCCCGCCCCTGCCTTTCCACAACCTTCTGACTCTGCAGTCGTCGCAGCCGGTCCAAAGCCGAGTTCCGGGAGATTCCCCAGATCGTGGCCGCCTCCCTTGCGGTGAACTCGTAGCGTTGCCGGCCTTTCGAGAGCGAAGCCCGGAGCTGCTCGAGCTCGCGTGCCATCCCCGGATCGAGAGCCTGGGCGGAGCGGCACTCTCCGACCCACAGCTTCACCGGAGCTTTCGCCTCAAGGCGATAATGCCCCCGACTCTCCGACACTCGAAGCGGTATACGATGATCGCAAAAGTAGGCCCGGAGCCTGCGAAGAGACTGATGCATCGAATCCGCCGAGCTGCGAGGGTGGTAGTGCTGAGTTGGAAAAACCAAGGAATGAAGCTCAACCAGGTTGAAGGGGCGATAAAAGTCCGAGGCCAGGGCTTTGAATAACCGCTCCGGCACCTGCCCGGGCTTCAGGAATCCCTGACTTCCGGCAATGGTGCCGCTTTCCAGCCAAATCTCCGTTCTCCGCCCCCGAGACGCGCCCAGCTCCCACCCAAATCGATCCGGCAGCGCTTCCTGAAGTACCGGCAAGTCCCTCAGCAAGCACGTGCGATATGCGGGGTACGGAGTTCCGAAAACCAGCCTCGTCCCGAGCCCGAGGTCCTTACCGTACACTGCCAAATGGTAATCGCAGTCCCGCGCCCCCTCCCACTCTCCGAGCCGATGTGCGTCCCCCCGCACCCGCTTGAGAGCGACGAGCCCCGCGGAATCTCCGCTCGCCAGGCTCGCAATCGCCCGCCATTTCTCCAAATACAGATCGTCTTCGGGGGATTTTCCGGACATGGAATGGGCCTCGGTCAGGCATCGTTCGGCTTGTTCGAATTGGCCGGCATAGATCGCGCGCTCTGCTTCCAGCTTGAGGATGTTTCGCAAAAGGAGCGCATGACTTCCCGCCCGGGCCAAGGTGTCCAACTCCATCAATTCAACGGCCGCTTCCTCGAGCTTCCGTTCGTGGACGAGCGCGGCGGCCAAGTTTGCTCTACCGACGAGCCGAGCGTATTCGCTCAGCCCCTTGTGGCGCGTGTAGCGCCTCAGAAGCGGCAAGGCCGAGGCGTAGTCCCACGACGAAAACAGCGCGAAGGACGCGAAGAGATCCCGCTCGGGAAATCTGCTGGCATCGACGCTCTTCAACAGCTCCACGCCTTCGGTTCGCGCGCCGACTGCGATCAGAGCGGACGCGAACTCAAGCGTTTCCTCGGGGCGCGCCTCTGTTTCCATAGCTCTTGCCGAACTGGGGCGGACCCAGGGGCGAAGCAGGAGGATCGCGACACCAGGCAAGTAAGCGCGGCGAGCCAGTCGGGCGAGCTCAAGGCGTTCGGGGCGCGAAAGACTCTGGGCTCCTTTCCAGAGCTCCTGAATTCGACTCGCCGCCTGCCGAATCAGGCCCTGGCGGATCGCCGCATCGATTTCGTTCAGAAACTCCCTGTTGCCCGCGTTGCTCACAGACTCCGCCCTATCTCACAAGAAAATATCAGTTTAAAAATAATGCATCAAGTCATATTTACTGCCCATCTGAAGCAAATGACAGCTGATGTCATGCAAAAACTAACAAATACAGATAGTTAAAATAGTTGACTAAATAAGTATATTTTGGCTATAAACCCCGCAGCAGTGCTGCGGACACCGCCTGAGGAGGGCGGATCCTATGTTGAACTTCGAAAACAAAGTCAAAAAAGCGGCCCTTCTGATTGCGCTCTCCCTGACCGCTACATTGCCCCAGTCATTTGCCGCTGGCGACGGACGCGGCATCAGTGGACCGGACCTTTCAGGCTCTGCGCTTCCAATTGAAGTCGATCGGCAGGTGACAGAGGCTGAGGCTCACGAGGTCGTCAGCAAATGCGGCACCGAATTCGCCAAAACACTCTTGGCCCAGATCTATAGTAGTCCGGCTCCAAAGGATTACTTCCTAAAGGGTAACGTGAGGCCATCTTTTGAGGATGAGGATGAGACTCAAGTAATTGACGATGTAATGACTGGCTACTACTTTAGAAATCCCCATAGCCCTTTTGAGTTCGGTTCTGAATATATCCAATATTTCAAATTGCAAGTCACGTATCAGTTCACTGAACTATGGGTACTTCCGCAGAGTAGTGCACCGCGAACCACGGATGAGGCAAATATCTACAGACACGTGGTTGGGCTGATCGCTCCAAAGATTGGTATTCCGACCTTAAAGTATAAAACCTTTAATTCCGACTTCGTCTACGATGATCTAGGAAGTGAAGTCAGTCACAAAACTTATCTGAAGAATTTGACGCTGAAAAACTTCAATCAAAAGCCGATCAGATTCCGGAACAAGAAGACGGGGGTCGAGACCGGCGTCACTTTGGACCTCCGCCCGTATGCCGAATGCCTGCTGGACGGAATCCAATCTGGCGAATTCGCGAATCGCTAAATGAAATCAAGCGCAACTAGACGACAGATCAATCAAAAATCCCCGCCCCCAGGGAATTATCTCCTAGGGGCGGGGTGCATTCCGTTATTCACTATCGCGCTCTCGCTGGTATGCGCCTGGCCAAGCGCAAGCCACGGCGCCGATACCGCTGCCGATTGCGGACTGATCGGCGAGTGGATCGACGCCCGCGAGAAGAACTCCCATGGAGCGCAAACCATCGCCAAGCGCCCGGTCTTTGGAGAAGCATCGAATGGGTGAACATAATCCTCGCTCAACGAAAAAGAGGTGAGCGTCTGGATCAGTTCACGTTCCGCTTTCTGGATCCCCGATTCCAGGATCCCACGCCCGAGGGCTTCTTCGCGCTCCCGGTTGTTCGGGCGGAGCTGGCCGACCTACGCCAAGATCTCAGAGCCAGTTCCTTGGCTCCGGATCCGGGATTAAATGATCTCTATGGAACGTCTCGACCCTGAGTCCAAAAGCAAAACCGGCAGAGGATTGCTCCCCTGCCGGTTCCACAAACTTCGAACACGCCCCAAGGGGGTGGCTCTCATCACATGTACTTGATGATTTCCTGGCCGAACTCGGAGCACTTCACTTCGACCGTACTGGCCTGGCCTTCCTGCTTCATCAGGCGGGCAAAGTCGTAGGTGACGTGCTTGCCACCAATGGCGCCGTCCATGCCCTTAATGATCAGGTCCGCCGCTTCGGTCCAGCCCATGTACCGGAGCATCATCTCGCCGGAGAGGATGACCGACCCGGGGTTGACCTTGTCGAGGTTGGCGTACTTCGGCGCCGTGCCGTGGGTCGCTTCGAACACCGCGTGACCGGTGACGTAATTGACGTTACCGCCCGGAGCGATACCGATGCCGCCGACTTGCGCGGCCAGGGCGTCGGAGAGGTAGTCGCCATTGAGGTTGAGCGTCGCGATGACATCGAACTCGTCGGGCCGCGTGAGCACCTGCTGGAGCGTGATGTCGGCGATCGAATCCTTGATCAGGATCTTGCCCTTGGCGAGTTCTGCCTTCTGTTCGGAGTTGGCCGCTTCTTCGCCCTTTTCCTTCTTGGTCTTTTCCCACTGTTCCCAGGTGTAGACCTTGGAGCCAAACTCGCGCTCGGCCAGGGCGTAACCCCAGGTGCGGAAGCCGCCTTCGGTGAACTTCATGATGTTGCCCTTGTGGACAATCGTCACCGATTTGCGCTTTTTTGCGATAGCGTACTCGATTGCGGATCGGACAAGGCTCTCAGTACCTTCGATATAAACCGGATTT
>CAYXVB010000197.1:0-6327 GCA_964467785.1 uncultured Bacteriovoracaceae bacterium
CCTTCTTGAAGTAGTCGCCGAAGGAGAAGTTGCCGAGCATCTCGAAGAAGGTGTGATGGCGCGCGGTGAAGCCCACGTTTTCGAGGTCGTTGTGCTTGCCGCCGGCGCGCACGCACTTCTGGGAGGTGGTGGCGCGGGTGTAGGCGCGCTTGTCCTTGCCGAGGAACACGTCTTTGAACTGGACCATCCCGGCGTTGGTGAACAGGAGGGTCGGGTCATTTTGCGGGACGAGCGAGGAGCTTTCCACGACGCTGTGACCGTTCTTTTCGAAATACTTGAGAAATCTGGATCTAATCTCGGCTGCCTTCATAGTTTACTTTCCATATCGCGGTCGGGCTTGCGGGGCAAACGGTGCTTAATACTTGCTAGACAACGCGTCGCGTTAGTTCTCGTTTGCGAGGTAATTGATCTCCAGCACGTAAAATAAGTCTAAATCCCGACTCCGAGAGGCCGAAACGTCAATGTGGCACTTTTGCTCGCCGTCGCAATCGCCGGATTCGAATTCGTACTCTGCCGCCTGAGCCTGACTCTGGCGGATTATGGAAATTCGTCCGCCTCGGTCTTGCTTGCGACAGGATTTGCCATAGCGGTCCTCGTCCGGTGGCGGAAGCGTTTTGCCCTGCCCTTGTTCGCGGGAGCGTGGCTGGCTAATGCCCTTGCCACGAACGCTTGGATCGGAATTCCGCTCAGCGTCGCTAACTTGGCGGAAGCCGCCGTCGGAGCCTGGCTTTATCGAACGGTTATCCTTCAGTTCAGGCGTCAACTGGAGGTGCACAGCCAGACTGTCGCGACCTTGATCGCCAGCGCATCCGGCGCTTTTGTCAGCGCGGTGATCGGCATGACCACTTTGGGGCTTTGGGGCAGGATTTCCTGGGGAGACACGCCTGGCGCCTGGTTGATGTGGTTTGTCGGCAACACCGTGGGCGGCATGATCATGCTGCCCTTGACGCTCAACGCTGCTCGCCTGGGCCGGTGGAGGAGTCTGCTTTCTCCTTGGGCCGCGATCTATCTAACTACTGTCGTCTTCGCGTCCAATCTGGTCTTCGGAACCGATGCAGGGGATGAGTTCGCGATCGCGCTGTTCGCAGTCCTCATCCCGGTCTTCGCCACGGAGGACCGGCTTGTCCCTCGACTGGCCGTATTGTTGATCGCATGCACGGTCATTTGGGAAACGACATTCGGTTGGGGGCCTTTTGTGGCGGGATCGATTCTCTACCGTGCGTCCGGGCTTCAGATTTATCTGGCGTCGCTGGCTCTGAGTGGGATGGCGATGGACGCCTTTGTGCGCCGCCGGCTACTTCGGATCGTCACTCCGATATTGCTGGTGGGATTCGCGGCCTCGGCGATGTTCTTTTATGTCTTCTCCGCGCTGAATCACCGCCGTGACGATCAGCGGATGGATCAGCTTGTCAATGACTATGAGGCTCGCTTGCACGAAAAGCAGACGGTGTACGAAGAGCTGCTTCGGGACGCCTCAGTCAGCCTCTCCTCGCGCGCGGACCAGAGTGACCGAAAGATTTGGAAGACCTTTACGGAACGCTTACGGATACGCCAAAGGCTGCCTGGCGCTACCGGAATCGGAATCGTGGAGCGGGTTCCTAGCGGCCAAATGACGGCATTCCTGGCTCGCGAACGCAAGGTCTGGGGTGAGAGATTTGCGATCCATCTTCCGGAAGGACTGGATCAGAGTGACTCCAGCGAAGCGTGGGTCGTCAACCGGATTGAACCCTTGGATTGGAATCTCGCTGCTTTAGGCCTGGATCTTAGCCCCGAACCCTTGCGGCGCCGGGCGCTCGAGCTGAGTCGCGACACAGGCTCGATCCATGTGGCCTTCGTGCCTCATCTGCTGATCGGCCGGGAAAAGCGGGCCGGATTCGTCTACTATCATCCGATTTACAATCGAGACCTCAGTGCCGAAGCCCGTCCCGATGAGCGCCAGGCTGCGCTTTACGGCTGGGTTTTCGTTCCGGTGCAGGCGTGGGAGCTTTTCGAGCAGACTCTGCCGCCCTCACCGGAGATCGAATACGGATTCTACGAGGGAGATCCGCGCGGCGACGGAAAATTGATTTACAAAACCGAAAATTTCATTCGGGCAGCTGCTCTCAATCATCATCTCCTTGAGCGAGTCCGGCCCGTCAAAATTGGCGGGCAGGACTTCTTCATCAGGTGGCGATCGAGCAGCGGATTCGTGCGTGCCGAGGACGGCCTGCTCTCTCCACTGGGAGGGCTGGGCTCGTTACTCACGCTGGCGCTTGCTTGGATGTTCGCCAATTCGGTGACCTTTCGTGCCCGAGCGGAGCGCCTGGTGGCGATCCAGACTCGGCAGATTGAGGAGGATCACAAGCGCCTGATGGAGACTCAGAAAATGGCCACGCTCGGCGAGATGGCCTCTGGCATCGCTCATGAGATCAATAGCCCACTCACTATTTTGCTTGGCCGATTGAACACGCTTCGCGACCAGATCGGCAAGGACATCTCGCCCGAGAAACTCAAAGAGACGATCGACAAGCTCGAAAAACCCGCCCATCGCATCGGAAAAATCGTCGGTGGCCTACGTTCCTACATGCGCAAGGGAGACAGCGATCCGATGGAACCGGTATTGGTGCGCTCTATTGTGGAGGATACACTCGAACTCTGCACCGAGCGATTCCGCAAGGCGGAAGTCCGACTCGAGGTCGAAGGGGACGGTCTGGAGCAATGGATCAGTTGCCGCGCGACCCAGATCTCACAGGTTCTTCTTAATCTCATCGGCAACGCCTAGGACGCAGTCCAGGGAGCTTCCGATGCTTGGGTCAAGGTCTCCGTCATGCAGGAGCCCAGGGACGGCCAGGTGCAAGTCCGTTTCAGGGTGATCGACTCCGGGAGCGGAATCCCGTCGGAGATCGCCAACAAGATCATGGAGCCGTTTTACACGACCAAAGGCGTCGGCAAGGGTACCGGCCTGGGGCTAAGTATCGGGAAATCCATCATTCACGAGCATGGGGGCGAGCTCCGAATCGACGCGCACTACCCCAATACTTGCTTTACGTTCGTGCTTCCCGCGACTGTGGCGAGGGTCAAGAGCGTAAGCATTGCGGCCTGAGCGATTTCCGGGTTACATCTGGGCGAATGAGAAAATGGTTCTCTCGCCTATTTGCATTGGTCCTGGTGTTCGCGCTTACGGGCATGGCCCGTCGTCCGCAGGGTCCGGTCGTGTTTCCACGGGGCTTTCTTTGGGGCGCCTCGAGCGCCGCTTACCAAGTCGAGGGCGGGCTCACCAATAACGATTGGTACGAGTGGGAAGTCGAAAAGAAAAACGTGGATCCGACCGGACGGGCCACGGACTTCTGGAATCGCTACGGCGAAGACTTGGGGATCGCGCGGGATCTCCGGCATAACGCGTTCCGCATGTCGGTCGAATGGTCGCGCCTGGAGCCGGAGCCGGGCCGATGGGATGAGTCGGCGTTCGATCATTATCGCGCCATCCTTCGCGACGCCCGGGCGCGAGGGCTGCGGACCTTCGTCACGCTCCATCACTTCACCACGCCGCTTTGGCTGACCCGGAAGGAAGGTTGGCTGAATCCCGAAGCGCCCCTTCGATTCGGCGAGTTCACTGCTCGCGTGGTGGAGGAGCTGGGCGGCGATATCGATTACTGGATCACGCTCAACGAACCCAACGTACGGATGCTCACAGGTTACATCGTGGGCCTTGCGCCACCCGGCGAGCAGGATTTCCATCGCGGAGTGCGAATGCTCGCTGGTCTGCTCAAGGCCCACGCGCGAGCTTACCGCGAGATCCATGCGCGGATACCGGGCGCACGGGTGGGATTCGCGCATCATATGCGCGATATGCAGCCGGCCAGGAGGTGGAATCCTTTGGATGTTCTCATCACTGGCGTGATCAACGACTTCTGGAACAAACAGATCCTGGACGCGATGATGAGCGGACGTATTTTTCTCCAGGTTCCCTTTCTCGTGCATCATGACGAGGAGGTGCCCGAGCTCGCCGGCACGCTCGATTTCGTGGGCGTCAATTACTACACCCGCGACAAGATCCGCTTTAACTCCTCGGCGCCAACCTTCTTTGATCTGGTCCCCGCGCCCGCTGACCAGTCCACGGAGATGGGAATGGAGATCTATCCCCGCGGGTTCTATCGCGCGCTCGCGCTGGCCGGCAGTTATGGCAAGCCGGTCTACGTCACCGAGAACGGAATCGCCGATGCGGGCGATCTCAAGCGAGGCCGTTACATTTGCGATCATCTGAAGCAGCTGGGATTCGCGATCCAGGACGGCGTCGACGTTCGCGGTTATCTCCATTGGTCGCTGACCGACAACTGGGAGTGGGTCTATGGTTTTGGTCCACGCATGGGACTGGTGGAGATCGATTACTCGACGCTCGCGCGCAAGGTCCGTCCGAGCGCCTATCTCTATCGGGACGTCATCGCGGCGGGGTCGACGGCGCCTTGCGACGCCCAGCCACAGTCGAACTGAGGCGAGATCGGATTTCTGTTTATTTCATCAATCCAGCTTTTTTGAGAAAAGGCAGGATTTCGCGCTCAAACTCGTAGGTTTCGGTGCTCCTGGTGCCGTGTTCGCCCAGGTCGTTGCGCTCGGAGTATTGGACGAGGACGCTGTCCGCGGCGCCCTGCGCGAAAGCGCGATTGTCGCTGACGTTTACGATGGAGTCCTCGCTATTGTTGATCAAAAGCAGCGGGACTTTCATGCTTTGTCCCAACTTTGCGCTCATCTCTAAACTATTCGCCTGCGGGTCAATTCCGAATACCTGGGCATTGAGGATCGTGTCGCTCAGTTTGGTCACTTCGCAGGCGATCCGGAGATTGATCTTGGGCGCGTAGACCTCGAGTCCGACTTTTCGCAGCTTGGCTGCGATTTGTGAACTGGTATCGCCCAGTTTTTTTCCGCCACAGGTGCCAAGAGTGATGGAGGCGGGTAACTTCACCGCGGGTTCAATCGCGACGACTGCGTCCGGGAGCGGACTTTGAAATCCCATCCCCGCTCCGAGCGCGAGCATTCCGCCCGTGGATTGGCCGATGACGATGACCTTGTCGCCCAGATTTCGCGCCAAGCGAATCGCCGAAGCCACCTGTTCGATCCAGGTCTGATGCTGGGTGACGCTGGCGTTTCTCTCGTCCGGACCGTGACCGGCAAGGATGAGGTTGAGCACCTGGTGGCCTCGTTTTGCCAATTGGAGGGCGATCTCGCCCATCTGGCCGTCATCCATCGTAAGGCCGTGCACGAGGACAAACGCAGCCGGTGTGCGCTCGCCTTTCAAGAAGTACTTGGGGAAACCATAGGATCTGTGTTCGGATCTCGCGCTCGCGTTCTGGGGAGTCCACGAATTGGCGTAGGCGGCCCAATTCTGTGCGATCGACTCGGCGGTAAGCTCGTAGCAAGCGCGGGAGTCCCGGCCTTGACAGCTCACTTGCGGAACCCTCACTGACTCGGGTCCGGCAATTTCGACCGAAGAGGCCAAGCCAAGAACGGTAGCCGAGAAGACGGCTGATGCCAAAAAAGTAAGCGTCTGGGTTCGCATAAGAGCGTGAATTGCAACCCGTGGACCGTTGCTTGTGCGGGGATTCCGCGTATTTAAAACGCTCCGAACTGTCTAAATACTTTACACTGCGGAAAGTATTGAACAGGCGGTGAGTCGGATCCGGGATTTGATACTAAAAAGCCCCGGTAACTCTCTCGAGTGACCGGGGCTTCTCTATTTTACGGACTAGAGGCGAACGTTCGCTTATTTCTTGGCCGAAGGAGCGGGTTTGGCGTCGTGCTTGCCGACCGATGCAGCAGCCTTAGCCGATGCAGCAGCGGCCAAGGCCGCGTTGGCCGCGACCTGCGGAGCGCCCGCGGCAGTAGCACCGGCGGGAGCTTCGGGCTTCACGCCGATGCCGGCCTTCTTGAAGACCTCATCGCGGATCTTGGCGATCATGTCCGGATGTTCCTTCAGGAAGTTGCGGGAAGCTTCACGCCCCTGGCCGATGCGCTCGTCCTTGTAGGAGTACCAGGTGCCGCTCTTCTCGACGATGTTCATGCCGGAAGCGAGATCCAAGAGATCGCCCTCTTTCGAGATGCCTTCGCCGTAGAGGATGTCGAACTCGACTTCCTTGAAGGGCGGGGCCATCTTGTTCTTCACGACTTTGACGCGCGTGCGGTTGCCTATGACGTTCTCGCCATCCTTGATCGCCTGGATGCGGCGAATGTCGAGGCGGACCGACGAGTAGAACTTCAGCGCGTTACCACCAGTGGTGGTTTCTGGATTGCCGAACATGACGCCGATCTTCATACGGATCTGGTTGATGAAGATCACCAGGGTGCCGCTGCGGC
>CAYXVB010000198.1:0-6270 GCA_964467785.1 uncultured Bacteriovoracaceae bacterium
GTCTTGGCGCCGTGATACTCGAGCACCAGATGGAGGCCCGAGGCGGCCGAAGCGGCGTTGGCTTCGTCCGAACCACAGCCAGACGCTAGCGTGCTGAGGGGCGAGCGGGTGGCAAACTCACCGAGCGCCGCATCCACTTGAGCAAAGTCGCTGTCGGAAAGTGCTCCGTTCTTGATCTGGCCCTGCGGTGCGGGACCGGCCTGCCAGGTCTTATTTTCGCTCACGGTGAAGCCGTGTCTCGCGACGCAGTGGGCGGAGGCCTCGACATTGGAAGAGCCGGATTCGATCCCGCAGTTGGACTGATAGGTCAGCCTCCACGTGGGACCTTGCTGAGTCTGATTCTCCGCCTGCGGCGGCGCTACTGCGGGAGCGGGAGTCTTGGAGCAGCCGGTGGCGATGATACATGCTGCCGCAATCACGGCGAGTCCTGCAAAACGGGAAAGCGCGCTATTCATTGGATACCCTCCTTCGGGAAAAATGTGAGACGTGTAGGTGCGACGCCTTCAGCGCGCCGCGAATGCCGGCACGGGTGCAATGGGTGTGCCGCGATGGCCGCACCGGGTTTGTCGCGAGGCTCGACGCAGATGCTCGCCTCTGTGCTAGAATCATGGATCATGCGAATGATGCGGAGATTGCGGAAATGGAAGTGGCGCCGCGCTGAACTCGTTGCTGGCGCGGCGATTCTCGCCACCGCCTGCGCGAGCCCAGGCAAGTCGGGAGATGACCGCGTGGGCGATGCGGATTTGCACCGTCTTTCGCGGATCGTGCTTCGCAATCTGCACGCTCGCAGGCCTGCGGGCCCGGGCGCGGACCCTCGCGTGATGCCAGGAGGGCCGGATTACAAGGGAACTCCGCTTCCGGACCATCGTTTTGACTGCCGACCGATTCGTGATCTCTTTTCTACCGTCAAGCTCGCGCGGGTGCGTGACTGCGTGAAGAAGATTCCTGCGGGGACGGTATTGGTCTTTCGCATTCGTTATCGATCCCAGCCGGTGTTGGAGCTCGCCGAGGCACGCAACACGGCGGGTGAGCCCTTCGAGGCGCCGCCGGCTTGCGCACGCGAAGTGCTTGGCACGCTTCCAATGCCGCGGGAGATTTTCTTTCAAAGCGCGGAAGAAAAAGGGGGACTGGAATGTTACGCTTCGCGTCTCCCACTGGATTCGGACAAGGTTCTGAACACGCCCTGGCCATTCAAACGGACCCAACTCAACGTGGAGTTCCCCCTGCCGTTGGTACCGGACGATGACGCCAAAACCTCGCTGCTCTTGCAGACTTGGGTGCTGACGCCCTTCTTTGGCTCGGAGAATGGCAGGATCGAGGCTCGCATCGTCCCTGATGCATTGTGTAAAGCCTGCATGGGCGAAAGCAATCTGAACACTTCGGGCCAACCGATACCGCCCCATTGGCCTGAAGGAGGCACGGAATTTCATTCAGAAACGCCTCCTCCTCCACCCCCGGAACCGGGTGCGGCTCTCGACACGCCCCCGCCTCCTTTGGAGTAAAAGATTCAGCCGGAGTCGCTTCTTGCACGGATATCGGTGCTGGGTTAAGTTGCCGCCATGTCGACTTGGGTCATCGTCAGTTGGGTAGCCGTCGCGATTCTCACCGCCATCAATATCTTTGTCTTCCTGAAGTTGAAGGAAGCCAGTGAGCAGATGCTCAAGATGGCGTTTCCGAATGCCAAGAACATGCAGGACGCTCTCTCTCAAATGCAGGGCATGATGGGTGGAATGGGAGGCCTGGGTGGTATGGGCGGTATGCCCCGCGGTGGCGGTCGCGGCCCAGGGCGCGCGATCCCTGGCGGACAGTCTCAAGATGCGCAGCTCAAGGCCGCGATGGAAATGCTTCAGAAAATCCAAAAACAGAACAAGCGCTGAGCCGAGATCAATACAAATTCAGCATCATTCCGTCGGATCTGACTTCGATGGTGCAGGCTGATTTTGACGCTGCTGGCGACGCGCCTTAAGCTCCTCGCGCTTGCGGTCCAGCAGGCGCGCAAAAGTCGAGCGCAGCTCCTCGCCCGCGCGCGGCGACTCACCTAAGGCCTCCAGGCATTCGGCGACGGATTCGATCGTGGAGAGACATTCGCCGCGCGGCTCGCGACGCAATTCCTTGTAGAGAGATTTGTGCTTGGGATTGAGGATCACGCGCTTGGCTTTTAAGAGCCAAGCGTTGCGCCACCACAGAGTTTTGGCCTGGCTCCACGTGCCGTCGAGAACGATCAAGCCGTCGAGGTCGCGTACGGAGGGCGGAGCCTCGAGAGGCACGCCCTTTTTGTCCACGAAAGTCACCGAGCCGGGCCTGCGCGCGGGGGCCGCGCCACCGTCAGCGCTTTTCTGCACGCCGCTGCCGAGATACAAAACAGCCCAGCGCGCGGGAGTCGTCTCACGACCGAGCGCCTTGGAGATATTGGGCCACGACAGGCCGATTTTCAGAGTCGAATTGGGAAGCGCGAGATGAGCGAGCCGGGCGGAGCCGAGATCTTTGTCCGGCTCCTGCGGGTGCTGGAGGATCAGGACGTGGAGGCGCGTCTTCTGAGGTTGGATCGCCTGGCAGACGCAGAGCGACTCGGGTTTGAGGCAGTTGGGGCATTCCTGGGCGGCGGCGATTTGTTTTTGGGTCATTCGGGTTTCGTTTCCGTAGTCAATTCGGGGCGGGCCTTGCACGTTTGGCCGCAGGCCCCGCAAAGCGCGGTCACTTCGGGCTCCAGCCGGGTGCTCACATAGGGACGGAGCGGGCCGGGGGCCTGACAGCGCGGGCAGGGGGATTCGACGGCGAAGAACGAATACTCCTCCCCATAGTATTTTGCAAAGAGCATCGGCCCAGCGATGAAAAGGATGATGCCGTAGGCGATGCTTCCCCAAATCATGAACGCAAACGGCTCGAGCACTCCAAACGGCAGTAGCGCAAGCATGAGCGGAAAGAGAATCTTGAAAGACAGACGAAAACCGCGCCGGACGCGCTCCGAAGGCTGCCAATGGCGGACGCTCATCGTGGAATCCCGGGGTTCGGGCGAATCACCGAAAACCCGGGCGTGAATCCGCTCGAGATGGGTCGGAGGAGGCTCTTTCCAGAGTGCGATCAGCCGGGCGAGCATGCCTAACCGATTATGGGTGCGCGGGCGAGGATAGTCCAGAATCGTCGGCGAGGCCGTCGATCCAGCAGCTGGCGCCGGTGGAGGTCACGATACCATGTCCGAGGCATTCCAGGCCGAGTTGTCGGCAGACCCGGGCCACATTGCGGGTCAGTAACTGGTCTTCCTCGGACGCCTCGGCGCGCCCGGAGGGATGATTGTGAAAAAGCCAGATGCCGCGGGGGCGTAGCGCGAGTATCCGCGCGAAAAGCTCCATGGGCTCCACGTTAACGTGCGTGCGCGTTCCGCGTTCGACTAGGCAAAATGGGCCGACTTCGACCGTCCCGCCACCCGCTCCGAACAGGGGTACAAACCCCAGCCATTCGCGTGAGTCGGCCAGGCGTTCGGAGGGGATCCGTCGCAGCGCCACCGTGCTCAGCGATGTGCCGATTGTGGTGCGGCCCGAATCCCCGCCAGTCCCTCGCGTGTTGCTCGCCGTCGAGCTCGTGATCCGCGCCCGGAAAGCCTGATATCTGCGCGCGATCTCGAAGACCGCGAGCAGGCGTGCGCGTCCGGCGTCCCCCAGTCCGCGCAGTTCAGGCAGAGGTTGGCCACGGGACTCGAGCTGGACAAAAAAGGCGCGCTCCAGATTGGAGTCTTCTTCCTGTCTCCTGGACGGACTCAAGGCCAAGGACGCGCCGCTGGCCCCTTCGAGGATCCGGCCCGCTAGTCCCATTGCGCCCAGGCCCGGAGGTCCGGGAGTGAGGATCAAGGCCAGGCATTCGCGGAGGCTCAGAGTATCGGGTCCATGGAGCAGGCAGCGTTCGCGCGGGCGTTCGGTGGGAGGTAGGTTTTTCATGTTTCGATGTGCCAGAGCAGGAACGATGCCTTGCGCGGCATCTCAGGGCGCTTTGCGCTGCCGGAAATGGGACTTGTGGACAGGTTCCGGATCGCGCACCCGGCTACGATGTCGAGGGAAGGGGATCCAACGGCGTCGGGCTTGTCATGGGAGCGCAGGTCGTTGCGAGTCTAACGGAAAATCCGTGGCATCCAGGAATTTCGTTGCGGAGTGCGCCCATCCGTCGCCTTCAGAGTCCTTACTAGGCGGAAACCGATTTCTTCGTTGCCTTTGCCCGGTGCGTTGTGGTCGCGCTGGGCGGAACGCAATTCCTTCCGCTCACTCGACCAAGAGCCTCCGCGGAGCACGCGTCTTGTCGATAAAGACAGCAAGCCTGGGCCTTGAGGATCTACAGCGTGAGCAGGCCTGTTTTTTATCCATTTGTCGTGGACCCATTCCCATACGTTTCCAGGCATGTCATATAGTCCGTGTAGGTTGGGATTGACCTCCGCTACATCGCGCGTTTGATTGCCTGAATTGCCCACATACCATCCATAATATCCCGTCGCATGCGGGTCACTTCCGTAGATAAAGGGCGAATCACTTTCCGCCCGTGCCGCGTACTCCCACTCGGCTTCGGTCGGGAGTCGATAGTTGTATTGGGTATCTAGCTGATTGAGCTTCTCAATGAACTTTTGCGCATCATTCCATGAAACGCTCTCAACAGGACGGTTTGGGTACATCTCGATATCGCGACCGCTGATCTTGACCCGACTACCACCAGACTTGAACTTCGAGGGATTTTCTCCCATTACAAGCGACCATTGTAGCTGGGTCACCGGAGTCACCTGCATCTCAAATGGCTTTGTGAAGGTCACCTCATGCAGACTTTCGTCCAGGTCGCGCCCGAATTCATTGTCGGGGCTTCCAAGCTGAACGCGCTTTCCTCCGGCTGGGAAATCGTAACTATTGAACTCGAAGCTCTCGCTCTTCGCGTCCGTAGGGAGGCGCCCGCCTGCGAGCTCCTCAAAAACGGAGAGGTTTGAGAATTTCGCGAAAGCGGGCTCTATGGCCCGAAGTTCGGACTCGGAAAGTCTCGATCGATACTCCGGATGAAGCGCCAGATACGCTGCCTTGGCCTGCGCTTCTTCGCCGCTCTTTGGCGTGGACCTCAGCCAGGAAGCCCAATCCCCGTTGAGGGCTTGAATTTGCCTGAGGGCCCTCACATATGGTCCCGAGCGCCCAGGGAGCTGCATGGATTCGCGCTCCGCCAATACCTTTGCTGCGAATTGTCGAATCTGAGGTTCACTCGAGAACAGGCAACGCTCCAAAGCTCGATCCCCGATATCCGATTTCAAGTCTTTTAAGAGGGACGGCAGCCACTCTTGTGCGACATAGTGTTCGAGGCTTGTTCCGCGGGAGATCTCACTGAGCCCTGAGAAGATTGGCTCCGGATCCAATCGGTAAGCTTCGTCCTGCAAGCTCTTATTGATGGCCATGGCTTTTTTCGGATCCCACTTTAGTTGAGCGCCCTCAATCTTGAGCCATTCCTGAACGATGACATCCCGATTGGCATATTTACTTTTTAACTGCGAGAGCACGATGGCACGAATCGTCTCCATATCATTCGGTGGGATCCGACCGGAGGTCATGGTGTGATCGAGCCTTCTCTTGAGCTTCCAGAGGAGCGCCTGATCATCCTTCCCAATCTTCTTGCCACCGGCTAAGAATTCAAAATAATCGACCGGGGACATGTCCAGGCTCTCCGGAATCACACGGATCGCATTTTTTTAATAACTAGATAATCCCCATCTGCGACTTTCCCTGCTTTCGTTCTATACCCAATGACGAAGTCAGACCCCTCTTTGGCCTTTGGATCCAGTTCGAAGCGGATCGTGATCCCTGTTCCTCTTGCTCCCTTATTTCCTGCTGCCGCATAAAACCCATCGCCAAAACTGGCATTTTCTCAGGCGGCATTATTGCGAGAGATAAAGACATTAGGAGCCCCGGTGTGAGATCGGGTGATGCTTTCATAGGCGAGGAAGTCGACCGTCTCATGAGCGACGGTTTTAATGCCGAGACTTTCTGCGGTTTTCCCGCTCCCTTCACCCACCGGCTTTGCCATCAGGGGTTCCTTATTCATCCACCATGCAAGAGAGTCGAACGTTTCTGGATCGTTCTGAATCGAGATCAACTTCTTTCTCAGACCGAGTTTCTCAAGAGTGTTCCAAGCGTAATCGAGATCCACTGCGTGCTGAAAGAGCTTTTTTCCGTTCCTTTCAATCCACCGAGCCGCATCCGAGTTGGAAAGATCGCGTCTCGGGTCGAACTGATTGATTTCTCTTTGGAGAATCGCCAA
>CAYXVB010000199.1:0-6255 GCA_964467785.1 uncultured Bacteriovoracaceae bacterium
CGACTTGCCCCGCCTCGGACGCTGCCAAAAAACGCTCCCGAACCCGCATTTCCTCCGTCCGATCGATGGCCAGCGAGAGCATCGAATGCATCTGCCCGGATGCGTCACGAAGAACAGTCGTATGCCACTCGCAATGAACCACGCCACCTTCGCGGGTGTAATTGCGATTCCGGCACACTATCGACTCGACGACGCCAGAATGCAGGAGTCCAGTGAGGCGATCCACTTCCCCGCGGTCCTCCTCGTAGACAAATCGAAACTCATCGAAGTGCTTTCCAAGCACCTCTTCAGACTTCCAGCCGAAGATCCGTTCCGCCCCGCCCGTCCAGACGGTCAGACGGAAATCTTGCCCCCACTCCACGAGCGCCACCGAAGAGCGCTGAAGGTGTGCCAGCAGAACATCTAGATGCTCCTGCGTGGCGATCCAATCTCCCGGGTGGGTCATTCTTCCTGCCTGGGATAAGGGCCGGACTCCTCAGCCCCGGTCGACTCGGTTTTCTCGCTTTTGCCGGACTTCTTAGCCGAATTCTTAGGACGAGCCGATACTTTGATCGTGAACTCAACTTCGTTGCGCTCGAGGAACTCCTCGATCACGGCCACAGGGTCGACGCGATCGGAAATACGCGAGATCACGTCCTTGGAGAGCGACTTTAGAAATTCGGTCTTGTTCTTACCGGCCATTTCCAACAGGCCACCCAAAAGCTCTTTGGGCAGCTTGAACTCGGAAATCATGCTCTTCAAAGCGTCTTCGGTCAAGAAAAGGGTCCCCACGCCGACAGTGAGGACCTTCTTCATCAGATCAGCGGCTTTTCCCTGGAAATCGTCGGCAGGAGTCATGTCAAAAGCCCTCTTATTTCTTGGCGCCAGCGCGCTTGGCGAACCCTTGAACCATCGAAGGCAGCGTGCCCTTGACGACTTTGTTCAAGATAAAACCCGGTACCGGAAAGCTGAAGTC
This sequence comes from uncultured Bacteriovoracaceae bacterium, assembly GCA_964467785.1. Lineage (GTDB taxonomy): Bacteria > Bdellovibrionota > UBA1018 > UBA1018 > UBA1018 > CAYXVB01. Next base: position 956 of record CAYXVB010000199.1, read on the forward strand.
GACTTCGATCGCGTAAGTGACGTCAGTCTTTCCTTTGCCCGCGTCCTTGAGCTGCCAGTAGCCTTTGTTGACCTTGAACGCGTCGCTCGAGACCAAAGTCCACTCGACTCGTCCTTTGGCCCTGTCTTCCTTGTGATCAAGGGTGTAGACAAAGTCCTTCATCATGGACACGTTGTAGGTTGCGCGCGCCGCGCCCTCGCCCTTGCGCTCCACCTGCACGCCCTTCACTCCCTCGACGAACTGTGGATAGTCCTCGTAACGAGTGATTGCGTCAAAAAGCTTCTCTCGATCGACGTTCAAGATCTCTTTATGTTCTGCGTTTGCCATAGTGGATCAATTGTACACCGGTTTGCGGTCGAAATGATGCTCGGCTTCGATGAATCGCACGGTGCCGCTTTCAGAGCGCATCACTACCGAGTGCGTATAGGCGCCGCCGCGGGTAAAGCGCACCCCGTTCAAAAAGGTCCCCTGGGTCACGCCCGTGGCGCAGAACAGGACTTTGCCCTGGGCGAGCTCTTCGATTTTGTAAACCTTGTCGAGGTCGGTAATTCCCATCTTCCGGGCGCGGGCCTTTTCCTCTTCGTTACGGAACATGAGTTTTCCCTGGAAGTCTCCGCCCATGCATCGGAGCGCCGCCGCGGCAATTACGCCTTCAGGGGCTCCACCGGTGCCCATGAGCACATCCACGCCGCTCTCCCGCTTGCAAGTCGCGATGGCCGCCGACACGTCACCGTCGCCGATGAGCCAGATGCGAGCGCCCGAACGACGCACTTCGGCAATGAGATCCGCATGACGCGGACGATCCAGTATGATCACCGTCAGGTCTTCGACATTGCATTTTTTTGCCCGAGCGATGCTCTTGAGGTTCTCGGCCGGAGAGGCATCGAGATCGATGACACCTTTACACTCGGGACCCACGGCGATCTTCATCATGTAGGTGTCAGGAGCATGCAGGAACTTGCCCTCCTCAGCGATCGCGATCACCGAGAGGGAGTTGTTGCCTCCGCGGGCGCAGATGGTCGTGCCCTCGAGCGGATCGAGCGCGAGGTCCAGCTTGGGTCCGTGGCCTTTGCCCACTTTTTCACCGATGTAGAGCATCGGGGCCTCGTCGCGCTCTCCTTCACCGATGACCACGCGGCCATCGAAGTGAACCTGGTTCAGCATCTTCCGCATCGCCTCGACGGCGGCGTGATCGGCGGCTTTTTCATCCCCGCGACCCATGAGGCGCGCGCTCTCGAGCGCTGCGGCTTCAGTCACTCTGACGAATTCCAACGCAAAATTGCGATCCATGGCGGCTAACTCCCTCTCGTGAAGCGAAGGCGGGAACGGGCGGGCGGCTCTGACGGCCGCTCACGATACCCTGCCCTCGGTTAACGGATCCCGATCAGGAGTGGGCCAGCTGACGTCCGCACCACTTCTTGAGATCCTGAGGAAGGTTAGAGCCCAGAATGAGAGCTTTTGCAACGCTCAACTTCCCCGGATCCGGTGACGCATCGTCGCGCGTCAAATGCGTTTCGAAGCGAAAAATCCCCCACTGCTCACCGCTCTGCGAAGCCGTGGGCCGCGACGTTCCAGTGAGCAACCCCCGCTCCTGATCCCATTGCACGAAAGTACCCAGCACATAGAGCGTGAAGCGACGGTACTGCCCGTCCAAGCTCCGCCAAAACAAAAGATCCGTCCCCGACGGGCCATGGTACCAGATGGTCGGACCCTCTCCACTTCCACCGCTCGCGGTCGAGGCCGGAATCGGCTTGAGCTCGCTGCCGAGCGATGCGGGATCCAAAAACTTCTCGAGCGCCATTCGGGTTTCGGGGCTGAGCTCCTGGAACTCCCCCCCGATTACGCCGCTTGAAACGCGAGACACTTTGACTTTGACTGGGTGCTTGGCGCCCCTGAGCTTGAGAATCCCCTCGATCCGCGCCGCAACGGGGAACACTTGGAGATCCGCGGAGTCGATGATCCGAAGCGCAAGCCCGTCGACCGAGAGATCGGCGACGGAGAATACCTTGCCATTGATCCCCAAACGGAACTGCTCTTCCGTCAACGAGAGCCTCGGCCTGCGGCGGCGCTCGGCGCCAGCGGCTTCGGCCGCGGCCTCAGGGCTAACGGGTTTGGAGATCAGAGTGAGATCAGCGGGAGGCTTCGTTGCCATTTCGTTTTCCTTTGTCTTCAATAGTGGATCTCATTTTGCGCGCCGTAAACCCGAAAACCACCTCGGCGCCACGTTCGATGATCCATTGGGGCGGCCAGAGCTGCCCCTCGAGTTCACCGCGCAGATAAACAAGAGTACCGCGCTCACCAGACGGCTCAAAGAGGATCTCTCCCTGCAAACCCCGGAAGTGACCCTCCACGATGCGAAAAGCGATCCAGTCAGGCGTACGCTCCTCGAACTTCAAAGTCGACTCAAGCTGGTACTTCCAGATGCCTCCCTCGATGTGGAGGAGCTGTTCTTTTTCTGAATACTCAGCTTTCTGCACGTAAGGGATGAGCTGCGCGTAGAGCTTGTAATCGGTAAGCACCTGACGGGTCACCCGCTGCGAGGCGCCGACTTGCATGACCGCGTAGAGCTTGTAGCGCTTGCCGTCCTCGAGGCGGGCGTAAATCTCGGGACCGCGATCTTCCATGACCTTTTTGTAAATCGACGGCTTGAGGAGCGAGATGATTTTTGGCGGGACTCGGGGCCCGGCGCCCGAAGGTGGACCTTCCGCCGCCGCGCCGGCCGAGACACCTATCCAGCTCAGCAGGGATAGGAGCGCGACCCCATAAGCCCGCGCTCGGCCTGGCCGCGGAAGTTTGCCCAGCGCATGCAAAAAAATCTGAGTCTCTCGCCCGATTTGCACCTCATCAGTATAGCGGCACTTTTGATCTGGACAAAGTTTCGGCACCGGAATTAGATAAGGAATCACCGTGAGCGAAACCCCGCGTCCAACCTCGAACCCCCCGACCCGACCCAACCCGGAAACGCCAGCTTCAAGCACGGCGGACCCCGGCCAGGATCAAGATCAGGAGTTCACCTTCACCAACGCTCCGAACATCCTGACCTTGATGCGTATCGCCGCGGTTCCGATTGTCGTCGGACTCCTCATGCTGCGCCATCCGACCTGGGACCTTGCCGCCGCCTTGGTTTTTGCCGCGGCCAGCATCACGGATTATTTTGACGGGTATCTCGCGCGCCTCAACAAGCAGGTCACGGTTTACGGCAAGCTCATGGACCCGCTGGCCGACAAGTTCCTCGTGGTCTCCAGCTTGATCATGCTCCAAGACCTCGGGCGTATTCATCCTGTCGTCGTCATGGTCCTGATCTGCCGCGAACTGGCGATCACGGGCCTACGCGCGCTTGCGAGCGCCGAAGGGGTCGTCATCGCTGCTTCGGAGTCGGCCAAGCTCAAGACCGCCGCCCAAATGGTCGCCATCCCCCTGATCATGGTCCAAGGCGGAATTTTGGGCTTTGACTCCATCCCGTTTTACACGCTTGGGCTCGGCCTCCTGTACTTATCGCTCGCGATCAGCCTTTGGTCCGCGTTCGCCTACGTGGTCGGCTTTTACCGCGGTTTCAAAGAAAGCCGCAAAGGTCTCAACCGCCAACGCAAGCTCGCGCGCGACGCGATCCGCGCCTCGCGGGCCGCCCGCTTCAGCGCCAAGATCAACAAGGCGCTGGCGCTCAAGCGGTCCCATGATCAGGAGCGGGACTCCTCCCGTTCGTGAATCAACTGATTTGAAATCCTACTCCGAAGGAAATCTCGAACTCGATTTGCAGCCAGTGCATGAACGGTTCAGCCTCGGCCGCCTCCAGGCATTATCTGAGTTCGGCTTTGAGAGAACCAAAAGCCTTGGGGCATGCCAGCTGGGGGTTCTCGAGCTCATGGAGTCGGCCACGCGCTCGCGGCGATAGCTGCTTGCGGAACCTCTCGGAGCTCACGAATTCCCGGATCTCGGGGATCTGTAATCGCCGCGCGGGATCGGGACCGAGATAGATCGCGTCGAGAAGGAACTCATTTAAACGCGAATCATCCGCCCTCTTGGCGAACTCGATAATATTGGGCCAATGTTCTTCAAACGCCACCGAATGCGGCTTAGAGTAAACTGAACCTAAAATATTCTGCATCGGGAGTGTTGATCTTTCCTTGAGCGCAGCTTTGACGTGTTGAGAAAAAATACTTTTAGCGGCAACAGAGGATTCTTGGCTGAAGATCTCTTCAACCATGTTGGCGCGAAGCCGCGTCACCGTCATCGCCGCTTTGAGGGCTTGAGTGGCCAGCGACTTCTCGCCGAGCTCGAGGAGTTTTCGGGAGAAAAAGTTCCCCGTCATTAGCGGAATGCCGCCAGCTCCCAGATTCTTGGCGAGACGGGTAAACCAGACCTGATCTTGTGCTATTGCTTTGACCCATTTCTTCATCTCTGGAGCTTGCATCCAATGCTTATTCATCAAGAGATGATAAAGCTCGTCATCGCTTAGCGTTTTATCGATGATCTTACTCTCGATCAGCTTCTTCAGCCGTGCCCATTGGGGCCCCTTTTTTAGCCGCAGATAGTCGATGAGGCCATCAGGAGGCATCGGAATCTCGCGATCGAGCGCGCGCTCGAGCTCCGGCGTCCAATTTCGATCCATACGCCGTTGAAGAGCTGCGAGTTTCCCGGGATTGCCCGGATCGGCAAAGGTCTCAGGATGAAAATACGCCTCCGCCATCGCGGCGGGCGTCGTCGGAAAGGTCTCGGGGATGATGCGAAGGTTACTACCGTAGAGAACCATTGCCTCGTCTTTCAGGGCCGATCCCCTTCGAAGCTCAGCATCGCCAGGCGGCCTCAGCGCTCGGAAATAGATACGGTTATCACCATAGGCGGCGTAGGCTGGCGCCTTGCCAAAAACATAAAAGCCATCCCCGGATTCCGCGTGTCCGAAACCATCCGAGCCGATCGAATAAAATGCATTCAAAATCCCAAAAGGGTTTCTCAATATTCGGGAATAGCTTTCGGGCCCCGTATTATGAACCAGGGCCTCAAATTTCCAATCGCCGGGCTCTACCTTCACCGGTGGCGACCACTTCACGAATGGCCTGTCAAACCATCCAGCGATCTCCGCCTTGCCGTCCTCTTCATTGGCATATTCCAACCCTTTCATGAACGCACCGAAACCTACCCTTTCAAAGAGAGGGTGCGCTCTTTCCAAATTCGTTGCGCCCAAAAACAGGGTATCCATTTGGGACTTAAGCTGCCTAAAACGGGCCTCAGGCAACTGATTTTTTTTCGGCTCATCGCGTTTTCGAGTGGGTACTTTTTAGGGTTTGCGGAGCGGTGGCAGC
>CAYXVB010000200.1:0-6109 GCA_964467785.1 uncultured Bacteriovoracaceae bacterium
AGCGCGATCGCCGGAATCACCGGCAGACTAAACGCGCTACCTGCGCCGAGATCGCTCATCGCGGCGGAAAAATCGTCATTGCCCTTCATGGCGCTGACACCAAGACCTAGGTCAAAACCCGCACCATAGGCCGCAATCCCCGTAGCCGCCTCCATAGCGCGATGATCCATCGCGATTCCGAGGGAATTGGCGAAGTGTTCCGCAGTAGTGGAGCTGAAGTTCACGGCGCCAAAGAGCGTCGCCGCCCGGGCATCCACGGAAAAAAACGGCGAGACGCCGACGACCAGCCCCCGAAGCGCGACATCGGCAATAAAGCGACAGATTCTTGACGAGATTTCGGGCCTTTTTCTCGACATTCCAATGCATTGTAGCACGCGTACAGGCGCTGTCTTACACTGAGAGGCATGAAATACTTTCCAAAGCCGAAGGTCACCCCCGCACTTCTGATCGCAACGATGCTCTCCGCACCCGCCGCAATGGCCCGGGACTACGGTGGACTGTCTGAGTCCGCGCATGACCAGGAGCTCGCGCTGGGGATCGCGCATCCGTCCATGCAGAACGCCATTCGCGAAAACCCCGCTGTCCTGGGCAGCCTCTCCCGCACCAAGCTCGTCGTCCAGGACCTGAGCATGTCCACCTCCACCTTGAGCCCCAATCTCGCCTCCGCCCAGATCCTCCTGGGAAACGGATCGGTCGGCGGCAGCATTGGCTATGAGGCCACCCTCCCCGGCAACAGCGGCTCGTTGCGCGCCGGCCTGGCTTTCGAGACTTCCGCGCTCTCTTTAGGCCTTTCCTGCAGCATGGGGCTTGGCAGCGGACTGAGCGCCACCTGCAATAACTTTGGCATCATCTTAGACCCCCGCGGCGCGTTTCGAATCGGCGGTCAACTGATCACGGGCACCAATCCGCAATACGGGGGCGGGATCGCAATTGACCTGGGTAGCTCAGTCACTTTTGCGACGGACGCGACCCTGCTTGACGGTCTGACCACGATCAAGCCTTCATTCGGATTTCAGGCCAGCAGCGTCTTTGGTCAGTTCGGCTATGCCCTCACCAGCGGCGCGTACGCCTCCGCAACGAGCAATTCCAGCTACGTCTCGGGCAGCGGGTTTTCCGCGGGCGTAGGTTTCCGATTTGGCAGGGACTCGAGCTTCGCGATTTCCTACAGCCAAGTCAGCCCCCTCTACGCCGGCCTGACCCTGCAGATCTGAACGGCGATTGAGCGCGGATCTCCAGGGCGGATCGTCGCCGAGGATTCTTGAGGGATCTCGCCCCAGCTCGATCATCCGGTTCCACTCGAGACGGAGGAACTCCCCCTCGTCTGACGGCGCATCCGCTTCGGCCGACGCAGGAGCGTCCTGGCAAATGCTGTAATGTGCGTAAGAATACGGACTGCAGTGAGCATAGAGCGCCTGCCGTGGCTCACGCGTGAGTCGTCGGATCCAGTCTTCGAAGGGCAACGGCGACAAAGGCTCGACCGCTGGATCCAGCACCATCGGCAACCCGGCGACGCTCACAATCGACGCGACGTGATACCACCAAAAAGCTCGGCCGCCCGGAGCATTGCGGGTCCGGACTGAAAGATCCCCAAAGACAAAGAGCTTGTGCGGGCGGGCCAAATCCCGCGCCGCCGCCCTCTTACCCGCATAAGCCGCCCGGGCAAAGCAGCCATCGTCCGGATAGAGCCAGGAAATACGACGCAAAAAGCGGGGCCGTTCAGGAAGGTAAAGAAAACGCAGCTCGCGCATTTCTTCGAACGCCGCAGTGGTCGCGGCCTCACTCCACTCCGGCATGCCCGACAGATCGAGCCGTTGCATGGAGGTCGCGGCCCCTCGAGCGGAAAGCGCCAAGTCGCTCACGCCCCCCGGATTCTCTCGGAACATTTTTTCCTCCACGCGAAGCTGCGCCTCCAGCCAGCTTTCGTGCTCGTCTCGAGCCTGAGAGGCATACCCGGCCGCCCGCGCGGTCGACGTCGCGAATACGCACGACAAGAGCAGCACGAACCGGACTCCCCATGCCCCTTTCATTTGACGATCAACACTCGGACATTTCCAGATCTTCGGGTCACGTCCACCACGGTGCCGCCTCCAGCTCTTCGGAATAGGAGATCCAGCTCCCATCCTCTGCCTTTCAGTCCGCGAACATGCAGCGTTTTTAATTTGTCGGTCAGGATCGGCGAGTTCAGGACAAGATGGTTCTGATCGATGTCCATCGAGATCCCAAGCATCGCCTTAAGCATGAGGTAGATCGATCCGGCCGCCCATGCCTGTGGCTTGCAAGCCACTTGATACGGCACGGGTGGGGCCTCAGCGCGCTTTCGAAAGCCGCAGAACAGCTCAGGAAGCCTGAAGTCCTCGCTGGTCTCGAGCACTTCGATCATCGCCGTCGCCAACCGCGTCAGTTCTCGGGTGAAGCCGAAGCTTCGAAAGCCTTCCAGGATGATCGAGTTGTCATGGGGCCAGACGGATCCGTTATGGTAGCTCAACGGATTATAGCTCACCTCGGTGTCGGCCAGCGTACGCACTCCGAAGCCGCTGAACATCGCGTCGGACATGAGATGCTCGGCGACGCGTCTGGCCTGCGACACGTCGATGATCTCACCCCAAAGGCAGTGCCCCATATTGGACGAGCGGACCATGCAAGGCCGATGATCCTTGTCGAGGGCCAGATAGATGTAACCATGGTCCGCGTCCCAGTACCGCTCATTGAACTTGGCTTTGAGCTGCAACGCCTCAAGACGAAGTCGGGAGGCGAGATCGAACTTTCCCATCAACCTCGCCAGCGAGGACAACCCCGTGCGCGCTCGATAGGAATAGGCCTGCACCTCGCAGAGCCGAATGGGTGCGACGGCCAGGCGACCGTCAGAATGCATCACGGAATCATGCGAGTCCTTCCAGCCTTGATTGACCAGGCCGTTGGGCGACTGCTTGGCATATTCAAGGAATCCGTCGCGATCCCAGTCTCCCCAACGTTCGATCCAGGCCAGCGCGCGCAACGCTTCGGGCCACCATTTGCGCAGACTTTCCAAGTCGAGTGTCCAGCGCACGTACTCATGCAACAAAATCAGGCATAGCGGCGTGGAGTCGACCGAGCCGTAGTAAGGAATGAAGGGGACTTCGCGCGTCAGCGCCATTTCGCCACGACGCATCTCATGAAAGACCTTACCGGGCTGTTCGTCGGTAAACGGATCGAGGCGACTGCCCAGCGTCGAGAACGCGTATTCCAACACGCCCCGGGCAATTTCCGGGTACCAGGGCAAAAGCTGATACGCGGTGATGATACCATCGCGCCCAAACGGCGCCGAAAACCATGGAATCCCGGCGTAGGGGTAAAGCTCCTTGCTGGGCTCCTCGGTGAGTAGCATGAAGATGTCAGTCTGAGCGTTCTGGATTGAACGGTTGAGGATCGCGTTGTCCGTCTCGATCGACAGACTCGAAAAAGGATCGGCGCCCTTGCGCTTGAGCAGCAACGACATCTTCTCGGGGATACTCATGTCCACGTATTTGCGGTTGAGCAACCGCTCGTCGGATGGGCGGTCAAAGGAGACAATAGTCCTAAGATTGACCGTGCCCTTGGGCGGAATGTCGATACGCGAAAAATACCCCGCGAGCCCTGGAGAGAGTCGGATCTTTTCGGCCTCAAAAAGTCGCTGCACAAAGGCTTTGCGCACTTTGCCGTCCAATCCCTCGTATTGCAGTATCGTCATGGGCCCGTTAGCCCCCCTCGACTCCTGGGGTGCGAGCATCCTGCCGCGCTTGAGGCGAGGATAGCCCCGGACCTCGAACACGTCATCGAACCGCCCGCCGCACCACTGCTCGACCTGCAGCGAGTGCGCCTGGTCCTCGAAGTTCTTGATCTCGACGTTCTCGTAAAACGTGTCGTCGACGAGCGCCAAAATGCGGCGAAAAAGAATGGTATCGCGCTGGATGCGGCCCGGTTTGCCAATCAGCGGCATATCTGGGTTGGTCATCGAAAACACCACGGTCTCGCCCCCAAAGCGCAACTCATGCGTGAGGGAAACCGGGCGGAGCCCATTGAAACTCATCTCCCAGACCCCCAGGTACCGCGTGTCGTTGTAGAAGATTCCGAGCTCGGAGCCAGAGGAGTAGAGCCGCGGAGATTCGCCATGGGCGTCCACCACGGCAAAGGCCGAATTGTCCTTGATGCTGATCTTAGGGATTCCCGTCAGCAGTACGCTTGACGGGAGATAGGAAATGCCGTCGATGACGATCGAACCAGTTTCCTCCTTTTCCGACTCCTGACGCAAGGGCTCGGTAGACATCGATGTAATCCTCCGTCATCCGCTTGAGCGAGAATCGCTGCTCCACCCAGGATCGGCAGTTTGCGCGATCGAGCTGCGGCACGTCTTCCACCCGAGCGGCCAAAGTCGCGAGGTCCGAACTGACGTATCCGGTGACGCCGTCCCTGAGGATCTCGGGCACCGCTCCGCAGGGCCGTGCCAGCACGGGAGTCCCGCAGGCCATGGACTCGATCATCACCAGCCCGAATGGCTCCGGCCAATCGATCGGAAAAACCAATGCGAGCGCATTGCCTAAAAAATCGCTCTTTTCCGCTTCGGAAATCTCGCCGATGAATTCGACCTGCCGCCCGTCGATCATAGGCTTTACGCGGCTTTCGTAATAATGCCGCCCTTCTTGTCCCTCGATCTTGGCGGCGATCTTGAGTGGCACGCCCGCGCGCCGCGCCACTTCGATCGCCCATTCGGGGCGCTTGTCTGGCGAGATCCTCCCCAGAAAGGCGAGATACTTTCCGGGGCGAGGATGGAATCGAAAATGATCCAAGTCGATCCCATGATGAATGGTCCTGAGATAAGGCAGCGACGGCGCCGCCCACCGCTGCGAATCGCTGATGGAGATCAATCCGCCGCCGGACCAGCTCTGGTACCCCTCCGCCACTCCCGCCGCATCCATCCGTCCGTGCAAGGTCGTCAGGACCGGCACATCGGTCAGCCGGGTCAGCGGCATCATCCAGAGATCGTGGTGATTGTGAATGACATCAAAGCTCGCCGCCTCCCGCGCCACTTCCGACAGCATACGGAGATGGAACGGATACGAGTCCGCGATGGGAACGTGCTTGAGCCGAAGCGCCTCCTCCACCATCGGGATGGTTCGACATGCGGCCATTGAATCTCCCGAAGCGAAGAGCGTGACATCGATATCGCAATCGGTAAGGCCGCGACAGAGGTTGTTGACTACCCTCTCGGTGCCTCCATAGAGCCGTGGAGGGACGCTTTCGAAAAGTGGGGATAACAGGGCGACACGCATGCCTGATCTTCTTAAGAGTTTGCCCGGCGCACTCGCAAGGCCTCCTCGGTCAAAGTTACACGCGGCACTCCGCGCCCAAAATCGAATCATAAGAATGGGTCAAAAAATTGAATTCGTATATACTTTTGCCGATAAGGCCTTATGGCGTTGGCGTCCGCGAAAAAGTTTGCACGTACGTGAACCTTGGCGGTGCTCCTGCTCAGTATCGCTACGCCCCTTTCCGCGAACGCTCAATTAGAGCCAAGCTTTATCAGCCACTGCCGCAACCTATGGGCTAAACTCCTGACCCGCGACGCCCCTAGAAAGCGCGTCGCCCGCCCCACTCCCGCTCCGCGCCCGCCAGGCGCCCCACGAGCCATTGATCGACTTCAGACATTTCTTGACGCAGACCGCAAATCATACTTCATACCGCACGAACTGGTCATGGGGCCAAATGGAGCGACGCTTAAGATCGGATACCTGGAGCGAAACCAAAAACGCTTCATGTCTCTAGTCATTCGAGCGATTGAAGAAGGCGATCTCTCGAACATTGAAGCGGGTGAAGTCGTCAGCCCCAAAGTTCTGATGCTTCTCAATCGCATGCGTGACCTTGCGATCCGCGGTGACAAACCGTTGACGATCCGCGGAATACTCTCGCCCGCTCAACTTAGGGAGAAGGCCCTCATGCAACAATCGTTTGGCATCTCGGAAAGGCTCCAGCCAGATACGCCGGAAAGCTGGACCCAGCAGGAAGCACACGACTTCAAAAAGGCCTGGAAAGATCTAGGCATAAAAAAATGCGACTTCCCTCAGGCCGAGGACAGGATCCACCTTTGTCAGTTCGA
>CAYXVB010000201.1:0-6030 GCA_964467785.1 uncultured Bacteriovoracaceae bacterium
TCGTCATTTTGATGAGCTTTTCGTCGGTCGACCAAGAGAAGTTCGATCAGATCCGCAAGGAAGCCACCAAGACTTTCGGCGGCACCTATCAGCAGCCGTTCGCCGACATGGCCAATGAAATCAAGGGAACTCTGGATAAGCGTGGACTGGGCGATCAATTTGTCGTGAAGGAAACGCCCGTAGGCGTGGACATTTCCTTTTTGGGAACTGTCTTTTTCAACACCGGCGAGGCCGATATCAAGCCCGAGGGACTGGTCTTACTTCGGGATCTCCTGCCAGTGCTCAAGACGGAAGCCAGCGGATTCGACGTGATGATCGAGGGGCACACCGATGACGTGCCGTTGGCTCCCAAGGGCGAAGTCAGAAGCAATTGGGAGCTTTCGAGTCTGCGTGCCTGCCGGGTCTTGAGCGTCTTTGAACAGGCCGGATTTCCGAGGATCCGTCTGACCGCGGTGGGTTACGGCGAGGCTCGCCCGATCGTGCCGAATCGAGATGCCCAGGGCGTGCCGATCTTGGTGAACATGAGCCAGAACCGTCGCGTCGTGATCAAGCTGATCAAACGTCCCGCACCTTTGGTGGGGGCGGGGGTACACAAGCCGAGCTCTCCTGCTCAATAATCCGGCTCAACGCCGCGGATTGCGTGTCGATTTCGCGCTCGGAGGCGCTGAGCAGCTTGCGTAGGAAGTCCCGCTGCTCCAGCATGCGCGCAAAGGCGGACTCCAAGGCCGGCCGCTCAGGGGAGATCGTCGGCGTGGTCTTGAGGCGGACCTCCACCTTGCGAGCCTCGAACTCCGTGACGTCCAGATAATCCTTGAGCGGATTCACGACGCGCGACTCCTGCATCCGCGCGTGAAGCGCCTTAGCGATGTCCAGGACGGTTTTCTTTTCCCGCTGCAACGCGAGCGAATAGAATTTGAGTCGACGCTCATCGCGGTCGAACTGAGCCTTGCGACGGTTCAAGTCGCGCTCTTGGGCGATGCGGGACTCCTCCGATTCGGTAACAGCCTTCAAGGATTGAATGGTCCCGACCGCCACCTCGAGCTGAGCCTCGGTATCGCGAAGTTTCCGCTCACTGGCCTCGCGCTCGCCTCGAAGGCGCGCGATCTCGGATTCCAGATCCTTTCTTCGCGAATTCAACGAGGTTTCCGCGCTCCGCAGCCGCGTCAGCTCGGCGGCCATCGCTTCGCGTGCCCGCTGCTGTTCGGAGTCACCCGTGCTTTCGCGCTGGATTCCTTCGCGCAAAGCCCGGATCTCCTCTTCGCGGACAGCCAGCTTCTCGGATAGCTGTCTCTCCACGCTTTCAAAAAGCTTGAAATCACGCCGTGCGTCCTCGAGGAATCGGCTGAGCAGCGCGTTTTCCTGTTCGAGCCGGGCCGCCTTCTCGCGATGGCGGATGAGCTCCATTCGAGCCGCCTCGGCCCGCTCCAGCGCCTCGACCATCAGATCCCCGGTGCCCGGTGCGGCAGTGAATGCAGTGTCCAGCTCATCCGCGGATCTGTTATCTGTGATGACCTGCGCGCTCGCGCTCATAGTCAGGAATTCTCCCTCACAGGCATCTCGGATGGAGCGCCATCCAGCTTGAGGATTCTTTTGCGCTTACATCTTTTGCGCTTCGGCATCAGGGAAAGTTTGCCCGGTCGGCGCGTCAGTTGGATGACGCGACTTTCGCTCGGACAAGGCAAATCTGACCTATTTATTCGCGATTTGATTCAGGAGATCATGAGAGTCAAGCAGGGTCCATCCCGGGAGATCGACCGATTGTCGACGGAGAGACGAAGAGCAGGAAAGAGCGTTGATCGCGACGAAGCTGCCGTGGACCGGTCCCGGCATCCTGACTCGCCGTCACGAACCAGCCCGCCTTCGAACACTCTGGAATCCGTGGGCCGATCTTTCGGAGAGGTCTCCTCCCTGATTCACTCGAGCCGGAGCGAACTCGAATCGCTCCGCGCCCAGTTGGGCCTCATGCATGATGACCGCGCGAGAATGAACGAAGTAATCGCGCAAAACACGGTCTTGGAAGCCAGAGTGCTTCAGCAGGAGCAAGAGCTCGAGAGCCTGGCCAGGACGAACACGCTTCTGAAGGCGGCGCGCGACCCGCGCCTTTCTAATGACACGGCGGCGGAGTTCGAGGCCGAGAAGCGCGCGCGCGAGGCCGCCCTCGGGCTGCTTGCGGCGGAACGCGAGAGATCCGACGCGTTACTGAAAACGCTCAATGAGGAGCGAGCGCGCCATTCGGGCGCTATCCAGGAGTTAGAATCCCGGCTGGCGGAGGATTTCCGCAGGCGCGAGGAGCTTCAGGCCGAATTGCATCGCTCCGAGTTGCGGGTGATGGATACGATGGCATTGTACTCTCGCCATCGCTCCAAGATGGACGAATTGCAGACGCAGCTCAAGTCCGCGACCTCTCAGCTCGCCGAGTCAGCGCTTCAGCTGGATGACCATCGAAATCAGTTGCGCGCGGCCCAGGAAGCCTATCGCTCCGAAGCTCAGGCCCGTGTCCTGATCCAAGGCGAGTTGGCGAACCGGGAAGAGCGTATTCGAAATCTTGAGGCGGAGGTTCAGTCCGTTCGATCAGGGCTCCAGGGAGAGGTCGCGGCGACACGCTCGGGTCTCGAAGCCGAAGTCGCGCAAGTGCGCGGTACCCTCGTCGAAACCGAAAGAACCTTATCCGAGGTGCGTGCAGCCTATGCCTCCCTCCAGGTGCAACAGACTTCGGAGCGGGAATCGCTCATTTCACTCCGAGAGCGGTTGTCCGAAGCGGAAAAGCAGGTCTCCGAGATCCGGGAGCGCGGCCGGCAGGATGAGCTCAAGATCACGGAGCTTCGGGCGAGTGTCATGCACGCACAAAGACGTGAACGAGAGCTGCGAGCCGAGGTCGAGAATCGGGAATCGGCAATTACCGCTTTGAATCAGGAGTTGCAGGTTGCCCGGAACCAGATACAGCAACTGGAGATCCGACTCTCCGAGTCGATCGCGAGCTTAGCGGCCGTCAATGAGCGCAGCGCGGCCGACGAACGGCGCTTGCAACAGATGCGCGAGGAGTGCCAAAAGCTGGCAAGACAGCTAGAGACGGAAAAGGAACTTCGCCGGAATGAAGCCCGAAGGATCCCGTACCTTGAGGAGTTGATCAAGCAAAGTGAGCAGCGCGAGAGCTCGCTCCAACAAGAGCTGGCGAAGAAAGCGGATAGTCATCTGAATTATGAGCGCATGAAGGCTTCCTATGCGGAGCTTCGCGCGCGCGTTGAAGAGGGCGTCCAGCTTAGGGCTCGGGAGGTCGAAGCCCGCGAGGCCCTGGTCTCGGAGCTCAAGCTGCGGGAGTCTCGGATCGCGGAACTCGAGCAGCAGATCGAAGGCTTGCGCCGAAACTGGGGCGAATCGGAAGCCCGCTTGCGGGAGTCCAATGCCCGCCTCGAGGCGAACCAGGAGCAGAGCAGGATCGAGCGGGAAAACGCAGAACAATTGAAGTTTCGGCTGAAGGAGCGCGATCAGCGCCTCGAGGAAGAGCGCATCCAAAGGAAGCGCGCGTTGGAGCGCATCGTCCAGCTTGAGGCCGCGGTCCGGCACTATGAGCAACGGCAACGCAGCTTCGAGGAAGATCATGTCCGCTTGTCCGAGCTGGGCGGCCAGCACGAGGTTCTCAAGAGCGGTTTCGCCCAGGTGCAAGAGGAGGCGGATCGCCTGCGGGCCCTCTGCGACTCGCTGATAGAGCAGCTTAAGGATGAAAAGGAGCGCCATAAAGGCGCCCTCGTGGAGCGGGACAATAGAGTTCGGTTACTGGAGGAGCGTTTGACGTCCGCGCGGTCGGAGCTTGATCTCGTGCTGCATCAAGCAGAGATGAATTCCCCGATGGTGAGCGATGATTCGTTCAACGCAGGCAGGTTGCCTAAGACATGAACCCTGAACAAGGCTGGTACGCCTATATAGGGCACGATTACGAAGGGCCCATGAGCCGCGAAGAGTTGTCGGATCGCATTCGCGCCGGCGAACTCACCGGGGTGCACTATGTCTGGTCTCCAGGGATGAAAGATTGGGCAATGGCGACGGCGTTGGCCGAGTTCGAAAAGGACCTTCAGGACTCACCGGCCCAGGGTTACGCCGATGCTCGCGAGGTCTACGGGATCGAGTTGCCGGAACTCCCACCGGCGCCTGTGATGCCGGCTCCGTCATCTGAAGGATCTGAGGCGGCATTCGCCGAGGTTCCGGTGCCTAGTGACGAGGTTTCCCAGGCCACGCCGTCCTCGCGCCTTTGGCCCGTATTGGAAATGGCCCATCCCAGCGCGACCTCGGCTTGGGGGCTTCCGGCTGTCTCGGCGGCGACCGATACGCTAGAGTCCACGCCGGCGCCGCAGCGCAAGCGGGCGTTCAAGGTTCGTGAGACTGCGGCATGGGTCTTAGCCTGCGTCGCCTTGGCAGGGAGCGGACTCTACTACGCGTACAAAAGCGGCGCTCAAAACGACATAGCGGCGAACCTTGATGTTTCGCGCGATGAGAGCGCGGAGCTCAAAAACGTCGCCGCCAAATCATTGAAAAAGTTCGGTCCGCTCGTGGCCCTCGGGATGTCCGTGAGCGATCCCTTAACGCCAGTCTTTCACCTCGCGACCAATCTTCCGAGCGGGGCGAGATTCATTGTCACCATCGAAAGCGTAGATGGCACGATCCCTGACAAAAAGCCCGTTTCCGTGAGAACGATCGTCACGACGCAAGCAGGGGTGGGGAAGACGGGTCAGTTCAGGCAGTCCGACGGCAAGCCCTTTCCAATTGGCGAATACCAGGTATTTGTGACGGACGCGCCGACGATGCCGGAAGAGGTCTTGAGGCTTTTAGCGGGGCAACCCGACCTCCGTCCCCAGGATGCTCCGGAGAAGCTTCCGTCGCCAGTCAGGGTATTGGCGCGCAAAAAGGTGTTTCTCGGAGGCGAGCGGAACACCGCGTATGAGGGGAAGATAACCGAGTTCAATGCGCGCCTGCGCGAACAGGCCCAATTGGAGTTGATGGAGCTGCGGCAATACGCGGAAACGCTTGAATCCCAGCTCAGCAATACCACCGATCTCTTCCAGCTCGCCGCTCGCGCGAATCAATCCGCAAGCAAGTGGAGAGGGATGCGCCCTCGTTGGCTCGCGCTGCATCACAAGCTTCAGGCGGATCTCGCGATGGTATCGAACCCGAGCTTCGAGTCCGAGTACTTCTATGCTGAGTTGTACCGATCGATTTCCGACACGGTCGCGGCGGTCGCGAGCCTGAATCAAGAACAGCATCAGTTTTTGAATTCCAAAAAAAGAAGCACGGACGACGAGGCCCGGATATCGTCCGACGCCGCCCTGGCGCAAAGCCGGGTCCTTCATATCAAGACCAAGCTTGCTCAGGCGGCCAGCCTGCCTCCCGGCCCCACAGGGGCACCTCAGCGCAAAGGGTTGTAATCAATAGTCGATCGGGGACGCGCCAGCCCCCTTGGGTTGGGTGTGTCGCTCCTGACCCTTGTGTGGCCGTTGACGCAATTACTTGATCAAGTTCATTTGTATAAAATTATCTATAAGTGGTCCGATATGTTGTACGTGACCAAGAGGTGATTTTAACTTATGCACAAGACAATACTACTTGCCCAGAAGATGGGCCGGGTTTCCCTGAGTATCGCCTTGCTCGGATCTTTGATGGGTGGAGCCGCCTGCGTCCCGCAGGAAGTGCCGCTGCTCGTTTCAACCACCTCGAAGGACACTGGTCCGGTCTATGCGGGCTTCACCGGCGCGGTCAGCGCCCAGACAATGTCGGGGTCAAAGGTTCAGATCTCCTGGAACGCCTCGTACGATCCCTATGTCGTCGCCTACAACATCTATGACGTCAGCAACATCTTCACGCCGGTGCTCAAAAAGACCGTTCATGCTCCCGCGACGTTCACGAATCTGACCGGGCTCAATGCGGGCCAGCTTTACGCGTTCCGTGTTCGCGCCTCCGATGTTGACGGTAAGGAAGACACCAATAAGGTCGATCTTCAGGCTATCCCTTACGCCGGTGCTGTCAGCGCCGAGGTGAAGT
>CAYXVB010000202.1:0-6012 GCA_964467785.1 uncultured Bacteriovoracaceae bacterium
CGCCCAGCCCCGCGCCTTCTCTCCCGTGGTAGCGATACCGGAGTCGTTGCCCAGGCCGCTACCCAGGATCGAGGAGCCCGCGGGGATCGGATCATTAACCACGACCCAGGTCATGTCCGACTGGGATTCCAGTTCGAGTCTGATCCGCGCGATGTCCCCCTTGGACCACTTGCCCGGGATCTTTTGCTCGAAGGGAGACACTGTCTTTTTGACCCGATACCCCGTGGAGAGCGCTTCCTTGAGGGGAACGGCCGCGAGGCTCTGCACCGTGAGCCACGGTTTTCCGCTTCCCGAATGGGTCACGGACAACTCCGCTTTGGCCGGGGGCCACGCGAACTCAAAAGCCTTACCCTTGGGCGCAATGCTCCAGTTGAGCGCGAACACCGGCTGGCCGGGCACGCTGGACTGGGTCGTCCCAGCGACCGGTGCCTTTTCATGCAGCCGCACGAACTTCTCGACCGCGAGCACACCCCAGGCATTGGCCGTGGTCGTGCCCCAGTGGCCCCGACGCTGACGGTGGAGCGCGCCGCGGATCACGCGACCGATGTCCTCCTTCCAGGCCGGATCATCCACCATCGACAGCACGAAACGATTGGCGTTCGTACTGGTCGAGACCATCATCCACCACAGCTCGTCGACGTTCTCCGTGGAAAAGCCCATCATCGAGCCCTGGAAGTTGAGACGCGAGCGCAGGATCTGGTCCGTCTCCTTGCGCCGGGCTTCGAACGCGAGCGACGCCACCGGTCCCGCGACGCCTCCGCCGACCGGCGCGTCTTTCAAGCGCTTGAGAATCTCGCGCCAGTCGATCACGGCCGAGGTGGGCCAGAGATTAGGCTGCAGCTGCAGCGAGCCCGTCATCGCCCAGGTCGCCTCGCCATAGCGCGAGAGCGCTTCGAGCGCCGCCACCTTACGCACGGTGAGATCTGCCGTGGGAAGATCACTGATGCGGACGATCCGTCCTTCGACAAATCCCTTGAGACCAGCGAGCATCCGGGCACGGAGCGATTCGGGGAGTTCCCAACCGGCT
The DNA here is from genome assembly GCA_964467785.1 of uncultured Bacteriovoracaceae bacterium. Taxonomy (GTDB): domain Bacteria; phylum Bdellovibrionota; class UBA1018; order UBA1018; family UBA1018; genus CAYXVB01. Next base: position 1,028 of record CAYXVB010000202.1, read on the forward strand.
TCGTTCGAGAGCGACACAAGATAGGCGGTCAGGATTTCCGATCCACGAATCCAATCCGAGGGGAAGTACTTGGCCAGCCCGTCTGGGTCCAGATAGCTCGGCAGATCATCGACGACCGACTGCCAGAGCTTGCGATTTCGGAGCGCGACTGCCCTGGAGGCTCGCTGCTCGAGGCAGGTGTACGGGTAAAAGCCCATGTACTCGCGCACTCCCTCCAGGCTTGAAGTCAGTGTCGGATCCAGCGCCACCCGGAGTCCGCCGCGCCCCGGAACCGCGCCCGCGGGCATCTCGACCGGAAGCCTGAAATTTCCATCCAGCTGTGCCAGTGTCGCTTGAAGAGTGCGAACGGGCACGGCCGGTACGACCTTCTGGGTGAACTGGATCCGATCCGAGGCCGATCCAGCTCGCGCGCTCAGCTGGTATTTGAGCGAAGAGACTCCCGACGGGATTTCGAGCGCCCAGCGCACCTGCTGGGCTTCGTTCGGGGCAAGCGTGAGATCCGCGGGCGCGAAGTCCGGCACGCCTGCGGCCTTGCCCTGGAGCGAGACAATCATCGGTCGCGAAGTGGTGTTGCGAAGGGTGAACTCGAGGTTCATCCGATCGCCTTCGCGCGCGAGCGGCGGAATTCCCGGAAGAATCATGAGGTCCTGCGTGGTGCGGATGGTCGCCGCTCCAGTGCCGAAGAGCGCCGCCCCTGCATGCGCGACGGCAACCACGCGGAAGCCGGTGATCGAATCATTCATCGGAAACTGGATCTCGGCCTCACCGTTAGAATCGAGCGCCACCTTGCCGTTCCAGTACAGGAGTGTGTCAAAGAGCTCGCGCGAAGGGGCCTTGGAGCCATCACCGCCCGGCGGGAGCGACTTGAGGCCGAAGTGCCGCTTGCCCACCACCTCGCTTTGCAGGGTGTAGGTCTGCACTTCGTAGCCGCGCTTACGCATCATCGACTCAAGGAGCTTCCAGCTCCCGTTGGGCTTGAGCTGAAGCAGCCCCTCGTCCACCGCGGCCAGCGCCACCTCGCTGCCTTGAGGCAGTGGCGAGCCGTCGGCGGTCTTTACCTGGATCGTGAACCGTCCCTTTTCGCGGACCTGATAGATCTCCTTGGAAGGCTGTACGTGGACAGCCAGTTCGTGGGGCTTCCAACCGACATGGATTTCTGAGATCCCGAGCTTGTAAGCCGGCCGCCCAAGGTCCACGATCGGCCCCGGCGCGATTTCGCCTGCGCGCCCGCGCACCACGAGCGCCGAAACAAACACATTGGGCGCGTAGTTGGGCTTGATCGGCACCTCGATCAGCGGCTTCTTTCCCGAAAGCGACACGACGAAGGAGTCGATCACCCCTTCGCGCTCCACCGTGACTAGCGCGGTGGCCTCGCGGAACGGCATGCGCACCTGGAATACCGCTTTTTCGCCGGTCTCATAGCGCTTGCGCTCGGGAAGAAGATCAATGCGATCGGAGTCGTCCTGGGCGAACCACCACTCCTCCGAGTCATAGATCCAGGTGGAGGACTGGCCCCAGGCCCTGCGCCCCGCTTCGTCCGAGGTCCGTGCCTCGAGAATCAAATTACCCGAAACCGGGGGCACGACATCACAGTCCAAGAACCCCTTTTCGTCGGTCGCGCCGCCGCAGGCCTTGCCATGACGCTTGAGCTCGGCGCGGTTCTCGTAAGCGTAGAAACCGCCCACCAGGCGCTTGCGATGCGAGTAATGTTTCTGCTCGACGAACTCGACCTCGACCGGCGCGTTTCTCACGGCCTTACCGCGGAGATCCGTCACCGCGACCTGGAATCGGAGCGACTTCTTCGAGGCGAACCAGCTGTTGGGCTTGACACCGATGAGCCGCGCCGACGGGAAGAGAGGCACGTTACGGGCCACCGTCTGGGTCTCGCCGCTAGGATCGCGGTAATCGATTTCGACATGCAGACGCTTGAGCTGATCCGTGCGCTTGTCGCTCAGGGGCACCTTGAAATTCCCGGTCCCCGCAGCATCCAACGTGAGCGAACTCTTCACGGCGGGACTCACTCCCTCGGGGCCGCTCGTCGCTTCCGGGGTCCGCGCATCGAGATCGAGCTCGACCTCGCCGGGGGCCAGGGGCGCTTCGTCGCCCTGAGGATCACGCACCTTTCCGGTCCCGAAGGCATACCCGTCGAACTCCGGGAACTCGATCGGCGAAGCGATCGAAGTCTGGTAGCGCACGGCAACCGGAAGTTTCGCGGCCGCGCCGCCGGCCAGATACTCGACAGACACGTCAAAGCGCGCTTCCCTGGCGCCGACCAAATCCTCCGATGGCGGGCGGATCTGCCCCTTCATCAAGGGCACCCGATACTCCTCGACCCGGAATGAGCCCGCCTCCCACGAGTCCGCGCCGTTCGCCCCGCCGTAGCGGCCGTAATGCTCGCCTTCGCTCTCCTCGCCCGACTCGTTTTCCTCGGGCTCGGCCGTGGATTTACCCGCCTCGCCCTTGCGAAGCGTGACAGTGTAGGTGCCGAGCTTAGTTCCCTTGGGAATGCTCCAGGTGCTCTCTGCCACGCCCCCCGCGCGCCAGTTGAGCGCGAGGTCATAGCTCTGATTGCTCTCCTGGTGCCGGATCCGAACCGAGCGCGGCAGGCGGTCGCCGGAGGGGATCTCGATCCCGCCGCGAGTGTGCTTGCGGAAAAAGTGCTTCATGTGCACAGTCTCGCCCGCGCGGAGGAGCGTGCGGTCAAATACGGTCGACGCGTACTCGGGCGAAAGCTCATACCCTCCCGGCAGATTGTAGCGCCAGGACTCAATCCCCTTGGCCCAGCTCGTATGCACGAAGGAGAAGTCGTCGTCCTTTTCCGCCACGACGTAATACCCACGCGAATACTGGGAGTAGCGGCGATCCTTGCTGCAGCTCGCCGCTGGCGACTCCCGAAGGGCCTTTTCGATATTCGCGATGCCACGGGAGTCGGTGCGACCACTCGCGATGAGCCCGCCCGCGCAGTCCCGGATCGCCACGGCGGCGCCCTCGACCGGACGAGCCTGATCCAACGTGGTCACCCACACAAGCGAGGACTCGCGCCCCTGCTTGAAGTGCACCGACAGGTTGGTCACGAGCGCCGCGGTTGGAACGTACATCGGCGCTTTTTTACCGAGAAGCGCCGCGCCCAGCCGAGGGCTTTCAAATTCGACCACGTAAAATCCAGGCCTCTTTAGCGGAATCCCGATCACCTCAAAAGCGCTCGAGCCATTTGGCTTGCGGATCGAGAGCGGTTCGGTCCTGAGTCCCGATGTCGAGGCGCGCCCCAGGACCGGCTCCTCCCGATTTGCCAGCGAGACCCGCGTGAGCCACTCGACCGCGCGGGAAAAACCCACTCCGTCCAGACGAAGTAGTTTCCCTTCAACGGACTCTCCCGCGCTTACACCCGAACTTTTGGCCGAACTTTCGGCCGCGACGATGCCCATCGCGGCCTTGAGCTGCGGCTCCACATTGCGCACCGTGACCGGCAAGATGGCCTCGGGCTTGAGTTCGATCACGCCGAAATCGGCCGGAAACTTGATCAGTGGCGGATCATCGGAAGTAGCGACTTGCAGCGGAAACCGCTCCGCGTTCGAAAGCGCGCGGCCCGCGTCGTCTTTCAGTCCGCTCGGCAGAACGATCTCAAAGCGGGACTTGCCAGGGAAAGGCCCCTTGAAGGTCACCTGGCGGACCCCTTCTTCGTCTTGCCGGTTCTCATTCTTTTCGACAAACGGCTTCCACTCGCGCGTACCGGCATGGACTGGCCCAAGCGCGCGAAGCCGGATTTTCCGGATCTCGCTCCACGGCACGTCCGCATTGAAATTGAGCCACATCCCTGCGATCGGGATGCAGGCGGACGCCGCGTTCTCGCGTTCGCAGTTGAACTCCACGGCAAAAAGCGGACGGACCTGAAACGGAAGGATCTGGTCCGCCTTTGTGATGGCCCCGCCGGGGGTTGCGACTCCCGAGCCCCAGACCAGCATGACCTCGGCGTCGGGAGCAAAGCGCCGCCGCGCCTGCACGATCACGCGCGACACTCCCGTGCGCCGCGTGCCCAGGTGGTTCGGGGCGCCGAACTTGCGCGCCCAGAGCCGTACCTTCGCGCCCACGCCCTTGGCCTTGCCGGCGGCTTCGAACTCCTCGCGCGGATCCGCATCGAGAACCCGCACCGGGATCTTTTCATTGATGCCCTTGACCGAGAAGTAAACATTCTGCTCGACGGTCTTGGGATCCACCTCCGCATCGAGACTCAGGATGAAGATCTGCTCCTCGTCGATCTGGGTTCCTTCCCACGGTTCGGAACGCTTGATCGCCGGGCCACCCGTGTCGAAGGCGAATTCCGTGCGGCCGCCAGCGCCCGCCACCGGCTTGCCCGAAAGGGCCTTGAGTCCATCCTTGATCCGAAAGCTGCAACGCACGCCGCCTGGCAGATCCTTTTCGAAATCATAAAGCCAGTTGCGCGCGTCGCCCCACCGACCCTTGCCCGCCACCGAACACTGGATGTCAAAGGGGTCGCCCTGGGGGCCATTTGCCGCGCGGGGATCACCGAAGGCGACGAGAGGCTCGGAAAAAGTCGCCCGGACCTGCCGGACATCCTTGATCGTCCCCTCCGGCGAGAAGGAAATGATCTCCGCCACCCCGGCGCCCAGGACCGCCCGCGCTCCGAGGAGAACCAGTCCCACCCACCCCGCTCCGCGAAAACGCCTTGCCCACTTCATCGAACGCGCCATGACACGCCTCCCGCCCGGGCGCGAAACTCAACGCCGATGCCTTGGTGATTTTGATGTCCTCAAGACGTACCTCGGGACATGGGGCGGGACAAATCAAAAATGCCCTCCCGCATGCGGAGGCTTGCGCGATCAGCGTCTCAGGGAGCCGCAGTCCATATCGTCCATCGCGTGGAGCGTGGAGTCGACGTCGAAGTAGGAGCGGTTCACGGCATCGACTTCATCATACTAATTAGTGCATTGGTAAAGCCGGATATGGTATGCAGTTAGGGTGAAAGC
>CAYXVB010000203.1:0-5970 GCA_964467785.1 uncultured Bacteriovoracaceae bacterium
GGCTTCCTCGGATGAATAGGCGGTCGAGATCGATAGCTGGGCCGCTGCGGTGATGATGCTGACGGCGATGAATACCGCTCGGGCAAAATGCGCGACAAGTCTGAGCTTCCTCGCATGTTCAGTGAGCCGTATTTTGAGGAAGGGCCGGAAAGAGAGCATCGCTTTATTTTTCGGTGTTCTAACGGAACACCATGAGAGGCAAAATTAGCCGTGTGGCCCGATATTCCTGTAAGGGAAGGTGAAATCGGAGGGGGATTCGACTAGGGTTCGGGTTTGTTCGGCATTGGGACTCTGGATGCGCTATTTTTGCGGGCAAAGCCGGTCGCTTGGGAATATTAGGTATTATAGAAGGCTGAAATTACGGCGAGTTCTGAGTCTCTTTGTCACCCATGCTGAGTGTCTAGGTCTCAATCGATTCAAAGCCGAACAGTCCCGAACATTAGTCGAGTGTCTTCGTACCGGATCACACGCTTACGCGGGCCAATACGGGGGATGGCGGGTCTCACCGGTACGCTTTTTCCCAGCGGAAGCGGCAAAACATTCAGTCTATTCCTCGCGTGGGATCTCTCTCAGACTGAGTAAGAGATGAAACGGTTCCAGTTCAAGTTTGAAACCATCCTGAAGCATCGCAAGCGGCGCGAAGACGACTGCCTGCGCGCTCTGGGTGCGGCTCAGCGGTCGCTGCAGTCTGAACGGGAACGCAAGGCTGATCTCGAGCGCGATCTCGCCCATGCGCTGTTGCGCCGGGAAGGACTGGCTTCATCGGCACCTATCGGGATCGATGCCTTCCGACTTGAGAATTCTTTCATAGATGGAACTAAACAGCGCATCATCCAGGCGGAGCAGGCGATCCTGCGCGCCAACCGTTCCGTTGAAAAAGCGATGCGCGTCTATCTGATGGCCCGTCGCCAGGCCATGGTGATGGAGACGCTGAAGGAGAAGGCCAAGGAAGAGTACCGCCGCGAGCGCAACAAATGGGAGCAACGCCAACAGGACGATCTCACCATCATGCGCAATCGGTTCCGTGATGGCGAAGCGAACGAGGCGGAGGTGGCCCAGTGAACCGCTCCAGCCGCATCGAGCGCATCTTGAATATCGCGTCCATGGCGCTAATCATCCTGATCGGTGGCGCGCTCGGCACCGTGTTCACGAGCGGCGAGGGGATTGACGCGAACTCGGCGGAAGCTCAGACCGAAAAGCCGTCCGAAACGAAGTCAACGGAAACGAAGTCGGAGCCGGTACATGGCGATGGCGCGAAAGCCGAAGCCACTTCGGAAGCGAAGCCGCACATCCGTCCTGAAAAGGTGACCCGCAATGAGAATGGCGAGGCGTGCGTGACCGGTGCCGCGCTCGAGGATCTCAGTGCCGCCCGCGAACGCCTCGCGGCCAAGGAAAGGGAGCTCGCTCAGAAGGAAGCGGAGCTCAAGGCCTTTGAAACGGCCGTGAAAAAAGAGTTCAGCCGAATCGAGCAGGCGCGCCAGGATCTGGCCGGCGTCGAGACGTTGAAGAAGAAAGAGAATGAGGAAAAGGTCGCCAAGATCGTCGAGACGCTCGAGACGATGAGCCCCAAGGCTTCGGCCTCGCTCATCGCCACGCTCGATGACGCGCTCGCCGTGACGGCGCTGCAACGGATGGCGACTCCGAAGCTCGCTAAAGTGATGAACCTTCTGGATCCGGGACGTTCCTCCCGGCTCACGGAGCTCATGGCTGGAGTGGTCCGGGCCAGGAGCAATGAGACCGCGTCGCGTGACGTGGCTGGACTACCTAATAGATCGTCCGCGAAAGGAGGTGACAGAAAATGATGGACAAAATTTCAAACAGCAATTTGTTAGCGGTGGATCAGGGTACGGCGCCTAAGAAGGCCGCGAAGTCGAACGGAGCGAGTCAGGATGACGGCTTCGCAGTCGATCTCGCGGGCGCGCAGGCGGTGGCGTCCCTGAATCCCCAGAGCGTGCAGGCCCAGCAGCCGGCGCAACCCAACGCTTCGAACGCGGGTTCCATGGATGGAGCCATCGATCGCAAGCCGGTTGAGTCGCCGGTGCAGGCCAAGATCGGTCCCCAGGCTTCGGCCTTGGGCGCGATGTCTCGTCCCGGCACCGGGGCGGAGCGTTCACCGCTGGCCCTGACTTCTGCCGTCAGTATGAACACTGCGGCCGCGATCGCTGGACCCAAGCCTTGGGGCAAGGAATGGGTGTTCGAAGGGATCTCTCCCGGCTCGGACATCCAGTCGCTTTTCGGAGCGGCTCCCCAGGCTGCCGACCTCCGTGACTCCACGGAAGCCGGTAAGGGGGGTGAAGCGGCGGGCGCTCTCGCGCAGCTTAACGACCTCGTAGCCCAGATGGGTAAGACCATGGGCCAGGGCGCTGGAGCTGAGGGAAGCGCGCAGGCCCTCGACCAGTCCGCCCTGAAGAAGGCGGTGCTCGAGGCCGATGCGGCAGCCGCGCAGGGACAGTTTGACGTCGCCGGTGCCAGTGATGGTAACGGCGACGGTGACATGAGCGAGCTGGCGAAACTGGCCGGCCCGGGGGCTTTTCTCGAGCAGCAGGTGCAAGCGGGGCCGTCGAAGGCGCATCAGGCCGTTCGTACGAACGGTCCGGTGGCCAACGCTAGCCTCTCGGGCACGGAGTACTTGAGCACCCTTGCGGCGCTCAAGGGCGGGCAAGCCGAGCAGTCGGGGGCGCAGTCCGGTCGCGAGCAAGGCGAACAGGCAGGCCAGGGCATGAATGCCAAAGCGGACCTCAAGGTGATCGAAGGCGGGCTGAAGAGCCGGAAATCCGGTTCGAAATCCGATGACTTCGTGATCCAAGACGGTGCCGCGCAGGCAGGTCAGATCGGAGCTCAGAAGGGCACGCACGACTCTGTCGAGCTGGGCGTGAAGCCCAAGCAGGAAGTCGTCGGCCATGTGGTCAAAGGCGCGATGTCGCAGGATCGGCTCTCCACGGAGTCTCTTCACGGCATCGCAACCGGGATCCGCACTCTCTCCCCGAACGGCGGAGGCGAGATGAAGATCCGGTTGAACCCCGATCACCTGGGCGAACTTCACGTCAAGGTCATGACCCGAGGCAACCAGGTTGGACTCCAGATCCAGGCCTCCGATGAACGCGCCAGGAAGATCCTCGAGGAGAGCATGAGCTCCCTCAAGACGAGCCTGGCCGCGCAGCATCTGACACTGGGTCAGTTCGACTTGACCGTGGCGCAGGCAGCGTCTCCGTCCGGGCAGTCTTCGGGCGGTGATCTACCGGGCCAGGCTCAGGGTCAGGCGCAGCAGCAGTCCGGTGATTTCTTCGGCCAGGGGCGTGGCTTCGATCGTAACGGATCGGGCTCCGACCGCTGGAACGGGACGGAGGACCGGATGGCTTCCAGCACCGGCGTGCGGGGCGCACCGAGCGCGCTGAGCACGGCGGCGGCGAGAACGGCGAGTGCATCGCGTGCGTACGCGCAGGCGGGGCGCCTCGACGTGCGGGCCTGAGTCAGTCAGTGAATCGGTTTGAGTGGATCCCGCCGCCGGAACGGGCGGCGGGCCCTGAAAGCCGGGTGAGAAAGCAGTGAAAGCAATCGAACGGAACGTTCTAGGAAGGAACGCGAAGTGAGCCAGATCTCCGCAGCCAATCCGGCGCAAGCCGCCGCCCAGGTCCTCAACTCGCCCCTCTCCAGTGGTGGAGAGTCCGGCGGCGCGATCAACCAGCAGAAAGACTCCAAGGAGTCCGCGCGCCAGGCCCAGTTCGGCGAGCTGCTCAATCAGATGCAGTCCAAGTATGGCGCCAAGGCGGAAAAGCCGCGCGAGATCAAAAAGACCCTCGGCAAGGACGACTTCCTGCGGATCATGGTCACGCAGATGAAGAACCAGGATCCGACCAATCCCTTCAAAGCCGAACAGATGGCCGCGCAGATGGCCCAGTTCGCCTCGGTCGAACAGCTGCAGAACCTCAATTCGGGCTTCAACAAGATGGCGCAGAGCAATCAGCCGCTCGAGCGCATGGCGATGACCAACCTCATCGGCAAATCCGTCACGACCGACGGCAGTCGCTTCGCGCACCAGGAGGGCGAGAACGAGTCGCTTTCGTTCAACCTGCCCCGCGATGCCAAGGAAGTGAAAGTCACCATCCTGAACGAGCAGGGCGAAACCATTTTCCAGAAGGATCTGGGCGCGACCAAGAAAGGCGAAGGCACTTTTGCCTGGGACGGCAAGCGCGCCAACAGCCTTCCGGCCAAGGGCGGCAATTACATGCTGCGCGTGGAGGCCAGGGACGATCGCGAAGCCGACATCGTCATCGAGACCAAGAGACGTTCGCGGGTGATCGGCGTGAGCTTCGAGGGCAGCGAACCCGTGCTCCTCGTCGGCGACGCCAAGCGCACCGAGAAGGTCCCTGTCAAGAGCGTGGTGAGGGTGGACAGCGACGCGCCGGCCTCATCGGGTTCCGCTCCGGCGCAACTGTCGTCGCAGCCCGAGGGATCACCCCAGGCCGCGGCTCAAAACGCAGGAAATTTCTTTACCTTCCAGAAAGGCGTGGGCTCTTCGAACCTCGACGCCACCCAGTCCTCGCCCGAGATCACCGCGGCCCTCGCGCGCTACCAGGCCGCGAGCGATGCAGGCAACGGATCCGCCACCGTGGAGCGGACGCAAGGCGGGGCGGCAACCGCTGCCCAGCACCTCGCGCGCGAAGCCCAGGAAAAGGGCTTCCCAAATGGCCTAAGCGAAAACAAGGATTGATTCACATGAGCTGTGTATTACAATTTATGGAGCGAAAGGGGGTGAGTGAAAATGAGCAATGGATCATATCTGTATCCCAATGTGACCTCATTGCCGGGGCAGTCCGGAATCGGACAGGCCGAGCGGCAGCCGCGCAAGGAGCAGGGCGTACCTGGGGAGTTCGACCAGGTCTTCGAGACCGCGATCTCGCGGGAGAGCGCCAAGCCCGAGCTTGGGAACGTCAAGCAGCCGCTCAAGTTCTCGGCGCACGCGTCGCAGAGATTGAACGACCGCAAGATCAAGCTGGACGCGGCGATGATGAACAAGGTCAACGACGCGATCGACAAGGCTTCGGCCAAGGGAGTGGAGGATACTCTCGTGCTGACGCCCGACGCGGCGCTGATCGTCAGCGTGAAGAACAGGACCGTGATTACGGCGCTGGACCGGAATCAGATGTCGGGGAACGTGTTCACCAACATCGACGGAGCAGTGATCGTGTGATTTGAGTCGACAGAAAGTCGAAATGGACAACACCAGGCTGGACCCTTAAGGGAAGCCTGGCCCCGCCCCGAATGATTGACGGGCAGGGACCTTAACCAAGCGCATGGAGGCGCTCTCTTATGGGTATTCTTTCTTCAATGTACACTGGCGTGACGGGTCTGCAGGGTCAGGGCGAAGCGCTCTCGATCTACGGCGACAACATCGCCAACGCCAACACCAACGGTTTCAAGGTTTCGCGCCCGGAGTTCCAGGACGTCGTGGCCAAATCCCTCAAAGGCGTGCTCGGCGGCAACCAGATCGGCCGAGGCACCCGCCTCGCCGCGGTCAACCCGGTGTTCTCGCAGGGATCCATCGTCCAGACGGAGTCCGCCACCGATCTCGCCATCTCCGGGGACGGCTTCTTCGTGGTCGACGGCTCTGATGGTCGCAGCTACACCCGCAACGGCGGCTTCCACTTCGACAAGGACGGCCAGCTGATCAACTCCGACAACCTCAAGGTGATCGGCTTCCAGGCGGATGAAAGCGGCAAGGTGACCTCCAAGATGGGTCCCATCGGCATCGATCGCACCGTCGTCGACGCCAAGAAAACCTCCGAAGTGAAGATGTTCATGAACCTCGACCTTCGCGCGGACAAGGCGATGCAATTCGACCCGACCCGTCCCGAGCAGACCTCGCATTTCGCCACGGGTGCCACGGTCTACGACACCGCCGGCACCGCGCATGTGTTGACCATGTACTTCAACAAGACCGACGACGGCGAGTGGACCTGGCGCGCGATG
>CAYXVB010000204.1:0-5963 GCA_964467785.1 uncultured Bacteriovoracaceae bacterium
TTTAGACCCGCATTGGCATGATGACGTAAAAGTGGCTTTGGGAGCCGGCCTCGCGCAGAATCGCGGGCTTGAGCGGATCGTTGAACAGCAGCTCCACTGGAGTCTGCTGGGACATCGCGGAGCCTACGTCTTTGGCGTCGCTCGTAAAGGTCTGCAGGCCTTCGAGCAGGTAACGGGGATTGAAGCCCATTTCGACTTCAGGTCCGGAATACTGGATGGACATCCGGGCCGTGGCTTCGCCGAACTCTGGGTTGGTGCACGAAAGCAGGAGCTGATCGTTGGAGAGCTTGAGTTTGACCCGACGGCCGCGCTCGGAGGCAAGCAAGCTCACGCGCCGGAGGTCGGTGGCGAACCTCTCGCGGTCGAGCACGGCGAGGTGCTTGAGGTCCTGCGGGATGATCCGACGGTAGTCCACGTATTCGCCTTCGATGAGGCGGATGAAAAGATAGGTCGTGGCACCGGCCGTGTCGAGTCGCGCATAGAGATACCCGCGCTCGAAGGACAGGCCGATGAGGGCGTCGTCGCTTCGTCCCTCCACTCGCCCTTCGTCCTGGTGATGGAGCAGCTTGCGCAGCTCCAATAGTCCCTTTTTGGGAATGATCATCCCTTTGCGGATCTCGGGCGAGCGCGCAAAAAGCGGCCCTTCCACGCTCGAGAGACGGTACATATTCGTCGAAGTCATCCGAAAGCGCGAGCCTTCGACCTGTTCGAGGCAGACTCCGTTGAGATGAAAAAAGGCGGTGTCCGTGGAGATCGCGCAGAGCGTGCGGTCGATCATGTCGGCCAGGGTTCGCTGGCGCGCGGGGAAGTAAGGCTTTTCCTCGAAGTGCGGGAGGCTGCTCTCCGGCAGATAGGCGTGCGCCGGGAAGCCGAGGAGATTGAAGCGGTACTCCTCGCATTTCAATTCGACCCATTCGTTTTGCGTGCGCGTCAGCAGGATCTCGGACCCCGCCGGCAGCTCGCGAACGATGTCCAGCATCGTTTTGGCCGGGATGGCGATCTGTCCGTCCTCAGCGACGATTCCTGGGCGGTGGATGGCCTGCACGGAGGTCCTCATGCCGACTTCGAGGTCCGTGGCGAAGAGCGAGACTTCGCCGCCTTTGACGTTGAAGAGCAGGCTCCCGAGAATAGGTACGGTGCTCTTTTTCTCGACGGACGAGTGGATTCGGTCCAGGGCATCAAGAAAACGGTCTCGAGAGATGAGAAATTTCATGGGTAATTTTCATCTCACAGGTTTCGGAAAATGCAAAAAATGTCGGAGTGCTGGAACGATTAAAATCCTCGCGCTTCACGCGATGCGTAACGATAGCCCTGTTTCTTGAGCATTTGACCCGTTACGGAGTTCGGATCGTCGATCAGGCGATCCGGGGGGCCCGCTGCGACCAGTCCGCCGCCTTTGTCGCCGCCGCCGGGGCCGAGGTCCACGATCCAGTCCGCCTGGGCGATGACGTCCATGTGGTGTTCGATCATCACGACGCTGTGTCCCGAGTGGATCAGGTCCTGGATGACGGCGAGGAGTTTCTTGATGTCCTCGAGGTGCAGGCCGGTGGTCGGTTCGTCGAAGATATAGAGCTGGTTCTCCGCTTCTTTGTCATCGAGCACGGAGGCGATCTTGAGACGCTGGGATTCGCCGCCAGATAGCGTCGTCGCGCTCTGACCAATATGCAGGTAGCCCAGGCCCACGTCGCGCAAGATTCCGAACTTGCGGGCCAGCACCGGATTGTCGCGGAAAAGCTCAAACGCTTCGTCGATCGTCGTGTGCAGCAGCTGGTTGACGTCCTTGCCTCGGTAGGTGACGTCGAGCAGCGACTTCTTGAAGCGCTTGCCGTCGCATTCCTCGCAGGGCAGTCGCACTTCAGCCATGAAATGCATGTCGAGCAGGATCTCGCCTTCGCCCTTGCAGACGGGGCAGCGGCCGCCATCCACGTTAAAGGAGAAGTGCTGGGGCGTGTAGCCGCGGCGGAGCGAGATGACCTGGTTGGCGAGGATCCGGCGGATCTCGTCCCAGGCCTTCATGTAGGTGGCAGGGTTGGATCGCGAGGAGCGGCCGATCGGAGTCTGGTCGAGTAAGACCACTCCTCGGATCTGATCCGCGCCGTAAAGCTTGTCAAACGCTCCGACTTCCTCGGTGGATCGGTAAAAAAGGCGCGAAAGCGAGTTGTAGAGCGTCTTGTGCACGAGCGTCGATTTGCCGGAGCCCGAGACGCCGGTCACGACGACGAAGCGGTCGAGCGGGAATTCGACGTCGATATTCTGGAGGTTGTTCTCGCGGCAGCCGGTGAGTTTGATCGCCCGGCGCGCGTGCCCGCGGGGCGGCTTGGAAGGCTCGAGCGTGAAAGCCCCCGAAAGGTACTTGCCCGTCACCGATCCTGAGATCCGCTCGAGATCGCCGGCCGTGCCTTGGGCCATCAGCTCGCCGCCGCGGCGTCCGGCGCCCGGGCCGAGCTCGATGAGCCAGTCGGCGGCCTTCATCACCTCGAGGTCGTGCTCGACGACGACGACGGTGTTGCCCTGGTCGCGCAGGCGCTGGAGCACCCCGATCAGGCGATCAGTATCCGACGCATGCAACCCGATCGAAGGCTCGTCGAGGACGTAAAGCGTGCCGCAGAGGCCGTTGCCGAGCTGGGTGGCGAGATTGATGCGCTGGAACTCGCCGCCCGACAGCGTCTTGGCCAGACGAGAGAGCGTGAGGTAACCCACGCCCACCTCGTCGAGGAAGGAAAGACGGCGTTCGACCTGGGCGAGGACTTCGGCCGCGATCTTGCGCTCGTTGGCCGTGAGCTGGAGCGCCCGCATCCAGACCAGCGAGTCGTTGATCGGCGTGTCCAACACCTGGGACACGGACTTGCCGCCCACGCGGACGGCGAGCGCCTCGGGTTTGAGCCGCGCGCCCTTGCACACGGTGCAAAGCGTCTGGGACTGGTAGCGCCGGATAAACACGCGGATGTGCAGCTTGTACTTCCAGCGCTTGAGCTCCTCGAAGCAGTTGAGGATGCCGGGGAAAGTCTTGTCTTCGGGCGAGCCTTCCCAGATCAGCTTTTTTTGCGCGGGGGTGAGCTCGGAATAGCGCTTGCCGATGGAGATGCCATTGCGTTCGGCGAAGCGGAAGAGATCTTTTTCCCAGTCCGAGAGCGAAGGCTTGGAAAACGGATCGATCGCGCCGTTTTTGAGCGTCTTGGTGGGATCGGGGACCACGAGCGCCTCGTCGATGTCGAGCGTGTGGCCAAAGCCGCTGCAGCGCGAGCAGGCGCCGATGGGGCTGTTGAAAGAAAAGAGGTTGGGCTCGGGGATCCGATGCTCGTGGCCGCACTGGATGCAGGCAAAGCGGGAGTCAAAGACTTTGAGCGCCGTCGGACCGTCGGCGCCTTTGGAGGCGGTCGCGTTCGGTGCGTCCATATCGTAAAAGCCGACTTTGCCTTTTCCGATGGCGATGGCCTGGTCGATCGAGTCGAGCAGGCGGCCGCGGGTTGCGGCGTCTGGAGTTTCGGATATCCTCAAGCGGTCCGCGACGACATGCAGCTGGCCGCCGGCAGGGAAGACGATCGACTTCGGATCCGTTTCCTCGAGATCCAGGACCTCGCAGGCGCCCTTTGCGGAGACGGAGAGCAGGCGTGTGAAGCCCTGTTCGCGGAGAACGGAGATGAGAGAGGAGAGGTCGAAATCTTTCTCTTTCGCGGACTTCTTTTTTGAGGCTTTCGCCGGGGCTTTCTTCGGAGCGTTCTTTTTGGCTTTCCCTTCGGGGGCCGCAGCCTGGCCGGCTGGGCTTGAGCCGGGCGGGCTCAAGGGCGCGGTGATCATCGCCTTCTTGCCAGGGAGCCAGCCGCAGGCCCAATCGAGGATGACCATGGCGTCGAGCTTCTTGACCTCGCCGCCGCATTGGACGCAGGACGTGCGGCCCACTTTGGCAAAGAGAACGCGAAGGTAGTCCACGATCTCCGTCTGGGTGCCGACCGTGCTGCGCGAGTTGACGATGTGGTTTTTTTGCTCGAGCGCGATGGCGGGCGGAATGTTCTCGATCGAGTCGAGGTCCGGCTTGGGCATTTTTTCGAGAAACTGGCGGGTGTAGGTCGAGAGGCTCTCGACGTACCGGCGCTGGCCCTCGGCATAGAGAGTGTCGAAGACCAGCGAGCTCTTGCCGCTGCCGGACAGCCCGGTCACCACTGAGATTTTCCGCGGAGGAAACTCGACGGAGACGTTTTTGAGGTTGTTCTGGCGGACACGGTTGAGACGGATCGGCCGGATGGCTCGCGGAGCGGTAGTAGAAGAGGGGGGCGTTTTTGAGTCCATGGTTTTAGGAGCCACTCTATACCGTTGTCTAAAGCTTGGACAGGGGGTTGCGGTGTCTTTTAGGCCGAGAACGGGGGGCTTTTGCGTGAAATCACGGGTTTAGCCCCGGTCGAGGGCTTGGCCGCCTCTGGCACCCGGCTTGCTCATAGGGCGTCGGCCGGACTGACACCGGCCCCAAGTCGAAGAAGAAAGAAAGCGGAGTGGTAGTGATATGCAAGCAGTGCGGAACAAGAAAGGTCGTTGGTTCAAAGCGGGTATCCTGATGGGGATGTCCTTGTCGATGGCTCTGGCCTCGGTGCCGAAGAGCGGAATCTCGGGGCGCGTGACTGACGACACGGCCATCTATCAGCGTATGGGTGAGACCCAGGTGCGCAAGGTCAAGAAGCCGGAGTTCGACGCCGATCTGGCGCAGCTCTCCAGCATCGAGGGACGTTATCGCGAGAAATTGCCGTCCTACGCCGACAGCCGGAACCGGATGAGCGGGCCGATGAAGCGGATCTCCGCTCAGAAGTACCGTCACTCAAGCGCCAAGCGGACTGAAATCTCGCGCAACTGAGCTGAAGCCCCGCGCGGCTCTTCAGGAGTTGCGATTTTCAGCGGAGGGTATGTTATCCTCTTCAGAAGTGAGCTCATCCAGGTCGAAACTTCAGGCTCTATTCACGACTCTTTTCGGTAAAGCGGTGGCCCGCGCGCCCATGGAGCCTGCCCGGCCCCTCTCGGTTTATATCGCGCGGCCGCCTCGGCTTCGCACGGATCTGGGGGAGCACCTCCGGAACGCGATTTTTGTCGCGCGCGCCGATCAAGGCGCGTTCGGCATCTACAATCTCAGCTTGGGCGGAATGGCGCTCGGCGTGCGGCCGGGCGCGATCGCCACTCCTGGCCTCGATGCGGTCCTGGAGGGGCAGCTTCGTATCCATGACGTCGAGTACCCGGTCTCGCTCAAGATTTCGCACATCTCCCCACAGATGGTGGGCGGTCCCTTTGTGAGCACGCCGCCACATTTTCGGGAACGGCTGCTAAGCCAGCTCTCGGCCGAGTTCGAGGCGGCCCATATCTCCCCGATCCGCACTGAGCTGCTCAAGCCCGAGGACGACGGGAGGCCGATCTTCTTCTGCGGCTCCGACGGCACCGAACTCAAGGTCGTCGAGCGCGACGGCAGGATCGTGCGCTTTCACATGGGCTTTCTCGGCATGTACATCGAAGGGGACGGCGAAGGCCGGGTCCAGTACGGGCTGATCAACGAAGACAATCGCTCCGGCAACAAGCCCGCGTTCAAGGGGGCCACCCTGATCAGCAGGCCGATGCCTTACACTGCGGAGACCCAAGTGCTCGCGGCGCGGTTCGTGGTTTACGTGGAAGGCCTCGAGCCCCGGCTGCGCGAACAGCTTCTCAAGCTTTTGGCCAACGCGGTTTCCGGCTGAGCCAGGGCGTTCCCCCTTCGGCTTGATTTCGCTTCATTACTTTCTTGGTTTGAGAAAGGGAGCGAAGAGAAGCCAGAGGATTCCGTGGATCGCGGCGGCGGTCAGGGCCCAGCCGCCGATCAACGCGGCAAGGCCCGGGATCGCCGCAATCAAAACTGGGCCCGCTGTATCGTGATTCCTAAAGCTGGAGCTCACGGCATTGAAAACGCGCTTCCCAGCTTCCACTCCGCCAATGAAGCCTCCCAGATTGGCCAC
>CAYXVB010000205.1:0-5840 GCA_964467785.1 uncultured Bacteriovoracaceae bacterium
CGTGCTGATCCACCAGCACTAGCTCTTGGCCGAGGTCGTAAAGCAGATAGGTTTGGAAGAGCGTGCCGACATACGTCGCGCCGATCCAGGGGTGTTCGGTGGGGACGGGAGTGGGCACCGGCGACGCGTCTGGCGCGATCGACGCATCTCGCGCGACCGACGTATCGGGCTCGGTCGACGTCGACATCGAAAGCGCGGAGGCGACGGGGGGCTCGGAAAACGTCCAGTTATTCTGATGACTTGGCGTTTCCGACGTCGGAAGTGAAGAAGACCCCCAGGCGCGGGGACGGGCAAACTCGAAGGCGTCGGTGCGTGCGTGAATCGGCACTCCACTTCCGACGTCGGAAGTGAATGAG
Organism: uncultured Bacteriovoracaceae bacterium; assembly: GCA_964467785.1. Classification (GTDB taxonomy): domain Bacteria; phylum Bdellovibrionota; class UBA1018; order UBA1018; family UBA1018; genus CAYXVB01. The sequence continues at coordinate 357 of CAYXVB010000205.1, forward strand.
GGGGCCGAAATCGCTGGTCCGCTCGCGTAGGATGGGGCGCCATGCCGGGCGATCATCGCGTCGATGAGCTTGTCGACCTGATGGAAGATACGTCGATTGTCGAGGAAGCGGATCTCGGTTTTGGTGGGATGGACGTTGACGTCGAGCTGCGCGGGATCGATCTCGAGGTAGAGCGCGACCGCCGGGAACTGGCCGGGCAAGAGTGCCTGCTTGAACGCCGAAAGCATCGCTTGCTGGAGCATGCGGTCGCGGACGGCGCGGCCGTTGACGACCTGGACGAGGCGACGGGTCTGGGGCGAGCTCAAGCCCTGCAGCCAGTGGACGCGGATCTTGAGTCCGGAAAGCGCTTCGCCGGATTCGCTCGATTCACTCGTGACGAGCGGAGTGTCGCTGTCGTCGCCCAGGATTCTGCGCACGCGCGCGGCTTCGTCCTGAGGACGGAGCTGGAGCACCACGCGGTTTTCGCTCAGGAGCTTGAAGCCGATTTCGGGATGCGCGAGCGCGAGGCGCTCCATCCATTCGCGCACCTGGGAGACTTCGGCACCGGCGGATTTGAGGAACTTAAGGCGGGCGGGGATCTGCGAGAACAGGCCGCGCGCCTGAATGCGCGTGCCATGCGCCGCGCCGAGGAAATGGCCAAAGGTCACCGGCCGCGGATCTGGCTTGTCACCGATGCGGGTCATCGTGATTTCGTGCGCGGTGCCATGGGTTTCTTCGGGGCCGCGCGCGCGGGAGAGAATTGAAAGATCGGACACGGCCGCGACCGAGGGCAGGGCTTCGCCGCGGAAACCGAGGGTGCGGATCTTTTCGAGATCTTCAAGGGAGGAGAGCTTACTCGTAGCGTGGCGCTCGATGCAGACGGCGAGATCCTCCGCGAGCATGCCCGCGCCGTTGTCGAGCACCTCGATCAGGCCCTTGCCGCCGTCCTCGAGCGTGACGACCACTTCGGTGGCCCCGGCGTCGATGGAGTTCTCGACGAGCTCCTTGACTACGCTCGACGGGCGCTCGATGACCTCTCCCGCGGCGATCCGTTCCGCGACTCCGGGGGGGAGCAGTTGGATGCGGCGCTGCGGCAGGGCGGTGGGGCTGATCATGTGGGCCAATCCATCATGGCGATGGAAGCAAATCAATGGGAGAGGCGGCCAAAGGCGTCCCGGCAAGCTCCGATGGCGGTCGATTGCCAGTGAGGGCAAAGGGCTTCTAGCGGAGTGTAGAGCGGGGAGGTCGGTGTCGGCCGGTAGGAAAGCAGCAATTCGGGCGCGTTTTTGGGCGTGAGTTCCAAGGACTGGAATTCCTGATTCCAGATCGCCGCGTCTTCAATCCACTTTTGAAAGCGCTTCATGACTTCCGGGGAGGTGTCCGCGGCGCGGAACTGGGCAAGGGAGATGTGAGGCTTGAATTGCAAATTGAAAAGGTCTGGTTTCTTGAGACCTTGTTCGTTGAGGCGCTGCTTTGCGGAATTAATTCGCTCGCTCCATTCTTCGGGCACCGACTCGAGCCGCAGGGCCATCACTTGCCCGTTTTTGCCAAAAACTTCAGGATGGAGCGGACTTTGAAGCGACCCATGGGCGGGTCCGATTAGGGAATTTTGAGCAATCTGATCAAAATTTTCGGGGTTCCACCCGCTGCCGAGAAAAACGAGCGTGATGTGGAGATCCTCGGGACGCTCGGTCCTCAGGCCGGGAAAATCCTGGCGCGCTTTTGGAGCTAGCCGGGCCCAAGTCTTTGCCAGGGCGGAATCCCGGAGCGGAATCGCCGAAAAAAGTGGAACTCGTCCATATCCATCTTGGAGGACTGCGTTGAGACACTTCATCGAACGTTCATCGGCTCGCGCCGTGGAGGCGCTGAGTAGAACTCCAAACAGCAAGAGTGCCAAAAAAATGCCAGAAAAAGAGCTGGAAAGATGCTTTCCCAAAGACATCACACTTGCCAGTGTACCATGTCCGCTTTCGGTAAATAAAGAACTGGAACGTGCCGAAAGTTAGAAGAGATGCTCCTCCCACTTCAGAGTTTGACCAGGACTCGACTTCTTGCAGCGCTCGCAACGGCGTTGTGCGTCTGGAATTCAGGGATCGCCGACAATGGCGTCGCCTTTGCGAGCGTCGGCCCGGAGGCCGACTCCCGAGGGACGAATTCCCCAGCGTGCGAGTCCCTCTACGAACGCTTTGACCGTGTACTGAGCAAGGCCGGCCACCTGGACGGGCGGGGAGGAAAGCTCAGTGTTCGGCGGATCCGGACCGAAAACGGGCAGGAGTGGATTTTTGGCTCTCCGATCGCCCTACGGGATTTGAAAGACGACATCCTCAGGGCCAAGGGCCTTGCGGCTTTGCTGGCGGATCAGCCTTCCGATTCCATCGAAACCGCGACATCGATCACGGGATCGGTGACCCGTACCGGCGTCATGAAGGGTTTTGGCGACGTGGACCTCGAGCGTCTTTGGGTCGTGAACGTCGCGCCAGGCAGGTCCCAAAGCCTGAGCCAGGCGGATTCGCCCGAGATCCGGGGGTTAGTCGAGCATTTCAAGTAGAACGTCGAAGCGACCGTAGCGGAACATCCGGAGTTCGTCTTCATCGAGCTCAAGGCGGGCGAATTCATCCATCCGGAAACCGGCGAGGTCAAGGGCATCAAATGGACTCTCGAGGACATTCGGCGCGGCTGGAAGACAGTTCAGGAAAAGATCGGTGAGCGCAAGGTGACGCTCGAGCAGGTTTTCGCGGAAAACGCGCGAATCAAAGTGGATTGGGCCGTGCCTTCGGTGCAAAAAAAACCTTTGCCGGGCGCTTATCAGGAGGCGTCCGTTCTGTATCGGATCGGAGTCAGGGCAGGCAACAACGACGTGCGCCTCCGCCCGGGCGTCGGCCGAAACCGGGAAGCCTTGCCGTATCGCACGGGCTCGGTCGGGCTCGAGCCCGAGCAATCGCTGATGGCGCTCGAGGCCAGCCGTGCGCAGGAAGGAATGTCGCTCGAGGAAATCCGGCAGAGCATGATGGATTTCGACGATCGCGACTTCGAGACGAACGCGTTCAAGTTCGTCAAGCGGGTTTACGCGTTCCTTAAGTTCTGGCCGGATGTCAAAGAGTATGGCCGCCTCCACGGTTTGAACGTGAAATCGTCGGAGCTGGAAAAGAGCATCGTGGAAGTGATGGGCGACCCTGACCTCGTGCGCATGAGCCAGATCCGGGCGCAAGGCAAGCTCTTTGAAGTGCTGCAGGAGCACGGCAAGACGGCGCCGGGCGGGGCCTTTGAGACGTGGCTCTCCCAGTTCGGGCCTGAGGCGACGTTGAGCTCGGTCATCGCGGATCTCGAAGCGCGTATGACCCGCCGGACCGAGGAGCTGCTTCACAGTCGCCCCAAACTCCGGCAGTACGTCGACTATCAGCGCAGTCGGATTCCTTTTACCCGGGGGGCGCTGTCAAGCCGTCCGGTGTCCGCGGAGCTCACCCCGGATCCGGGCTGGGCCGCCGCGCTGGAGGCCAGATTCCAGGCCTGGCGCACGGCCTATCCCGAGCTGCTGTTTCCGGAAGGGGGAGGACTGCGCCTGGAGCTGCGCAAGTTGGGATATCTTTCGGAAAATTCGCGCGCGGCGATCGAAAAACAGGTGAGCGGGCTCACCGGCTTCGATGCGATCGATGGCGGGCTTCATCTCAGTCCGGATCAGCGGGGCCTTGAGCTTTGGTACCGGATCCCCAGCTCGGATGCGGGGCGCCTCGCTCGAGCGTCCGACGTTTGGGTTGGTGTCGGTGCACTTCCGGATCGCATGCTCAATCGCGCGAGTCCCGACCGGCGGTGGGAATGGATTCGTATCCCAGTGGCGGCCTTGAATCCGATGCGTCAGGGAGGAGAAGAGGTTCTGTCGCGCTTCCTTTACGACGAGCACCTCGGGACGAATCTTGAAACGCTCCCGGTGCGCGGCCTGAAGCTGGCCGAGTGAGACCGAAGCTCGTGGATCTCAGCGTGGACGCTTTGGCCTAGCTGGCGACGACGACTTTGTTCCGTCCCGTCTGTTTAGCGGAGTACAGGGCCTTGTCCGCATCTTTGAGCAGGGTCTGGGGGGACTCCATCGAGGCGTTGAGCTCTGCCACGCCGAGGCTCGTGGTGACGGGCATGCGTTTGCCTTCGTACATGAACGCGTGAGCGTGGACCGCGGCGCGGATCTTCTCGGCGATTTCAGCCGCCTTGGCTGCCGCAGTATTGCCGAGCAGCACGACGAACTCTTCGCCGCCATAGCGTCCGAAAACGTCTTTAGGACGGAGAAAGTGGACGCGAACGAGCTGGGTGAACTCCTTGAGCACGAAGTCCCCGGCGTCGTGGCCGAAAGTGTCGTTGATCTTCTTGAAGTGATCGAGGTCGAAGAAGAGGACTGAAAAATCCGTATGCAATGCCTTGGCGCGCTTGAACTCGACGTCCAGTGCTTCGAGCAGGTAGGCCTTGTTGAAGATCTTGGTCAGGCCGTCGAGGTTGGCCGCGTCGCCCAGGTTGCCGTAGTAAATGGTCTCGAGCTGGCCGGCCGGCAGGAACTTCAGGATGACGTTGCCGAGCTTGATCATGTCTTCCTTGGCCAGGGTGCGGGTCTCGTTGGGCTCGACCTTGCGATCGTTGACGAGGGTGCCATTGGAGGAGCCTAGATCGGTGACGCACATCATCGCGCCTTGCTGAAAGATGCGGGCATGCTTGCGCGAGACGCTTTGGTCGTTGATCACGATGTCGGCGCTGGCGTCGCGACCCAGCACCATTTCATTCTGATTGAGAAAATAGCGGTGACCCTGCGGCTTGCCACGGATCATGATCAGGCAGGCCGGTTGCTCCTTGGCCTTTTCGACTTCTTTGCGGATGGTCTCCGGGTCGCCCTGGATGACGGCTGTTTTTTCGTCAGACGATGATGAGTCCGCCATAGTCTTTAATCGTAAAGATTGCCATGCGGAGGGTCAATAGCGATCGCCGTTGGCTCACCAGAGATCGCCCGATCCGTCGGGAGAGGACGAATGGGAGTCGATCCTGTGTCTCCGAAGACGGGCAACGGGTGAGTTGTCGTCTTGATCTTCTGCTTGGCGCGCTGAGTCAGATTCCCGACTCAGAGATTCCTTGATGTAGACCTTGCCTTCTTCCACCCCAGGCTGATCAAAGGGATTGACTCCCTTCAGCGTGCCGACAAAGGCAGTGATCACGGACCAGGCAAAGTAAAGAGCCCCGAGAGTCCGTTCGTCCAGGCGGTCCAGAACGAAGGTCAGGTGAGGGCGTCCGCGCCGGGTCAGGACGAGCGAGATGGCTTGGTACTCGGTCTGGAGGAGGTTGTGGAGAGTGTGGCCTTCGAGGAGGCGGAATGCCGGGAACGCGTTGCCCTGAAGCAGGATCTTGCCGGCGGAAAGCTTGGGGATTTTGACCGGATCTTCGACGTGATCCACTCGCATGAAAAGGGTGACCTTATCATCCGCACCGTCACGAAGGAGCTGGACTACTCGACCGGGATCGTCCGAATTGGCGCTA
>CAYXVB010000206.1:0-5775 GCA_964467785.1 uncultured Bacteriovoracaceae bacterium
TCGGACCCTCTCAGTCGGCTACCACACCGGCTTCGACGCGGGAATGAAGGGCCATCACATGCGCATGGATGAAATCGAGTTTGGTCCCTGCGCCAAAGCTCCCGTCTGCAAGACGCTAAAAGCCCTCGACACCACCGCGGTCTTCGCGGCGCGCAAGCTGACTCCGAGATATTCCACTGAAGGCGAATGGGCGGTGGATCGCCAGATCCCCCCCGAGTGTTTGATCGCAACTTACCGGATTAGATTCCAGAAGGCAGGTGACCAATGTTACTCCGACGCAAACAAGAACTGCGGATTCCAAAAATGAGAGCCTTTTTGTTGCTCGCCCCGATCCTGTGTATCGTCCCAGCCCCCGCGCGGGGAGCGGAAGGTACCCCGTGCACGCCTCCGAATCCCCGGATCGACGCCGCCACAGTTTCTGACATCCTCACGGCAATTGAATGCGGCCCATCGTCTAATGGGGAACCTCAACAGCGTGATAGCGAGAAGAGGCTGAGAGCGCTCGCCGCCGCAAACCCGGACAAGACCCACAAAGGCCTGCACTTCATCACGAAATGGAGCTCCCGTACTTCAACCTCGGTAACCTATAACCTCGCGGATCCCGCAGGCGGAGCCCAAGGGATCGAGCTCAAGCCCGGCCAATCCATTTACTTGGACGTACCTCCGGACCTCTCCAATCGCCCAGTACGGTTTGCGACTATCGGACATCGACAGGATCCTCGTGTAAAACTCGAGCGGGGATGGAAGCCGGGTGAATGGGACCAACATCCAACACTCACGTCTTTCCGAATCCATGACGCAAAGGCCAAAAGCGAAACGGACGCCTGGCGCTACTGGAACGGCCAGTCCAGCGGAGCATTCGGTGCGAAGTTCCCGGAAATCCGCAACGCGCCTGAAATCGAAGGCCTTTACGAATGGCGTAAATGGGGCCACTCAGGAGTCCAGACCCAAATGCGCTCGAATGAAGCGCTTTATCCAGACGCGCTCGAAATCGTTGCGATGAGGAAGAACGGAGATAGTACGAACGACTCGGTGTACGTCAGTCAAGTCATCCTCAAGGTATTCCCGCCAAAACCGGACGAATACCTAGGCGACAGTCTGACGCCCGACGGTACAGTGGCCTTCTCATCGGGAACGGCTCTCGGCGAGATGGACAGCGAGTCTGGACGAAAATACGGAGGAGGCCAGGCTTTCGGCGGCAAATTCCCCGGCGCGCTGGCCCTCGGCGGCGGAGCCGTGCCTCCGCTACCGAAAGGATGGAAAGTCGAGGGCCGGGAGCTGATCATTCCGGTTCCTCCCGGCAAACGTGTCGTCAGCATGGAGATCGCTGGCGGCGACTCCCACCCGGATGGAGTGACTAACTCCGACGGAGGCTCCGGCACGCCAGGAAAGGCAAAACTCGACATGGGAATCGAAGAAGCCGCGACGGGAAAGATCGATTGGTTCAATGACAACGAAAACGTCCCCCCTGAAGGGGTGATGATGGGATCTCCGACCAATTGCGCACGGGTCACACAGACTGGCGACAAGATTCGCATTCGAGGGCGCAGAGACATTCTATATATCATGGGTGTAAGAATTGGCCTCAAAAACGCACGCTGAAATGAGGATCTTAAACTTGGCAAAAGCTTCCACGACCGCCGCCTGGACAGGAATCCTCTTGAGCTCCTTGCTGACCCGCGCGCCCTCGGCCGCGGCCAGCACGCTCGTGTACATGGCCTTTGTTCCGGACGAAGTCGGACACGTCGCGGAAGGCTTGATCAAAGAACAACCCGGCGCCCAGATCTATGCCATTACCTCCGATTATGACGGCGCGACTCTCTTTGGCCGCCCCGCCGCCAACCTTTTAAAAGGGAGGCCCGGCTACGCGACCGTGGATCAGAAGGACCTCAAACCGGGCACACCCGCAGCCGATCTTGCGATGAGTCTCAAATCCCAGGGTCTCAACGGCCTGGGCATCCAGGTACTCGAGGTGTCCAGCGCGAAGACGCCGGCGCAAGACGCGATTGTCATCATCAAGGCTCCGCTCCATGGCAAGTACCCGGAGACTTTTTCCAGTTTCTTCGAAAATTCCCTTAAAGCTTTGCAGAGCCTGCCTCAGGCTTCAGACAAGAACGGGGGCATCGTCTATGCCAGCCTTGGCTCGGCCGGTGGAATCCGCGAGGACCGAGCGCCGGGTACCACGCGCGCAGTAGGAGCGAGCGTTTTTCTGGGTAGCGAGTCGGTCTTCAAGGGTGAAGACAAACCTTTCAAATATCGGGCCGTGATCCGAGGCGCGGGCCCGGAAGGCGTGACTGAGTTTTTCAAAGGCCAGGAGTTCGCCACCCGAGCGGAGGCGGAACAGGACGTCGAAGCCCGATTCGACAGCGCCCCGCCCGTCTCACTCAAGCAATGGGTTCAAGAACGACTGGAAAAGGGAAGCGAGGCCAGCCTGACAACCTCCTTCTTTGCAGGCAACAATACCAAAAAGATCGGAGCCTCGGTCGGGCTTACCCAAGTCAACATGGAGGACTACCACGTCCTTTCCGTGCTCTCGAGCAATCGGGACAAAGTGAAGGAAATAAATATCGAGAGAATGGTGGCCGATCCGGCGAGCATTCCCCAGGAACTCGCGGATCGCGTGCAGCACTGGGCCCGCACTGCGCGTTTCACGGAGAAGCACTATTTAGACGCGATCCAATGGGGACTCGAAGGCACCGACCTGGCTCGTCTGCCGGCGACGGGACGCTGGGATGTCTTCAAGGCCCTCAAGCCATCGCAAGTCGCGCCCTACTTCCCCCCTGTGGGCGGCTCCAGCTCCATGACTCATCTCAATCCATTCTTCGTAGAGCTTTCACAAAGGTTCCTGAACCACCTCGCGTCGGGATACGCATTCAAAGACCCAGCAAGCGTTTTGCCCAGGACCATCCTCGACGGACTTTCCAAAAATGCGCGGGACGAACTCCAGGAGCTCCTCAACGAAAAGACCAAGCGGCTTCAGGAGTCCGCTGACGAGGTTTTCCGCTCCTTTGCTGGAAAGGCTCCTGACTTCAGGGAGAAGGCGCGCAGCTTACTGCTCCAAACGCGGGCCCTCGATCTCCCCGCCGAGGGAGCGCTCGCCAATGAGCTCAAAACTTCCAGTATTCCACTTCTGGGTGCCGGAGACGGAAATTTCGAAATCTGGGTCGCGCCGGATCGCTGGGAGCGGGGAAACCAGTTTCGCTTGAGCCGGATCGGTGGTGACGCCGGCTTGACCGACTCCCAGATCGATCGGGCTTCGTACCGGATGGCACTGTCCGCTCTGCTGCCAGAAAGGGGGAAAAATTTCGCCCGTCGCATCAGCGAGCGCTGGCGGAACTTCAATCTGACTCGAAACCTCAAACAGATGAAAGCCCCTGCGTCCGTGCAGATCCAACCTTGCCCCTGACACGGCTGATTCCATTGGCCGACATCAACTCGCTGTACCGGCAAATTTGCCCTACTAGGCGACCTGAAGGCTATCGATTAAACTAGACTCCATGATCCATTTCATTTTCGTCATCGCAATTCTATCCGGAGCAAACCTTACGATGGCGCAGGCCACTGCCGCCGAATGCAAACCCGAGGAAGTCCGGGGTTCCCCGGCCCAATACTACTCGACCAGCCCGAAGTCGGGCGCATGGATCTCACTCACCCCGCGAGCTCAAATGTTCTTCGAGGGCTTGGGCATGAAGGCGAGGCCCGCCCCCACAGGAACGCGCATCCGGAATCTCGGCCAATGCTCGCCACGCAAGCAAGCCCCTAAGATCTATGGAACTTCCGAAGTCACTTACTTCGCCCGCTACGCGTGCGAGGCCCGATACGCAAGAGACTTGGCCATCAAGCCCAAGACATTGGAAAATTACGGTTCCATGGAAGCGGGGCTGAGTCTCACTGCGGAAGACTTCGAAGTCTGCACCGATGGCACAAAACTCCTCCCCTGCGCCGCGCTCGCCAGCACGGAGCAACTTCGGCAGAGCGCGGATTGTCTCCGTAGGGCATTTCCATAGTGAAGTCTTGTCGGCTCGCACTATTCACCACGTCGTTCTCCCTCCCTCTGGCCCTGGCGACGGCCCTCGCGGTAGACTGCCCCCCGCTCACGCTCGAGATTGAAGCCAGCATCGAGACGCTCCGGCAGACCACCGAAAAACTGCGACCCACCCGGCTCGCCCACCGCGCCTACATCAGCCCCGAGGAAATCCGCACGCTCGACACCCGGCTCCTGGCCGAGCTCCTCGTCAAGCGCCAGCATGAGGAATGCGACGTCCCCCGCGGCTCCGACCCAAAAAGCGACGGCATCGACTCGCAAAGCGAGATCGTCATGATGGTTAATTCTAGGAACCTCTCCTCCATCGCGAAGTACGGCTTCCAGAACCAACATGTCACAGCGACCAGCAATGGAGCGAAGAACGTCGAAAGGCGGATGACGGCCGAGCAAAATATGGTCAAGATGGCGCTCTCCGCCAGCAGCAAGGGTAAAGAGCTCCTGCCCAAGTATGCGGCCTTCAATATCAAACGAAGTGATTTCGGAACTTTTGAACTACCGACCGGCTATGGCGATGTCGCCGTGATCTTCAAGCCCAGCGTGCGGAAACGGACGACATGGACCTACCAAGACAGCCTCACTCTCGCATTGGACCCAAAGGACGAATTCCTGCCTCGAACCACACGGGCCCAAAAACTCAGCACGGACACGCAAATGTGCTTTATTTACTGCGAAGCGCAGATCTGGGGCGATCTTGATCTTTCCGACGTCGATTCGATCTTAGTTCTTCCAAAGGATAATCGCTCTAATGGATACAGCACTCCGAGCTCCAATATTCCAAAGGAAATCCTAAAGTCCGGAATTCCGATCTATGAACTCAAGTCCCCCTATGGAGTTAACGAGGGAAAAAGCCAAGAAAACCAAGCCCTACAGTATGAAAGAGGGAAGCTGATTCATCAGCGACCGAGACCTAAAGTCATAACGCCTGAAAAACTTACATCGACTGAGCTTACCGATCGACTAAGCAGTCTCGACATTCCGGCAGCGGTCCGGCGGATCTTCGAAGTGCAACTCAGTTCATTTCGGGAGCCAGGTGCGCTGATCGCGGCGGTGAAAACCACCCCAATCAGTAGAATCCCGGAGACCATCGGGGAGCTCGCGATCCGACGGAAGACGCCCGAGATTTTCACGTTCCTCAAAGATTCCTTGAAAGACGAAAAGCTGCCTCACTTAGCGCGAGCACAAGCCCTTTACGGACTTTCCGAGCTTCCTTGGAAAGAACTTCGTCCTCTTGTCCTCAACATCCTGAAGAACGAAACAAATGCCCAATTCAGATTCATGGCCGTTGCGCTCGCAGGTGATCATCTGGATGGTGATGATGAACTCAAGAGTGCAATGACCGCAAGAGCAGCTACAAGATATACAGATAGCTCCGATATTCTTTTGGCGTCCGCACTTCTGAATAACAAGATGTGCGGCAAGGATTCAGCTAAACTCGACGCGGCTGCCAGTTCCTCCGGCTTTGGAATGGGTGGCGGAATGGGTGGATATCCAGCCCCCCCTCTACCGAGCCCGGTTCGATGACTCATCGAACCAACCATTGAGAGGACGGCAACTCCTGCCGACTTGGCGCTCCACAAGCGGCCAGGTATCCTCTAAGAATGAAGGCCGGTTTAGCTGCTCTCCTCTTGGCCCATTCCGCACTCGCAGTGGACTGCCCCCCGCCCACGCTGGAGACTGAAGCCAGCATCGAGACGCTCCGGCAGACCACCGAAAAACTGCGACCCACCCGG
>CAYXVB010000207.1:0-1044 GCA_964467785.1 uncultured Bacteriovoracaceae bacterium
CCAGCGACCCCTACCGTGTCAAGGTAGTGCTCTCCCGCTGAGCTACGAGCCATCATAACGATGGGTTGAGGGCTTCTTATAGCTGTGAGCTCTGCGCCCGTCAACCCCTTCGAACGAGAATTTCAAAACGTTTTAGGGAAGCAGAAACGATCGAAAAGTAAGGAATGCAGCTGAAGCGCCCCTTACGCCGTGTTAGCCAAGAATCATGAATTACGGGCGGGTCAAACACGAACTCTTGCGCGCGCTCCGAGGGGATCGCACCCAGCTCGAGCTCAGCCGTCGTCTGGGCTACTCGTTCAATCAAGTGGGCAAATGGGAGTCGGACGCGAAACGTCTGAAGTGGCCCGACTTTTACGATCTGTGCGAAGTAGTCGGAGCGCCGATCGACCGGGCCTTGCGAGAGGTTTTCCTCGTGATCCATGAGGATCCGCGCGAACCCTTGAGTGTGATCCAAGCTTTACGCTGCTTTCACGGCTCGATGCCACTGCCAACGATATCAAAGAAACTGCATTGCCATATCTCCGTGCTCCGGCGCTGGATTGCCGGAACCGTCGTGCCCGACGTCGAGGCGATTTTCGGTTTGATGGATCTTCGAAAAGGTTTTTTTCCGCTTTTTCTCAGCAAGCTTGCGCCAGTCGACTCCTTGCCTTCCGTTCAGGATCGCATCCTCGCGGATGAACTCACCCGTTCCCGGATCAAGACGGACCCCGAGCTGGTGTCGGTCGAACTGGCCCTGCGCCTTGAGGCCTATAAAGCCCTCCCCACCCATTCTGATTCGTTCATCGCGCAGGCCACGAGCCTGCGGATCGCCGATGTCCAGGAACGCCTGCGCTGGCTGGAGTCCAGCGGAAGGATCCGTCTCACGAACGGCAAATACGCGACCGTGCGCAATCTGGACAATCTGACGGGGGATCCCGTGGCCGACCAGAACTTCCCGCTGATGGACACGGAAGACCTGCCGATCCTGAAGGCCTGAGCGGCCCGAGCGGCCGGTCAGCCCTCGAAGAGCGCGTCGGCGGGGCACCACCCGCCCCCGCGCGCTAC
>CAYXVB010000207.1:1054-5747 GCA_964467785.1 uncultured Bacteriovoracaceae bacterium
CGTCGCCATTGGGCTCAGCGCACCCTGGATCGTTTCGATACGCCCAACGGCGTCCCGACCAACTCCAAGTTGCGCCCCAACTTTCAATCCTGCTTGGTCTGTACGGTTTCAAAACAAGAAATGAGCCGGATCTTCGAAATCTTGAATCGATGCTTCGAGGAGATCCGACAGCTCGAGAGCCCGACTCCCCAAGCGGAGGACGAGATCCGAGTTCTCATGATGGACTTCTTCAGCCCAGACGATGCGCCGGTGCGGGCATTCCCCCTCCACGCGGATCAACCTAGCTCTTCAAGATATCCGCGGCGGCTCTCAGTGCGTGCGCCACAATCGTAAGCCCGGGATTCTTTCCGGTGCTCGACGGAAATACCGATGAGTCCGCGATCCAGAGGTTCTCCGAACGTCGAACCTTGCCGAAGAAATCGGTGACGCTGACCTCCGGATCGTTTCCCATCCGCGCGGTGCCACAGACGTGCGCCAGTCGAAAATTGTTCTCCGCCTGCGCCTGAACCTTATGCAGGAAAGGTCCGAAGAGCGTTCGACACTCCTGCCGCATGAGTGCGATCTTGGCGCGATCCTCCCGGCTCAAACTGTAATCCATGCGGATTTCGCCGCCAGAACCTTCGAAAACGCGGTTTTCTGGACACGCGGAGTCTTCGAGGATCGACGCGGCGATGGGCTTTGACGCCATTCGACGCACCACTTCGCGAGCGATCGACTTGACCCCAGGGAGGGCATGAAAGCGGCGGAGTTCCAAGGCCTTTAGCTCAATCCACATCTCGTCGAATCGGGGCAGGCTCCCAAAGGCCTGGATCGTTCCAAGCTTCAGATCTCCTCGTCGATAGAGAGAGTCAAGACCCCAGGTTTTCGCGCGAGCCAACTCCTGGCGTTGCTCCGGGGACAGCTTCTTCATTTGCGCCCAATGGAGGATGTAGAGGTCGATCAGATGACGCATCAGATAGCGACCGATGGAGGGAAGCTCGCAAAACGAAGCTCCACCAGAAACGCTCTGCGACCGGGAAAGGATCAGTGGAGTGCGAAGCGCGCCAGCGGCAAGCACGAAGCGATCCGCGGCGAGATCGAAGCTTTCATCCCCGCTTCGAACTCTGACTGCCTTGACGCAGCCGGCCTCCTGCCGCAGCGAAACAGCTTCGACAGCCGGAGCGACATGGATTCGCCCTGTTTGCGACGCTTCTTGTAGCGGACCCGTGACCGCGTCCACCTTGCATTCCGAGGGGCACAGGCCGCTTTGACAGAAATCGCAACGGGGCTTGTTTCGAAAGGACAGTTGCAGCGCCTTGGGCTTGTGCCCGAGGGAGTCGAGTCGCGCGAACAATGGATCAAAGTCCGCCCTTTGGGGAGCGGGACGCACGGAGAGGAGCGCTTCCGCTTGTTTGAACCGAGGCAACCATTCGTCCAAGGATCCGGGCCAGGAGCCTCCTTCGGCTTCGAAATCGGTCCCTTCAAGGCGTTCCATCACCATGCCATAAAGGCGACTCGATCCTCCCAGGCCTTCGCCCAGAAACGGTAAGCACGAAATGCGACTTCGCACGTCATGCACCGGCTCCTTCCAAAGCGGAAGCTCATCGGACTCTCCGGGCCAGGGCCCTTTTTCGAGGATGAGGACCTTGAGATTCTTTTGCGCCAACGCCCATGCCGCCGAAGTTCCGCCCAAGCCGCTCCCGATCACGATGCAGTCCCAACGGAGCTCCCTCGCCTGAGCGGCGCTGATCCGTGCGCGTTGCAGTTCTAGACTTTGAGGTGATGAAGTCGAGACCGAAGACATGCCCCCGATGTTAGAGGGACGGGAGTGCTCAGGGAAATTCCGTATTTAAATTGCTCTAGATCAGCTCAATCTTGCTCTATCTTGGAAAAGTGGAGATCACGCATAGCCATAGCTATGGCTGTGGCTGTGGCCGCAGCAAAAGCAACTTCGATCGGGATCGGGGTCACGGCCGTGAGAGACACCGATACATGGAGCCCCTCAAAAATTAAAACTGCAAGAATCGCAACTCACTCAATCTTTGCCGGCCATTCCTGTTTAAATGCAGAAGCGGTTAAGATTATTTCAATGGGCATTTTTGCTGGATCTGTGTAGGTCTTTTTAGATGTTACCGATAGCTGATATTCAGGCGATCGAATCCTCGCTCGACGAGCTGCCGGACCACACGATCCGCGCGCTAGTCAAAGCCCAGCTAGAAATCGGAGGGTCATCGCTGGACATTCAAAAGACCATGGAAAATATCGTCCAACTGGCTCAAAGCGTACTGCCCTGCGAAGGCGTGGTCGTCGAGCTACTCGAGGGAGACGAGATGGTCTATCGTGCGACTTCCGGCAGCCTGGCGCGCCATATCGGACTTCGGCTTCCGGCTCGAGGAAGCATTTCAGGCCTCTGCGTCGAAATGGGCGAGCTCCTCCAAAGCGATGACACGGAAACGGATCCTCGCGTCGATCGTGCCGCATGCCGGCGGACGGGAATTCGCTCGATGCTCGTCTCTCCGCTGCGCTACCGCACCAGGACCGTTGGCGTACTCAAAGCGGCCTCCAGCCGACCAAACATGTTCAGCGCGATTCAAGCGCAAGTCCTGCGGGTCTTGGCGGTGAATCTCTCCGCGGCACTCGCCCACTCCGAGGAGTTTTCCAAAAAAGAGCAGCGCCTGCTGGAACGGGAGGCGCAGCTCTCGGTGTTCATCGAAAACGCCCCTGCCGCGATCGCGATGTTTGACCGCGAGATGCGCTATCTGGTCGCGAGCCGCGAATGGGTGCGCGACTTCGGCATTCCCTCGGACCATGAAGGACGCTCGCACTACGAGCTACGACCCGAAACCCCCGAACGCTGGAGAGAGATCCACCGCCGCGCGCTGGCTGGAGCTTCGATCCATTGTGACCAGGAGGAATTTCGCCGCGCCGATGGACGCGCGCAGTGGCTTAGCTGGGACGTCAGGCCCTGGTTCAACTCAGAGGGAGCCCCAGGCGGGATCCTAGTCGCCACAAGCGATATCACGCAGGTCAAGAATGCCGAAGAAGAGCTCCGCCGGAGCGAGGCTCTGCTCACCGCGATCACCACCAGCATCACCGACCCGATCTACGCCAAGAACTTCGAAGGCCGAGGGATCTTTCTCAATCCCGCGTGCGCGGAGTTGATCGGCAAGCCGCCAGAACTGATCCTCGGACGCACGCAGTTGGAGTGGTCCCCGGAACCCGTCGAGACCTCGATGCGCGCGATGAAACTCGATCATGATCTGATGGTCGCCGACAAAGAACTGATCTTGGAGCAGACCTTTAGGGATCGGGTATACCTCACGACCAAATCCCCGCTGAAAAGCGCCAGCGGCCAAGTGGTCGGACTCGTCAGCGTCAGCCGGGACATCACCGAGCGCAAGCGCCACGAGATGGCTCTCCGCCATGCCAAAGATGAACTCGAAGCCGCCATTCGCGCCCGGGACGAGTTCCTGTCCATCTGCTCGCACGAACTGAAGACACCGCTGACGAGTCTGCGAATCCAGGCGCAGATCCTCGAGCGCTTGCGCCGCCAAGGCTCGCCTGACGCCTATCGCCCCCAGCAGGTCGACCGCCTGCTCGACCATGCGCTCAACCAGTCATGGCGCATCAACCGCTTGGTCGAGGACATGCTCGACGTAGCCCGGATCCGCTCGGGCAAACTCACAATTCGTCCTGAGCCGCTCGCCCTGGCGCCCCTCCTCGAGGAGGTCGTGGAGCGCTCGCAAGAAGCGCTCAAACAGGCCGACATCAAGGTCCAACTCAAGATCGAAACCCGGGCGGAAGGCCAGTTCGACCGGCTCCGGATTGAGCAAGTGATCGGCAATCTCCTGAGCAATGCCATGAAGTACGGCGAGGGGCGTCCCGTGCTTTTGCGGCTGTATCAGGAGGGTAATCGCGCGCGACTCTTAATCCGTGACCAGGGACGGGGCATCGAACCCGAAGCCCAGGAGCGGATCTTCCGGATCTTCGAACGAAATATCTCCGTCAACGAAGTGAGCGGACTTGGACTCGGGCTTTACATCGCCCGGCAGATTATCGAAGCGCACGGAGGCCGAATCTGGGCTCGGAGCGAAGGCCCCGGACAAGGCTCGGAATTCGTAATCGACCTCCCGGTGGACGCCACCGTTCGAGCCGCAGTAAACAGCACTTGACGCAATGCATAATTCAGCCTAAATAGCGACTTATGCTTATTTTGAATCATTCTACTTTTACTCTATTGATCGTCTCTCTTTCCTTTGGCATGGGATCCTCGTCCGCCACCGCGGCGGAAACTGATCCTTGCGCAAATCCTTCGCGCTACTTTAAAGGCTTTGAGAACCGCGGCGGCAAGACGACTGATCTTCTCAATGGCGACATCAGGTTTGTGAGCGGCACCGCGCGCAACCTAGCCCGCTGCGAGATGCCCGGCAACCCCGCGATTACCGCGTGTTTGACCACCGCTACCGTGCGCGGCGGGCAGGAAACCGTGGCGGTGTTCGAGATTTACGGGTGGGGCGATCGGGCCCCCAAGGGCGCCGTCATCGTGCCTTCGGGCCGTCGCAACACGGTGATCGACACGCCCGCCTCCCTCGACGCCCATCATGGCGAATGGAACGCTCCACTTTATCCCTGGTACCAGGCCGGCGAAGAAGTCTTTATCTCGCTCGACAAGACCTCCGGCAAGCTGATGTTCGAGGCCTTTAACGTGGGCCCC
>CAYXVB010000208.1:0-5741 GCA_964467785.1 uncultured Bacteriovoracaceae bacterium
GAGTTGAAGACCTTTCAGGACTGGTATCTCCGTTATTGGCTCGGGTCGGTTCCTGGGGTCGCTGAGGTCGCGAGCGTCGGTGGCTTTGAAAAGCAGTACCAGGTCGAAGTTGATCCCAATCGATTGGCTGCACTCAAACTTTCGATGGATCGCGTGGTGAATGCGATTCGAAACAGCAATAAGGACGTCGGTGGACGGACGTTAGAAGCGAGCGAACGCGAGTACTACGTTCGCGGGTTGGGATATGTCAAAGATCCGAAGGAACTCGAGAATGTTTCATTAGGGGTGGGTGCGGGAGGGGTTCCCATTCGTATTGCTGACGTGGGGCGGGTCAGCCTTGGGCCCAATATTCGGCGGGGTGTCGCCGATCTTGATGGAAAAGGTGACACTGTGGGTGGCATGGTCGTCATGCGTCAGGGCGAGGACGTGTCCCGCGTGCTCGAAGCGGTGAAGAAGAAGCTCGAGGATGTGAAGCCGGCTTTCCCTCAAGGTGTTGAGGTGAAGGTCTTGTACGATCGCTCCAGTCTGATCCGGGAAGCGGTCGCAACACTTCGCGAAAATATCATAGAAGAAATTGTCATTGTTTGCGTCGTCATCTTGATCTTTCTTTTTCATATTCGAAGCGCATTGGTCGTGGCGATCGCATTGCCTCTTTCGATTCTGATCTCGATCATCCCAATGTATTATCTTGGGATCACGCTCAATATCATGTCGATGGGAGGGATCATCCTGGCGATCGGTGACGTCGTCGACGGGGTCGTCGTATTCATCGAGAATGCGCACAAGAAGATCGCAGCCGGACAACTGAAAGAGAAGAGCCATCAGCAGATTGCGATTGATGCGTGCTCGGAACTCGGGCCATCGATTTTCAGTTCACTTCTCATTATCGCGATTTCATTCCTGCCGATTTTTGCGCTCCAGGCGCAAGAGGGAAAACTATTTCATCCGTTGGCTTACACCAAGACTTTCGCGATGCTCGTGTCGGCCGTGGTGACCCTGACGATTACAGCCCCGTTAATCGCCATCTTTGTGCGAGGAAGGATTCGTTCGGAAGAAGAAAACCCGGTCAACCGGGGACTGCTTCGAATCTATCGACCTTTGTTGAGCAGGTGTCTTGCTCACACAAAGACCGTACTTCTTGCCGGCGTTCTGTTGGTAGGTGTGGCGGGCTATGGGTTTAGCCGTTTAGGCTCTGAGTTCATGCCTCCTCTTTGGGAAGGCGATCTTTTGTATATGCCCATTACGGTCCCTGGAATCTCCGTGACAGCGGCTACTGACCTGTTGAATCGTCAAAGTGCGGCGATCAAAGCGGTCCCTGAAGTGGATTCGGTTTTTGGGAAGGCGGGGCGCTACGAGACCGCTACTGACCCAGCACCACTGTCCATGCTCGAGTTCACAATTCGTCTGAAGCCCAGAGAGAACTGGCGGAAAGGGTTGACCGACGAAAAGCTAATTGCCGAACTCGACCGCGTCGTCACAGTACCGGGCGTGAACCGAGCTTGGACCAAGCCGATTCGCGGACGCGTGGACATGCTCAGCACCGGAATCAGAACTCCAGTGGGCATTAAGATCTTTGGAAAAGATTTGGCCGTCATCGAGGAGATCGGGCGCCAGTTGGAACGCGCCCTGAATGAAGTCAGGGGGACTCGAAGCGTCTACGCCGAACGAATCCAGGGCGGATACTACATTGATTTCGAGCCGGATCGTCAGGCTCTCAGCCGTTACGGATTGAATGTCGGTGATGCTCAAATGGTTGTCGAGACCGCTATCGGGGGCATGGAGATCTCGCAAACGGTCGAAGGCCGGGAGCGCTACACCGTCAGCGTGAGATATCCCCGTGAGCTCCGAGATAATATGGAGAAGTTGAGCCGTATCTTGGTATCGGCTCCCACCGGGGTTCAAGTACCACTTGGGCAGCTGGGAAAATTTTCCGCACGCTCGGGCCCGCCCATGATCTTGGATGAAAATGGATCGCTTGCCGGCTACGTTTATATTGATCTTCAAGATCGCGATCCGGGTGGTTATGTCACCGATGCTAAAGCGGCTGTCGCCAAAGATGTCGTTTTGCCGCCAGGTTATTTTCTCAGCTGGACCGGGCAATACGAATATCTGGAGCGCATGCAGAATCGCATGAAGATCGTTTTGCCGCTGACGCTGATTCTGATCTTTGCTTCGCTTTACTTCGGCATGCGCTCGGTCAGTCGGAGTATCTTGATCATGGCTTCCGTTCCGCTCTCGCTTGTAGGCGGAATTCTTTTGATGTGGGCTCTGGGTTACAACACGAGTGTCGCCGTATGGGCTGGGGCGATCGCTCTTATCGGGGTTGCTGTCGAAACGACCTCGATCATGGTGGTCTTCCTGGATGAGGCGTGGCGATCCAGAAAAGAGGCGGGTCAACTCAAGGCAGCCTCAGATTTCTTCGATGCAACGCTCGATGGCGCTCAAAAGAGCCTGAGACCTGTGCTCATGGCGGTCGGGATGAATATTCTTGGTCTACTTCCCGTCATGACGGCGACCGGCTTAGGCGCCGATGTGATGAAGAGAATTTCATCCCCCATGTTTGGCGGGTTGATTTCGCTGACCCTCCTCACTTTGGTTGTGATTCCTGTGATCTACCTTTTACGGGAACGTCGCCTCGCGATGAGTGGGGCAAAAGTATGACGGCCTGGTCGGCGACACTTTCGGAGCTGACGGCTCGACTGCAGAGTAATCTTGATGTAGGGCTGACGGAAGCGGAAGCTCAGAGTCGGCTTCTTCGTGACGGACTTAACGAACTCCAGGCGGAGAAGAAGGTCTCGACATGGATTCTATTATTGGATCAGTTCAAGAGCCCCGTAGTTCTCACGCTCATTATGGCCACCTTCATCTCGGCTGTCATGGGAGAGTGGGTCGACGCGATCGCCATCGTGAGTATCGTAGTCGTCAACGGAATCATCGGCTACCTCCAAGAAGCGAAAGCCGAGGCAGCCGTTGACGCGCTCAAACAGCTAGCTGCACCCAAGTGCCGGGTATGGAGATCCGGCAATATACTCGAGATTCCTGCCAAAGAGGTTTGCCTTGGCGATATCCTCCTTGTTGAGGCGGGAGATTATGTGGCCGCCGACGCGCGCTTGCTAGGTGCAAATCAACTCACTGCTGACGAGGCACTATTGTCCGGCGAGTCGCTTCCGTCTAAAAAGGCATTGGGCGAAGTTCCGCAATCTGCGTCGCTCGCGGATCGGAGCAATATGATCTTTGGCGGAACAGCGATCGCAAGTGGCTCAGGGCGTGCCTTGGTTACCGCCATTGGCATGCAATCCGAAATCGGTCGGATTGCGGGGATGCTGGATGCGTCCGAGAAGTCGGCCACTCCGCTTCAGGAGAGACTCGAAGAGGTCAGCTCGAAACTCCTGCTCCTCTGCGTTGCCGTTGTGGGTTTGGTCGCTCTGCTGGGCCTACTCCATGGCGAAAAATGGCTCAATGTCCTCATGAGCGCGATCAGTCTTGCCGTAGCAGCGATTCCGGAAGGTCTTCCCGCCGTAGTGACCCTTGCACTTGCCTTGTCGATTCGGCGGATGACTCGCCGAAATGCTATTGTGAGGCACCTTCCGGCCGTCGAGACGCTTGGGTCCACGGATGTTATCTGCACGGATAAGACCGGTACGCTGACGACAGGCAAAATGAGGGTCCGCGAGATTGCGGTATTAGGTTCGCGTGAGCGTGATCTCTGTGATTTGAAGGCCTTTTCAAGAGCAGAAGGGGAGTTGATCCGTGCGGCGGTCCTTTGCTCGAACGCTACGCTCAATGAGCTAGGCCAATCGACGGGTGATCCTACTGAAGTCGCACTTCTCTATGTTGCGCAGGCGTATTCAGTACAGACCGTGGAGCCGAGCCTAAAGCGCTTGTCAGAGTGGAGCTTTGATAGTGTTCGTAAGAGGATGAGCGTCGCTATGACATCCCCGTCCTTGAGAGGCGCCGCCATTTATTGCAAGGGCGCTCCCGAGGCGATTCTTCCTATCTCGCTTTATCAAGGGATGAAAGGGCGAGGGTAGAAGCCCAAATTCACGAGCTATCCTCTCGCGGACGGCGGCTATTGGCAGTTGGAGTGCGCCAGACTGAGTCATTAGACGCTCTGACGCCCGATGCTCCCGCCGATGAAGTTGAAGCCGGGCTTCAATATCTCGGATTGATAGCGATTGCCGACCCTCCGAGGCCTGAAAGTATTGGCGCTATTCGCAAGTGTAAGGCGGCTGGAATTCAGGTCGTGATGATTACGGGTGACCATCCGGTCACAGCGCGGGCTATTGGCCAGGAGCTAGGGATCTTCGAGCCTGGGAGGTTTGACGGGGTCTTGACAGGTCCTGAGTTAGACACTCTAAACGCCCAAGAATTGCAGAACAAGGTGGCTTCCACTGCGGTTTACGCGCGCGTAGCACCGGAACACAAGCTGAGAATCGTCGAGGCTTGGAAAGCGAATGGGAAGATTGTCGCCATGACTGGCGACGGTGTGAACGATGCGCCTGCGTTGAAGGTCGCCTCGATTGGAATCGCGATGGGTAAGGGGGGCACCGAAGTAGCGAGGCAGGCTTCTTCGATGATTCTTGCGGACGACCACTTCGCAACAATTGTATCTGCGGTCGAGGAAGGGCGCGCCATTTACGGCAATATTCGGCGGACAATTCAGTATCTATTGTCCGGAAATCTCGCTGAAATTCTAATCATGCTCGGTGCGGCCATTGCTGGATTTCCAGTTCCATTGGACCCGATTCACCTGCTTTGGATCAACTTGGTGACGGACGGTCTCCCCTCACTCGCCTTGGCCGCCGAGCCAGTGCCCCAGGGGATGTTAGAATCCAGTTCGCGTCCTTCACCAAAAAACTTCTTCGATCGGCAATTTTATGGGGAGATGACTTTCATCGGCGTCACGGTGGCTGTCATGGCTCTCGGAGTTTATGCATATAGCCTGAAAACCGAGGACGAAGTGACTGCAAGAACCCATGTCTTTTCATTCCTGGTATTTGCCGAGTTGTTCCGATCTTTCGCCTGTCGAAGCGATGTGAAGACCTTCTTTCAGGTGGGACCGCTATCGAATCTCTACCATTTAGGGGCCGTGGCCGTTCCGATTACATTTCAATTTATCCTTCATCACACAACGTGGTTTGAGAAAGTTTTTGACGTCAAGCCGATCAGTTGGACCGAGTGCTGGGTATTGCTGGCGCTGACATTGGTTCCTGTCACGGCAATTGAGGTTAGAAAGTGGCTGAGAGGTCGGCATGGACTTGGCGATCATCATTCAAACTCTGTGGCGTAGATCAGGAGAGACTAAGATATGGAAGAAACGAGGCGTAAATTCATCACTTCGGGCGCAATAGCGTTCGGCGCGGGTTGGGTCGTGGCGGGGCTCCCTCGATTTGCCTTCACCGAGGAGAAAAAGGACGAGAACAAAGTTGGGGTTGAAACAACTCCCGTCGAAGACCTCTCTCAAGAGCACGGAGCGTTGCGGCGAATTCTCCTGATCTATGACGAAGGATTGCGGCGTATCCGCTCGAAAACTGACGTTGATCCCACCGCGATCCACAAATCTGCCGCCCTAGTGCGCAAGTTCGTCGAAGACTATCACGAGAAACTGGAGGAAGAATTCATCTTCCCGCGATTGAAAAAGGCAGGAATGCTCGCAGATCTCGTGGATACGCTGCTCGTACAGCATCGAGCAGGGCGAAAGCTCACCGACACCATCATCGAGCTTTCGACTCATGCGCATC
>CAYXVB010000209.1:0-5730 GCA_964467785.1 uncultured Bacteriovoracaceae bacterium
AGGAAGAACGCGACCGCGTTGTGGCCGTACCACCACTGCACCAGCGCATCCTGGACGCCGGCGAAGACCGAGTAGCTCTTCAGCGCGTTCAGCGGCAGCGCGAGGCTGTTCACGATGTGCAGCACCGCCACCGTGACGATCGTCGCGATGTAGAACCAGATCGCGACATAGATGTGGCGTTCCCGGCGCTTGAAGATCGCGCCGAAGAAGTTCACGGCGAAGAGGACCCACACCAAGGTGATGGCGATGTCGATCGGCCACTCGAGCTCGGCGTACTCCTTGCTCGTCGTGATGCCGAGGGGCAGGGTGAGCGCCGCGCTCACGATGATGAGCTGCCAGCCCCAGAAGTGCGCCCAAGACAGGGCGTCCGAGAGCATACGGGTCTTGAGCAGTCGCTGTGAGGAGTAATAGACGCCCGCGAAGACCGCGTTGCCGGCAAAGGCAAAGACCGCGGCGTTGGTGTGCAAGGGCCTCAGTCGTCCGAAAGTGAACCACGAAAGGCCAAGGTTCATTTTCCAATGGGCGAGCTGGGAGGCTGCCAGCACGCCCACCAGCATAGCGACAATCGCCCAGACGGCCGTGGCAATCACGAACGCCCGAACGACTCCGTCGTCATACCGGATCGTTTCCATTTTAGTTTGGGTTTGGTTCATAACTCGTTTCTGCCTAGTTCGGTCATTAGTGACTAATGCCGGGCTTCTCTTCCTTTCTCGATGGGGACTTCAGGGTTTCAGGGTCGTTGTCTTGGAGGCCGCATCCAGCCCGGCCGGTTCGTCTTGCAACAGCATTCGGTGGGCTGGAGTCTTGAGATCGTCGTACTGGCCCGAGTTCGTCATCCAGACGAAACAAGCCAGAAACCCGAATCCCAGGAGCAAGGCCACGGGTAACATCAGATAGATCGCGTTCATGCGCGGGCTCCGTCGACAGGGGAGGAAACTTTTGAAGATAAGAACACCGTCAGCGCGCTGGCCGGCATCAGGATCGCTGCGAAAAGCGGATCCACATGCCCCAGGAAGGCCGCGATCGAACCGGCGAAATTGTAGGCCAGGGACAGCGCTAGGTTGCGGCGCACCACGCTGATCGCTTTTCGGCCCAGGACCAGGAGCTGGTAGACGGGTTGAGTGCCTTCGCGAGCCAGATAGCAATCGGCGGCCTTAAGGCTCACCTCCATGCCGCCGTGAACCGCGACTCCGACATCGGCGCGCGAGAGGGCAAAAGCATCGTTGGCGCCATCTCCGACCATGACTGTGCCGGGCTGCGCCGATACCACGCGGGCCTTGTCCTCGGGCGTGGCGCGCGCGATCACGCGTTCGGCGGGAATGCCCACGGCCCGGGCGACAGCGAGCGCCGGCTCTTCGGAGTCACCGGTGAGGATCCAGGGTTCGAGGCCGAGGTCCTCGATTTTTCGGATCGTTGCATGGGAATCCGAGCGCACTTCGTCGCCGAGCCACGCCAGGGCCACGGCACGGCCGTCTCGCACCAGGGCGATGCGAGTGACGATGGAGCTGGAGATCCTTTGCTGCTCGTCCGTGCTCAGGTCCTCCAGGGCGGAGATTCCTTCGACGCCAGACGCGGCGCGAAGCTCAAAGCGGGACCCGTAAAGCGTGCCTGCGACGCCGTGGCCGGCGATTTCCTGGAAGTTCTCCGGTTCCGGTACTTCCTGGAAGTCCACCGCTGAGAATTTGCGGACGACCGCGCGGGCGATCGGATGACTGGAGCGGCCCTCGAGCGCCAGCGCAGCGAGTTCAGCCTCAGTGCGTGAGGTTCCCGTTTCGATCGACTTCCAAAGCACGACCTCGAGCCGGCCCTGGGTCAGGGTGCCGGTCTTGTCGAGGTAGATGCGTCGAGCGGCGCTCAAGCGCTCCAGCGCGTCCGCGCCCTTGATCAGGAGATTGGCGCGGGCGCCAGCCCCGAGCGCCTCGGTCATTGCCAGCGGCGTGGCCAGGGCCAGGGCGCAAGGGCAGGTCACGATCACCAGCGCGAGTGCTCGGTTGAAAGCGTCGCCCACCGGCACGCCAAAGTAAACGCAGCCCACGAAAAGGGCGATCGAGCCCGTGACCACCGCGGTGACGAAGTGACGGGAAATCTTGTCGGCGAGGAGCACGACGGGAGCTTTGCGTTGTTCACCCTGTTCGATGGAGCGAAGGATCTGTCCCAGACGCGTTTGATAGCCCGATGCCGAAACGCGGATGACGAGTGGCGCGCCTTCGTTGACCGTTCCGGCGAATACCGGATGTCCGACGTTGGTTTCGGTGAGCTGGCTTTCACCCGTGAGCCACGCGCAGTTCATCCGGGAGCGCCCTTTTTCGACCACGCCGTCGGCCGGCAGAGTCTCGCCCGAGCGAACCTCGATGAGATCCCCGGCGACAAGAAGCTCGGAGGCGCATTCCTCGCGAATTTCGGCGCCGTCCGCGTTGACGCGAAGGCGGCGAGTGGTGGAGGGCGCAAGAAAGAAGGCCAGTCGCGAGCGGGCGCGCGCGGCCTGTTGGGTGCGGGCTAGGACGTAGCGGCTTGAAAGCAGCAGAAAGGTGAAGGCGGCCAGCGAGTCGAAGTAGACATGACCGGAGCCGCGGAACAGGTTGACCGTGCTGGCGGTGGTCGCTAGGAAAACGGCGAGCACGACGGGCACGTCGATCGAGACGGTACGGGTCCGGATCGCGGCCAGCGCGCTCCGATAAAAAGGCACGCAGCTGTATAGGAGAACGGGGAGGAAGAGCAGAGCGCTCACTTCATTGAAATGCTGAGCTAGTGCTCCCTCCGCGCCCGCATAGATGGAAACGGCGAGCAACATGATGTTGCCCATGGCGGCCGCGGCCACGCCGATTCGCATCAGAGTGGAGCGGTTTTCTTTTTTCTGCAGGTCTTCGGCCTCTTCCCCGCGAACGGGATGCGCGGGATAGCCCATTCTCCGGAACTCGGCGGAGACCGAAGCAAAACTGCCTCCGTTGGGGAGTAGCTCCACGCGCGCCGTGGATTGGTTCAGGTCGAGGCGTACCGCGCCGACACCGGGAACGAATTGTGGGAGCTTTTCGAGAAGCCAGAGGCAGGCCGCGCAATGAATGCCTTCGAGGTAGAACTCCATCACTCGAGCCCCTTCGATCGTCTTCTTCGAATAAAGCTCGAGGAAGCCCGGGTCGTCGAGGTAAGCGTATTGAGCGTGAGGGTCGCCGGAGGCGGGGCCCGGATCGGGTGCCGAGTTTTGAGGACCTTCACCCGCGGACTCGCGGATTCTGTAATAATCGGTGAGCCCCCGCTCCTCGAGTAGCGCGAAGACGGAGCGACAGCCCGAACAGCAGAACAGGCGGGATTCCTGTTGCGCGGGCCCGGATTTGCGGGTCAGAGGAAATACTTTTGCGGGCAGGACACGGCCGCACTGCGCGCAATGGGGGGAGGACGGCTTCGAAGTCGTCGTCGAAGTTGTTGTCGAAGTTGTTGTCGAAGTTGCTGTCGCCAGTGTTGAGTCCGTGTCTCCATTCAACATCATCTGTGGCGAATCTGGCGCTGATTCCACGGACGAATGAAGCGTGTCCTGAGGTTGCATGTTGCGTCTACATTTGCACGGAGCGTGCCCGAACGAAAGAGTTCATTTTCGGCTCAAGATACTTTTTGAATGAGCTTAAATGAGCTGCTTTTGGACGTGGCGGGACAAATTGTCACAAAGAAGTTTTTCCTAGGGCCTGATCCCTGGCGAAACCTAAGCGGAGAGATCTTCGCCTTCGGGGCTGGAACCCTCTCCTTCGGCTCTTTCGTCGAGATAGTAGTGCTCGACGGCATAGGTGAGCAGCCGCACTTCGTGTGAAAGTGGTACTCCTTTTTTCGTCGCTTCTGAATGTAGCCAATCCACGTAGCCCTGGATCTCCTCTTCGGGGATCTCCTTCAGGCGTTTTCCGCGGTACTTCTTTCCGAACAGGATCTGAAACTCCCCCAGTTGCTCGCGACTGGGCGGTGTCGGAGGAGCGCTTGCCGCGGGGGCCGTGTTCGAGGCGGGTGGCGCCGCGCGCGAGGGCTGGACCTGCTGCGTCTGGGGTTGAGTTTTTAAGCCCGGATTTACGGGAGCAGTCGCGTACGTGGGAGAGGGAGGAGCGACCGGCGAATCCACGATCCGATTGCCTTCGTCCAGCTCGTCGGCGCAGAACTGCGTTCCGTAGCCAACGAGCGCAAGCGCCCGTCCAATGGCGCCGGTTTCTGCCTTCTCCAGGAAGTCCGGGAATCCTCGCTCGTTTTCGAATTTGTGCGAAACCGAGAGGATACGTCCTTGAGTGTCGCGGATGGTGGCGCGGGCGGTGGCCGACTTGTCGGTGACTGAGACGAACTCGGTCTCGATCGACCAGTCCGGGTGTTCCTCCCGGAACCAGACGAGGCGGTATTTGACTTCGAGGTATTCCTTGCCTCGGAGATTAAGGAGCGGGAGCTCGGTGCCCTTTTGCGTCTTGAAGTTGCGTGTCATCCTTCAGGCATAGCGGAAGCGCGAAGGCGGGCGCAATAAAAATGATAAACACGCTTTGTGTAATTGGTACGTGACCAGCGATTTCCGCAGTTCGCCGCTCGCTGCAGCTTCATCCGCTGAGTGGCAGTGAGAGGACGAAGCGCGTGCGCGGCGATTCGGTATCGAGCCACAATCTGCCGCCGAGAGATGCCGCGATTTCGTCGGAAAGATAGAGCCCAAGCCCTGCGTTTTTCCCGCCCGTCTTCGTCGTGAAAAACGGTCGGTAAAGTCGCTCGCGGAGGCCGACGGGAATTCCCTTGCCGCTGTCGGTGATCGAGATGTCCACGTTCCCGTCCTTTGCGCTGACTTCGACGGCGATCCACTTTTGGGGAAGCATCGCGACGGCGTCATAGGCGTTGAGCATCAGGTGGATCAACAGGTGCTGCAGTTCGCTGCCGCGGCTTTTGACAAGCCATTGGGGTTCAATGGATTCGGGCTCTTTCACTTCGATACCGTGGTTGCGAAAGCGGGTCGCGCAGAGCGCGAGCGCCTCGTTGAGCACCTTGGCAACGGAGACGGACATTGGCGTCTCCTGCGAGGCATCGCGCACAAAGTCACGAAAGGCGTGAATGACCTCGGAGATCCTGCGTGTCGCCTGCTCGATGCGCTCGGCGGCCGCAAGTATTTTTTCCGGCGCGGGAGGCGCATCGCTTTTGAGCTGTGTGCGTAGCACGCCCGCGCGGCCATGGATGACGGCCAGCGGGTTGTTGATTTCGTGGATAAAGGCCCCGACAAGCTCCGCCATGAATTGAATGCGCGAAGCCCCAGCGGCCTTGGCCCGAAGCGCGTCGGTCGTCGAAGTCAAGTGGGAGTCTGGTCCGGAAGACGTGAGGAGCAGCGCGAGCGGCCCTTCGGCGAGCGCGATCGCAATTAAGGAGCGCTTCTGATGCGAAACGGAAAGAGGTAGCTCCGCGACCTGACCGGCTTTCAAAGTTTGGACCCGGGACAGGCAGTCAGAAATTTCCGGAATGGAGCTCAAAGTGCGGCCTATGCACGGGTCTGGAAGGCCGAGTATCTGCTGAGCCTCCGGATTTGCAAAAGTTACCTTCCATTCCCCTGCCTCAGGGCTGGCGATCAAGGCAGGGATGTTCATCCGGGCGAGCCACTCCAGGGAGAGTTCCGGTATAGAATGACTGGATGGCGACGAAGGATGAGTTGCCATGATGGATTCAAGACTAACGGTCTATAAGGTGGGCTTGACCCGATTTGGTGGACACCCAAGGAGTGTGCTATATGGCGTCCAC
>CAYXVB010000210.1:0-5729 GCA_964467785.1 uncultured Bacteriovoracaceae bacterium
CTCGCATGTACCTGGGGGATTCGAAAGTGCCGTGGGTAACCACGACCACGCAGGGCCTGCGCGCACCATGACTGTAAAGCTGTGGCGCATGCATAGGATCGGAGAGCGTGAGAGCGCGGGACTCATTGCGGAGGCGCAACTCCTGCTCGGAACGAGTGAACGCTTCGGAGTCCGCGAAAGTCGCAACTTCCCCGGCCAGGGTGCTCGTCGACAAGGACAAAAGCGCGATGGTCAGGCCCGCACGGACCGCAGGATGCCTCAATAGCATTCGGTCCGGAAGCCTAACTGAGGAAAGTCAGGACATCCAGACCGAATTCATATGCATTCGCTTAAAATAACGCGGAATCAGGCCGCGGCCTGGCCGCTGCCAGATCCGGTGTTCGGCTTGGCAGGCCCCGCTGTCGCCGGTGCAGCCACCGGTTGCGGCGTGCCAGGCAAACGGAAGCTCTCGGAACTGATCTTGTGACGGCGCAGCAGGCGAAGCAGATTGCTGCGATCGAGCTTGGCGTCACGCGCGGCGGCCGAAACGTTTCCGTTGTTCTTCTGGAGCGTCATGACCAGGTACTCCCGCTCGAAGGAGTCGGTCCAGCGCTTCTTGAGTTCGCTGTAACTTGCGAAATCCGTCGACTCCGGAACGCTAAAAGACGAGGACTTGACCAGCTCGAGACGCGGGCCGGTAGGAGGGTGCTCGGCGGGTAGGCCGAGATTCCTCGCGGTTATTGCGCCCTCGCCCTCGGTGACGAGCGCCATCCGCTCGACCACATTGAGCAGCTCGCGCACGTTGCCCGGCCACGAATATCCGGTGAGCGCCTCCTCGGCATCCGGAGTGAAGCCGCCGAACGCTTTGCCACGGGAGCGGAACGCGCGCTGGGCGAACTGCATCGCCATCGGGATGATGTCCTCACGGCGCTCGGAAAGTGTGGGAAGCTCGATCACCACGCGGCTGAGGCGGTGGAACAAGTCCTCGCGAAAATGCCCCGCCGTCACCCGGTCCTTGAGATCCCGGTTGGTCGCGGCGACGACGCGCACATCTGTGTTCTGGTCCTGCGTGCCGCCGACGCGGCGGAAGACCTTCTCCTGCAGCACGCGCAGGAGCTTGGCCTGGAGCTTGACGTCCATCTCGCCGAGCTCGTCGAGAAAGAGCGTGCCGCCTTTGGCGAGCTCGAAGAGACCGCGCTTCAAGGCTTGCGCACCGGTGAAGGCGCCTTTTTCGTGGCCGAAAAGCTCGCTCTCCAGGAGCTGCTCATTGAAGTTGGCGCAGTTTACCGCGACCCAAGGACCCTTGCCGCGACGCGAGCCGGCATGGATCATCCGGGCGATCCCCTCTTTGCCGGTGCCGCTCTGGCCGGTGATGAGAACCGTGGGCTCCTCGGCATCGCCTCGCATGGCTTCGCGGCGGAGGACGGTGATCCATTCGTTGGCTTTGCTCATGGCGACGGCCTTGGAAACGTACCAGAGCTTGTCTTCGGACTTGCCTTCCATTCGGCTCGCGCGCGCTTCGAGGCGGGCGACAAGATCGGAGTTCTCTCGCTCCAGCTGGTGCTCGTGGAGGCAACGCTTGACCGAATGAGAGAGGACATCCATGTCAAAAGGCTTCTCAAGATAGTCGGAAGCGCCATGGCGAAGGGCCTGGACGGCCGCCTCTTTTTCACCATGGCCTGTGATGACGATGATGCGGGTGCGGGGATATTGTGCCCTGGCCCAGCTCATCAGGGCGAACCCGTCGCGGCCTGGCATCTTGAGATCGGTCACGACGACGCCGACTTCCGCCCCTTCGGCGAAAATCTTCTCGGCTTCCGGCACGGATGCGGCGACTGCCACGTCATGGCCTTCGCGCTCCAGCCTCGAACGGAGCAGGTTGCGGATGGTATCTTCGTCGTCAACGACCAGCACTCTGGATTTGATCATAGTTTCTCCTCGTCTCCTCTCACGATGGACTTAAGCCAATTCCCGATAATCCTTGGGTATCCTGATTTTAAAAGCCGCGCCCTTGCCCAGCTCGCTCTCCACCAAGATGGAGCCGCTCAACTTGGAAAGGATCCCGTAACTGAGGCTGAGCCCCAGTCCCATCCCCTTGCCCACCTCTTTGGTGGTGAAGAAGGGGTTGAACATCCTCGATCGGGTACGCTCGTTCATGCCGCACCCGTCGTCTTTGAAGTCGACTTCGATAAAATCACCGTTTTGCCGCGTGGCGATCTCGATCCTACCGCTCCCGCGGCCGGTCGCTTCGATGGCGTCCCGGGCG
The DNA here is from genome assembly GCA_964467785.1 of uncultured Bacteriovoracaceae bacterium. Taxonomy (GTDB): domain Bacteria; phylum Bdellovibrionota; class UBA1018; order UBA1018; family UBA1018; genus CAYXVB01. The sequence continues at coordinate 2,246 of CAYXVB010000210.1, forward strand.
TTGGTCGCCAGATTGATGAAGACCTGCTCGAGCTGCAGAGGATTGGCGAAGATTCTAGGCACGCCGGCGCCGAACCGCCGCTCGACCGTGATCCCCCGCGCGGCGAACTGTCGCGAGAGCATCTTGAGGGCTTCCTCGATCGCGGCGTGAAGGTCGGTCCACTCGTGCTTCTCGGTGGATTTGCGGGTGAACTCCCGCATGTAACCGATGATGCCGGCCATTTTATCCGCGTTGGAGATGATCTCCTTGAGCGAGAGCGAGACCTCGCCTTGCGCAAGCGCGCTCGGCGGCAGGACAGACTGCAGCTCCTGCGCGTATCCGCGGATACCCATGAGCGGTTGATTGATCTCATGGGCGATGCCGGCGGCGAGCTCCCCGAGCGCGGCGAGCTTGCCCGCCTGCACCAGGGTCTCCTGCATGGAGGAAAGCTCGGCGTTCTTTTTCTCGAGCTGGATAAAGGCATCGCGGAGCTCCGAATGCTTGGCGATGAGCTCGCGCTCCATGCGCTTTTTCTCGGTCATGTCCCGCAGCATGATCAGGATGAGTTCACTAGCGCCGCTCACCACGGGTCTCACGCTCAGATCGACATAGCGGATCTGGCCGTCATTGCGAAGGATGGCTACATCCTCATAGGTCCCCGACGCCTGGAGGAGCTCCATGCCGAAAGGACGGGAACGTCCGGCCCTGGCGGCGTCCGGAAAAATCGCTTGAATGGCGCGACCGGCGAGCTCCGACCCGACATAGCCCGTCAGCTCCTCGAACGCCTGGTTGGCCGCGTCAATCTGGAAGCCCTCCGTAAGCACGGTGGCAATCGCGTCCGTGGACTGCTCGAAAATGGCCCGGTACTTGGACTCGGAATCCTTTACGGGCAACGCCCGGACCTTAGCGGTACGCATTGAGCAATGCCCCCGCCTTTTCCATCGAAGCCCTCAGATCCGCTTCAATCCCCGGCACATCGGCTTCCGTGAGCTTGAGCGACCCCAGCATGTCTGGCGTCACCTTGCCCTCGGAGCAATCGCCCGACTTGCCATGCCGGTTTTTCACGCAAAGCGCGTTCGCCAACCTCACGACTTGGATCACCGGCTTGGCCGACGCGAGGATGCTGTCCATCTTCGTCACGTCGACATGGTGGTAGCGGATCGCCTGGCGAATGAGCTGAGGCAGTCCCCAGCGCGCCGCGATCACTTCGCCCAGATAGGTATGGCTCGGAAGGTCATACTCCCGTTCGATATCGATGAAGCCTGCTTTTTTGCGCGCGGCCTCGCTGACGACCGAGATCATGCGGGCGGGATCGATCTCATGGAGCACGAGCTTGCCAATGTCGTGGAGCATGCCGCAGGTAAAGGCCTCCTCCGGGCGCGCGAATTTGAGCCTCCTGGCTAGCATCTCGCTGCAGACGGCGGTGGCAAGCGCATGCTTCCAGAAGTCGAGCATGGAAAGCTCTTCGCCCTCAACATGCGTGAACATCGAGAACACCGACAGGCTCAACACCAGCTGGGCCACGGTATTAAAGCCTAGGAAAGCCAGCGCGCGCTGCACGTCGGACACACCGCCCGGAATCGAATAATAGGAAGAATTAACGAGCCTCAAAATCTTGGCCGTGAGCACTTGATCTTGCTTGAGGACCTCGGCGATGTCCTTGCCCGAGGAATTGGGATCATTGATGAGGTCGTTTACGCGCATGGCGACCACGGGAAGCGTGCGAATGTCCTGCAGCTTGGGCAGCAGCTCCAGGTAATCGGCATTATTCTTTTTAGCCACGGCCATCGACATCGATTCGCCCCTCGAGGTCTTTTCGGACACAGGGACGCGTCAGTTGAGTGAAAAGAAGAGCTACTTATTCTTTTTTAGTTATCATAACTTACTTCATTACTTGACTAAATAAATACAGTACTGATAGGGTCCCCCCACTTGAGGAGGTCACCGTGGACCCCGTGACGAAAACGCCCCACCCGTTCCCCGCTCAATCGCTCCTATGGCTCGTGCTGGGTATCGCCCTGGGGCAGGGCTTGGCACCCGCCTCGGCGGCCGATTGGGCCGGCATCCTCCAAGACGCGCTCAACAAAGCAAAAGAAGCCGCTCAAAAGGCGTCAACTCCCGCCCCGCAACCGTCCACCGAGTCGGTCTCTCCGCTGCGTGGAAAGTATTTCACACTATCGGCGGACTCGACTTCCAACAGCGCGATCCGCATCGAAGGCTCCGCCCCTCGAGACATGATCGCCCTGATGATCAGGCAGCATCTCGTCAATTCGGACAGTCCGCCTGCCGACGAACAGATTCACCTCGTTCCCGGTGAAAACGTCTCGCGCAAGATCTACTTGCGCGCAGGAGCGGGCGACTACCGGCTCACGATCTATTTTTGCCCGCAGATTCCCGGCATGTGCAGCTTTGGCGACTCGTTCATGGTCCACAACTCAGACGCTGCCGATCACTCATTTCTCTTGCCCTCGACCCAGGTCGAGAGCGACGACCCCGAGATCATACGCCTCGCGGCCAAGGTCACCGCGGGCCTGAAATCCGACGCCGAAAAATCACTTGCGATCCATGACTGGGTCGCACGGGCGATCACCTATGACGTCGCAAGCTTCCTTGATGGCACCTACGTGTCAAAGCCCACCACCGCCGTCCTCACACTGCAAGATCGCATAGCAGTCTGCCAAGGTTACTCGAATCTCACGGCCGCGCTCCATCGCGCCTCAGGAATTCGTGCCAAAGTGATCTTGGGCTTCGGAATTCCGCTGGGAGTCCCTTACATTGGACCGCCAATCGATCCCACGATCCCAAACCATGCCTGGAACGAAGTCTTCGTCAATGGACGTTGGATTTCGATGGACGTGACTTGGGACTCCGGGTCGATCGACCCCAAGACTTTGCAGTTTCGCCCCAATCCGCGCCGCTATTACTACGACCCGCCGGCGGAAACCTTCGCGGCCGAGCATCGCAAGACGAACGACGAGAGTTTTTGAAAGCGGCTCAACGGGAGGCAGTCGGTGAGGACGAAGGACTGGGCTCCGGCAGCCACTTCACCGCAATTCCCTGCGCGAGGATTTGGCCTTCCTGCCCGTCATCGGAGCATTCGGGAGTCTTGTGAGTCTCGGCACGGCCGTCTTCAAGGAACACCACGGACATGACGTTGATGACGGCATCGCCGCCGGCCTTCCGCGCGTGCTTGACCAGATCCTGCACGGCTGCGTTGTAGTAGTTATTGCAGAGTTCTTGCTCGTCGCGCGCCGGATCCAACGTCGGAAACTCGACCTTGGCGCGCACGAGCCCGAGGGTCCGGTAAGGACGCTTGGCATCTCCGATAAACGCCTCTCCCTTTGGAAAGGCATGCCTCGAGTACTTGGGCGCGGGCAGGGTCGTACAAGCCGCAAGTAAGATCAGCGGCACCGACAGGCCTGCCCAGGCGACGAGTCGCCACTTTGACGCCTGATCCGGATCCTTCCGCAACTCAGGGCTCGACGTATTCAAAGATCTTGTTCTG
>CAYXVB010000211.1:0-5715 GCA_964467785.1 uncultured Bacteriovoracaceae bacterium
CTCGGAGTATTTGATGTCCTGATCGGCATCAACCTACTCCGCGAAGGCCTCGATCTTCCGGAAGTTTCGTTGGTGGCGATTCTCGATGCCGACAAGGAAGGTTTTCTGCGCAGCTTCCGTTCGCTGATTCAGACGATCGGGCGTGCCGCGCGTAACGCAGGCGGCCACGTGATCCTTTACGCCGACAAGATCACCGAGAGCATGCAAAGAGCGCTCAATGAGACGTCGCGCCGTCGTAAGCTTCAGGAAGAATACAATCAAGAACACGGCATCGTGCCTAAGACGATCCAAAAGGCTATTCCGGCTCCGATCGCCCCGACTCTCGACGAAGGGATCGAGTCCACTGCCCGGGGCGGCAAAAAAGTGGTGCAGCTCGACAAGTCGGCGTTGGCCAAACGCGCACTTCGCACCGGAGCGGGCTCGGGGCATGGCAAGAGCGTTTGGAGCGCGGCCGAAGGGAAGCCCGCGTCAGGCGGGGCGGCAAGTGGTTCGGCGGAGGATCAGATGGCGTCGCTCGATCTGGTTGACGAATCGACGAGGGAGTCCGAGATTCGCGCCATGGCGGGGGATTTCTTCACCTCTTTGGCGGATTTGCCCAAGACCGTCCGGAAGATGGAAGAGGAGATGAAGAGCGCGGCCAAAGCGATGAACTTCGAAGCCGCCGCCGGGCTTCGTGACCGAATCAGGCGGTTGAAAATCCTCCAGCTCGGTATGTGATGTGCTAGGTTTTCCGAGCTATGGCTAATCGATTAGCTCAGGAAACCAGCCCGTATCTGCTTCAGCATCAAGACAATCCCGTGGATTGGTACCCGTGGGGTCCGGAGGCGCTCGAGCGCGCCCGCCGCGAGGACAGGCCCATTCTCCTGTCCATCGGCTATTCGGCCTGTCACTGGTGCCATGTGATGGCGCATGAGAGTTTTGAGAACGATGAGATCGCGCGGGTCATGAACGAGCGTTTCGTCAACATTAAGGTGGATCGTGAGGAGCGCCCGGACCTGGACCACATCTATCAGAACGTCGCGCAGGCGATGACTCGAAGCGGAGGCTGGCCGCTGACCGTTTTTCTCACGCCCGATCTCAAACCTTATTTCGGGGGGACCTATTTTCCGCCCGAGGATCGTTATGGGCGTCCCGGTTTTCCGCGCGCGCTGGTCGCGTTGTCGGAGGCGTATCAAAAAGACCGCCATAATGTCGTGGAGAACGCGCGCCGTTTGACCGAGTTCATCGCGGGGATGGAAAAGGTCGGAAGCGGTGGGGAACGCCGGATGCCGTCTCGCGAGGGACTCCTCCGCTGCGCCGAAAGCCTGCAGTCGAACCTCGATTTCGAAAACGGGGGATTCGGCTCGGCGCCCAAGTTCCCGAACCCGATGCTACTTTCGGCGCTGTGGCGCCTGGGCGAGCCGTTTCGTGAAGGGGTCCTGCTTACTCTTCGCAAGATGGCTGCTGGTGGGATTTACGACCAGTTGGGCGGTGGCTTTTCACGCTACTCGGTCGACGAGACCTGGAGCGTTCCGCACTTCGAGAAAATGCTTTACGACAACGGGCTGCTGCTGGGGCTTTATAGCGAAGTACTGCTGAGTCCTGTGGAGCTCCAGGCAGGGGATCGCGCGCTCTTCACCCGCGTGGTGGCCGAGACAGTCCGATTTCTTCTTCGGGAGATGCGTTCGCCCGAAGGGCTGTTTTTCGCGGCGTTGGATGCGGACTCCGAAGGAGAGGAGGGGCGCTACTACGTCTGGGATCCGGAGGAGGTCGGAGCATGCCTTGAGCCACGAGAGGCAGATGCGTTCCTCGCTCGGTACGGTGTCTCGACGTCGGGAAACTTCGAGCACGGCAAGACGGTGCTCCATCTCGCGGCGGATTTAGTTGATGCCGCGATGTTGGGTTTGGCGCGGAACAAGCTTTTCATGGCCCGAGCAAAACGGGTTCGCCCCGGAACGGACACCAAATGCCTGGCTTCTTGGAACGGGCTGGTGATCAGCGGATTGATCTGGGCCGCGCGCGCGTTGGAAGATCCTGCGCAGGCGCAGGCGCTCGATCAAGCACGCGTCATCCGAGCGGAGCTGTTCTCCGGCGACGCCACCGGATCTCTCGCGGAGTTGGCAGTGGGCGCACGTCGCGCCGCGGAGGAGGCTTTTCAAGGAGTGGAGCAGAACCTGGTCCGATCCCCTGGCCGACTTTGGAGCACGTTGCAGATGGGGCGACCGAGACACAACGCCTATCTCGATGATTACGCTTTTTTGGCTCGCGCCGCACTGGATCTGGCCCGTTTCGAAAAGGACGCGGCCCGGTTGAATGCGTTGACCGAATGCGCGAAGGAATGGCTTCGCACGATCCAGCGCTCTTTCCGGGACGCGTCGGAGGCTGGATATTTTTTCACGGCCGATGACCATGAGCAACTGATCCAAAGGCCTAAGACGCTTTACGATCAAGCGATACCCGCTGGTACAGCCGTCGCGATCGGCTGCATGATCGCGCTTTCGGAGATTGAGGCTGGCGAATGGGATCCGGAGTGGCAAGGGCAGCTGGGCGCCTTGTTTCCGCAGGTGATGGGTAATCCTAAGGGTTACGGAGAGCTTTTGAGCGCGGCCTGGCTTTCGGTCGAGGGGCCGGTGGTCCTTTCTGGTCCCGGAGCAGGAGAGGCGATCCGAAATCCGAGAGTGTTTCAGAAAAAGCCCGAGCTCGAAGCGGAGGGCAAGAGGCTTCTTTGCCATGGCCGGACTTGCTCGGCTCCTTTAGAGAATTTTCGGGTTGGTTTGAAGGGCCTGGGGCTGTAAAGCGCGCCCTCAATACCGGAGGGCTCGGGGCATAGTCGAGCCGATCACCCAATCCGGCGCCTCGGATGCGGGCTTTTTTTATTGGTACTTGTCGAAGAACAGCTTGAAAGCCTGATTGGTCAACTCTTCGAGGAAGCGGAGCTTGGGCGGCAAATGAGCCGCGGAATCCTTGGCTTCAGCCGTGATCGTCTCTTTGGCCTCGGCGATGCCTGCGCGCACATCACCCGTCCTGACCTCGGTGAACTGGAGTTCGATTTGGACCTCGCCGGTCATCGCCTTGACCTTGTAGAGGCGCTGGGTCTTGCCTTCTTTTTCGCCGCGCTCTTGGGCAAGCTGGGAGTCATAGACTTCCTCGCTCGAATACCCCTCGCGCGTGTTGGCGTCGAATTTGAGCACTTTGGCTCTTAGGCCATAGGCCGCGCCTGATCGCTCGGTGAGTGTGCGCCAGTCACCCGGCTTGACGTCGGGGAGCGCACGGGCGTAATCGACTTCCTTTTTATTCACCAGTTCGAAGCTTCCCTGATTCACCAATTGGTTGACCAGAGCGACCTCGATGACCTTGCGGGCAGTTTCTTCGCCGTCAATGTCGAGCAGGGCCACTTTTTGGCCTTCGAGGCGGGATAGCTCGGGCGTCTTCTTGGGCGCGCTCGAGCAGCCTGAAAAAGAAAGAGCGAGCAAGCAGCCCCCCATTGCGGTGGCGACTGCGATGCCCGCTCTTCCAAAATTCGTCTTCGATCGCCGGGGCTTACTTGGCGCCACCGTGGATGAGGACCCGCATGTCGTTGCGGAAGATGACTTCGAGTTTGTTAGGATAGATCAGCTTGCCCACGATGCCTTCGCCGAAGGTGGGGTGGTTCAGCTTGTCGCCCAGAGCGAAGTTGCCCTTGGGATTGTAGGCCTTCATCGGGGCGTCGCGATGCTGGTGCATCAGCTTTTCCCACTCGGCTTGGAGCGAGGTGGCGGCTTCTTCAGCGGCGACTTCGGCTTTGGTCTTTTTCTTGGCCTTTTTGGCGGTCGGTTCGACCACGCCTTTGGCGGCCTTATAGGCGTGCTCTTTCTTGCAGGTGAAGCACTGGACCTTGGCGATGCGGTCGCCTTTCATTGCCACGATGACGTGGTTCAAATCCATTTTGCAGCTGGTGCAGTAGGCAAGCGTCTCTTTGCCTACCGAGGTGGTGGTCGTGGCCATGGGAAATCTCCTCCAAGTGTGTTTATAGTGAACCGCGATGGAAATGCAAGCTAAGAAGGCCGTTGGCTTGAGAGCTTTGTTGGAGCGGGCAAAGGAAGCACCGACCTCTCCGGGCGTCTACCTCATGAAGGACAGTGCCGGCGAAATCCTTTACGTCGGCAAGGCAAAGAGCCTGCGAAGCCGCGTTTCCAGCTATTTTCAGGCAGGTCCCCACGAAAACCCCCGCACGGAAATGATGGTCTCGCGGGTCGAGCGCTTCGATGTGATTCTCACCGAGACCGAGGCCGAGGCCCTGATCCTTGAAAACACGCTGATCAAGAAGCATAAGCCCAAGTTCAACGTTCGTCTCAAGGACGACAAGGCCTACCCGTATCTCCGAATCCAGCTGGGCGATCGTTTTCCTCGTTTGGAGTATGTCCGAAAGGTTCATCGCGACGGCGCTCGATATTTCGGGCCGTTTCCCTCTGCTTTTGCGGCGCGTCAGGTTTTGACGCTACTGACGGAAAGCTTTCGGCTCCGGGATTGCTCGGACAATACGTTTCGTCATCGAAGCCGGCCTTGTATTCTTTACCAAATGGGAAAGTGCACCGGCCCTTGCGTCGGGCTGATCGACGAAAAGGGGTACCGGGAGTCCATCAACGAGATCGTCCGGGTACTCGAGGGCAAGGCTGACCGGCTGATCGGTGAGCTGCGCCAGGGGATGGAGGAAGCGGCTGAGAACGAGGAGTATGAGATCGCCGCGTTTTACCGCGATCAAATCCGCAATATCGAAGTGGTGACCGAAACCCAAGGGGTGGTCGAGGCGGGCTCCAACCGCGATCGTGACGTGGTCGGGCTGGCCCGCTCCAAGGATGGTCTGGCCGAAGCCCAAGGGACGCTCCTGCGGATCCGAGGCGGCCGCATGGTGGGGGTCCATCATTATCGATTGCAGACCGTCGACTCCTCCGTGAGCGACGCGCAGCTTTTGAGCGATTTCCTCTCCCAATATTACTTTGGAGCCGGATCAGACGCGACGACCGGCGCCCCTCCGAGCGAGGTCTTGGTGCCCGAAGTGCCGGCGGATCTCGAGCTGTTTGAAAAGGCGGCCGTCGCCCTCAGGGTGGAAGACGGCGCGGTGGACCACCAGCTCCTGAATGTCGCCCGGACCAACGCGACCTACGCGCTCGAACAGGCGGTCAGGAAAGCCTCGTCGAAGGAGGCTGGCCACGGCATCGAGGCCCTCGAGGAGATCATGGACAAACTTCATCTCTCGAAGCTTCCGCACCGGATCGAGTGCTACGATATTTCCAACTTCCAAGGCGAGGACTCAGTCGCCTCGCGCGTAGTCTTCATCGACGGCGCGCCCGACAAGAACCTCTACCGCCGTTACAAGATCCGCACGGTCGAGGGCGCTAACGACTTCGCCTCGATGCACGAGGTGCTGGGCCGGCGTTTTTCGCACAAGGCGGAGAGCGCGAGTTCGGCGGAAGCCCTGCCGGATCTGGTTGTGGTCGACGGTGGCAAAGGTCAGCTCGCGCAGGCCGTGGCGATCCTCGAGGAGCTCCAGGTCCAGGGCGTGAGCGTTGTCGGGCTGGCCAAGGCCCGGACGGAGAGTGACTTCCAGGCCAAGGAGGTCAAGTCCTCGATGGAGAGGATCTTCATCCCCAACCGCAAGAATCCCGTGCCGCTGCTGCCCCACACGGCAGCGTACAAACTGCTCGTGCACGTGCGCGACGAGGCCCACCGGTTCGCGGTGAGCTATCATCGAGTGCT
>CAYXVB010000212.1:0-5622 GCA_964467785.1 uncultured Bacteriovoracaceae bacterium
GATAGGACTCCTCTAGGGCGGGGCGGACTTGATAGTGAAGTGCGGACTTCCAAGCTTCCAAGGTGGCGATGCGTTGAAAGTGTTGCCGGAGGATATGGCCCCAAGCCACTTTTTGGATTGGCACTTCGATGCCCGCGCGCGCCAGCATCTCGGTGGGATAGGCGGATTCGTGTTTGAGGACTTCGTCAAAGGCGTCCTGAAGGGCCGACGTCGCCACGTCGATCACGCGCACCGGGTAGGTCGCGAGGCGGACGAGGCCGCGCGGACTAAACGCTTTTAGCGGGCGGTTGGCCAAAGTGCCGAGATTCTCTTCGCGGGCGACGTCCAGGACCGAGGCTGCGCGATTGCCTTCCCGCGCGTTGTTTTCTTCCAGCACCGCGCCCGCCTCAAGGAGGTTGAAGGGAAACTGGATCACCCCGAACCGCGATGCCTTGCCGCGCGCTTCGGCCACTTCGCGTGCGATCGACACGAGAGTCTCGAGCGAGGTGAAGTCCGTCTCCTCCCGCGGGACGACAAACGTATTGGAAGAGACGCCATACCATCCGATTCGGCCGCGATCGGCTTCGGCCTCGAGGTGTTCAAACGCTCGACGAATGCGACGGTAGTACTCGGCGTGGCCACCCGAAGTCTTGATAAAATACTCCGTTTTATGCACCAAACGCGCTTCGCCGCGCTCGCGCCCCCGTCGCGCGCGCGCGCGCGTGAGCTGGTCGTCCAAGTATTCGGGATGGATGCAGTGCCAACAGTCTTCGGAGTACTCGACCATCTCGGCAAAGGGCTGGCCGTTTTTGGCGCGACGACGAGCGAGCGTGAGGTTGTCCCCCTGGACGTAACCTCCTTTGGTGACGACGACGATTTCTTCGCGGCGAATCTTGCCGGCGCCGATCAGTTCGCGGATTACCTGGCCAATCAGCTGCTCCGAGGCGCCGTTGGTGTAGTTGGCGCTGGTGTCGATTAGATTGCATCCCGAGGTCAGCGCCTTACGAAGCGCCTCTCGGTGCTGCTTCTCCCGGTATTCGACGCGGTAGCCTCCAAAGCCCACCGGCGATACCGTGAGCCCCGTTTTTCCTAAAACTCGGGGAAATCGCGGGGCGTGCGGAAGGGGATGGGAGACGAAATATGCGTGGGTCGCTTCGGCGGTGGCGCCGCTTGGGATAGGCGTGGACATAAAGAGATGATTTGCCCTGAGTCTGGTGGAAATACAAATAAAAACAGGGCGTTTCGGCTCACCCCCATCGGGCTTTGTAGCCAGTTCTTGCGTCATGAAATGGCGCGATTCATGTTTGGAAATGAACGGTCGGGCAGGCCATTGGGGCCGTCGATGTTCAGGCGCAGGTGGCTGATTTTTTTTGAGGTATCTCCGCTTCAGCTCTTTACATAGCATGTGTGTATTTTGCTATGATCAAGGTAGCTCTAGATGGGCTAGGCAAGGAGGTGGTGGAATGACCAGTGACAGTACCTACGGAAGTTCCACGGCGGAGGTGGTGATCGCTTAAGGGCGATCCCGTCTGCCGCCGTGACTTCGGGGGAAGCCGAAAGGCTTCCCCTTTTTAACACCCGAATGAGAGTTGAACTTGGGATCAGTCCCGAAGCACGTCGAGCGCCAGTTCAAACGCGTTTTCGGTGAATTCACTTTGCAGCTCCGCTCGAGTCCAGCCGGGGGAAAGGCGAAGCTCATGCGACATGACGCTGACTTTGGCGCCACAGCTCAGAGCGACTCCGATGTGGCAGAGTCCTACCGGCTTTTCCGCGCTGCCACCGCTTGGCCCCGCGATTCCGGTCGTGGAAATCGATACCCAGTCGCGCCCGCCGAGCGGAGCGCTCGCGGCGGCCTCCGCGCGCGCGCGCTCAAGCGCGCCGCGTGCGAGTGCTCGCGCGACCTCGGCGGAGACGGCGCCATGGCGGGCGATCAATTCAGCAGGTACACCGGCCAGTGCCGACTTGGCTGTGTTGTCATAGACGATCATGCCGCCCCAATAGCTCAGGGAGGCGCCGGCGACCGCGGTGACGCGGCTCGCGATCAGTCCACCGGTACAGGATTCGACGGTGACGAGTGCACGCCTTGTCTCGGACAGCCTTTCCAAAAGGTGGGATGCTTTTGAGTCTTCGCCCATGACAGCACACTACCATCGGGAAACGAGCTAGCAGATCGTAAAACATCGTGATAATGAGATTTGATATCAATATTAACCCATGAATGTGAGTGACTTATGCAGATTGGCAAGTATTGCGATACCCTCGGCAAATCTTTGATTTTGAGTTCGGTAGTTTCAGGCCTTCTACTGACCGGATCCCTGGCGTTGGCGGAGGAAGTGAAGAACGCTGAGGTCAAGAAGATCGAAGACAACTCTTTCTTACTGGAAGAGGCTTATAACCAAGAGCCAGGCGTCATCCAGCATATCCAGACTTATCAATTCAATCGGGACAAGACCTGGAACTATACCTTTACCGAGGAAATGCCCGCGGGCGGCCGCGCGCATCAGCTCTCCGCCACGATTCCAGTGCAGCACCTCGAAGGCGCGAATCCCTTTAGCGGTCTCGGCGACATCCTTTTCAACTACCGCTATCAGCTCGTGGACCGGGAAGATGTCGCCGCTTCGCCCCGCTTCTCGCTCGTTCTTCCCACTGGCGACGTCGCGCAAGGAACCGGCAACGGCGTCCTGGGCTATCAGGCCAATCTGCCGCTGAGTGTGCAGCTCTCGCCGAAATGGGTGACGCACTGGAATCTGGGCGCGACCCTCACTCCAAATCTCGCATCGGGCACGGGCCGTGTCACGGCGCTTTCTTTCAATTACGGCATGAGCGTCATCTGGCTGGTCGCGGAGAAGTTCAATCTGATGGTCGAGTTCGCGGGCGCGGCCAATGAAAAGGCCGATGGTTCCGGCGGGATCTCGCGCGAGAACACGTTCTTCGTGAACCCGGGCGCGCGCTTTGCGATTGATTTCGACTCCGGGCTGCAGATCGTCCCGGGCCTCGCGTTGCCGATTGGCGTTGGGCCCTCGGCGCCGCAGTACGGGGTGTTCGGGTACTTGTCTTTCGAGCACAGTGCCTGGAGCGGAAAGTAAAAACCTTTTCAGCGGTTCACGAACCGCGAAAAAAAGCTTTGGCATTTGTCGGTCAGCGTGCGGCGTAAGTCGTCGATCTTGGCGCGGGCCATACCGATCGCCGCGCGTTTGGGCGTAAGTTCGATCAATTGGACGAACGCCTGGCGAAACTCATTGGCGGGCAAATGCTGAGAATGCGGCACGATGCGCGAGAGGCTAGCCAGAGCGCTTCGGGTGGCGTCGCGGAAACGGATTTCGATTCCTTTTTCGGGACCGCCCAGCGCCTTCTCCAGCGCGTCGCGGATAAAGAAGACGCGGTCGTGGGGCGCGTTCTGCGGCGGAAGATCGGGGTCTCGGAGGATCCGGGCGAGGTGCTCGGTAAGCAGGTCCAAAGAAGGCTGCGTTCCGCTGAACTCAAAGGTCTGCGGGAGGGTATTCGCGATCGCGCGCGCGCCGGAGGGGCCGTTGCCATCGAGCAATAAGCTGCGCATGAGTTCTTTGAAGGCTTCGTGCTCCTGGCGCGAAGGCTCGCGAAGCTGCGCGTAGTCGATCCGAACCAGGCGGTCGGTCTCCGGGTGATAGAGCCAGTTGCCGTCGTGCCCGTCCGGATCGAAGACGCCGTTTTTGAGCGCGGTCAACTCGACGTTCATGATCCGGCGATGGACCTTGGTCAATACTTTGGGGTCTGAAATGCTCTTGAGCGGCGTGTTCTCGATGTACTCGTAAATGGAAACCGTGCTCTGCAAGTCCGGCGGAACCAGTTTTTGGAAGTGCTCGAGGGGTCGGGCCACGTCGACTCCAGAGGCGGAGTAGGTGAGGCGCGCTTTCTCGTAATTGTTCCGCTCGATCGAAAGGTCCAGCTCGACTCCTCCCTTCTTCAAGGTCTCCATGGCGTTGAGGCGTGCTTCGTCCAGACGTCTGGCGAGTAGGGCTGTCTGTGGGTCGCCTCGTTGTTTTAGAAGAGCCGTGGCTTTGCCCCAGATCTCGTTCTCGTTTCGCGCCATCCCTTCGACCGCGTCCCGTTGAAAACGGACCGTGACCCGTTCGGTCTTGCCGGTCTGCGGGTTCTTTAGGTCCGCAACCACAACGTAATTGACGGAGCCCGAACCCGCCAGGTCTCCGACCGAGGAGACGATCTTGAGGTCGGGGCCGAAAGCCTTCTTTAAGTCCTCATAGATCTGCTCGCGCACGGGCGCGAGCGCGTGATCGAGGAAGTCGTCCAGCTCCTTGGAGAGCTCACGGCTTGCTAGCCCGCTGGTGCGCAAAAATTGGCCGGCTTTGATACCGAACGGTCCCATGGATTCCAGGATCGCCTTGACGGAAGCGCCTTTTTTCCCGCTGTTTTCGGCCAGTGTGGAAAGCACCGCGGAGAGGAGGATCTTTTTCTCGCCCTCCGGCACCGAGTCCAAGTACGCGCGATAGATCGATTGGACCAAGGGATCTGTCGTCCGGTCTCCTAGGATCAGCCGATTCACCTGCTCCACGAGCTTAGGGTCGCTGAGGGAGCCGTTTTTCGCGCTCAACAGGGGTTGCAGCATCAGCACGCGCCCCGCCTGGGACGCGGTCGCAAAGGCGCGCTTGCTGGCGTTCGCGGCATTCACGGTCTGCTCGAAAAAGACACCAGAGTGCTGGCCACGCAATTCCTCGATCGAATCGGGCAAGGCTTTGCGGATGTCTAGCAAGTATTCGAGGTATTGATGGCGATCAAAGGCGCTTTTGAACCTTTCGCTCAACGCTTGTGGCAGATCCGAGTAGGCGATCTCTCGGGACTTGAACCAATCCTGAGTCGAGAGGCGGCTTTTTGCGAGCTCCGCATGGTCCGCCTGGCTGGTCATGAGGCGCGACTCGATGGATTCGAGGATTTCGTCTTTGATCAGGGATTTCTCCGGGAGCAGGCGATCCATCCACGCGCGCAGCTCAGGCACGACGGGGCGGGTCTGTTGCACCAGAGGGGGCGCCGCTTTCTTGTTCCGCAATGACGCGGCGAGTTCCGAGACGCCAAAGCGAGCTTCGAGCGTCCACTCCGCGAAGCGTTTTTTCGTGTCGTTAAAATAGAGAAGGTCCATCAGGTCCGGATCGAGCAGCAGCTTTTTTCCGGTCTCGGACCTTTTCGCATTCTCCCAGATCGCCTCGAAGAGCTGGTCGCCTTTTGCGGACTTTTCGTCCGCTCGTATATTGAGCTTGAGCAAGTCCAGTTGGTCCTGAACGGGAAGTTCGGTCACCATCCGCTCGTAAGGATGGAGAAGGTGGGACTCTTTCAAGAGGTTGTAAAAGATGGTGTCGCCTTCTTTTGGGAGACTCGTGCTGGCTCGACCGCCGCGCAAGCTTCTTTGGCGCGCGGACTCTTCCGCTCTCGCCAGGTAAATTGCCTTGGCCCAGCGCACGCGTTGTAGCAGCGAGCTCTCGCTCTGCGACGAGCTCGCGAGCGTAGACATGGGGCCTTGGTCCGTACCGACTTCTTGAAACCATTTTCTGAAGAGCCGCAGGTACTGTTCCGAAGTCGGGTCGCGAGGGAGGCCTCTCCGGAGCGACGCGTATCGCCGTATCGCCGCCGAGTTGACAATCTCCTCCTTTTCCC
>CAYXVB010000213.1:0-4801 GCA_964467785.1 uncultured Bacteriovoracaceae bacterium
AGGACCCTTCGGGTGCCTGGTGGCAGCGCTATCTGGCCACCGGCCATGCGGGCCCGAGTTGGGGGCGCATCCAGATCGATGAGCCGGCCAACGTGATCATCTCGTCTTGCGCGCACTATATGCGGACAGATGACCTGTTTTGGCTGGAGCGCTTCTGGCCCACCGTGGAGCGCGGGCTGCATTTTTTGGAGAAATTCAACGAGGCGGCCCATCCGACGGAACAGATCCGAGGAGAGCCTTCCAATGACCTTTGGGAGGAGCGGATGGGGATCCACGCTTATTCACAGGCGGCGGTCGTTCAGGCGTTCATGGCGGGCGCGTACCTGGCCCGCGAACTGTCGGATCGGCCGGGGCAGATGCGTTATCTTCGCCGTGCGCGCGAATTGAAAAGAAATCTCTTTCAGAAATTCCTGCCGATGGATGGGCCCATTCGCCGCGCCTTTATCGTGAGCTCTTGGGATTATGGGCGGGGAGGCGGTTATTGGGACGAGGCGGCGGACGCCTCATTGCTAGGAATGATCCATCCGTTCCACCTCTTGAGGAGAAGAGATCCGATCTCTCATCGGATCCTCGAGCAGGTGCGTGGCCGCCTGTGGGCCCATCCGGCGGGTGGGGTGTTTCGGTATGAGCGCGACTCGTACAGGGGCGGGAACCCCTGGATCCTGACTACGCTTTGGCGCGCGATGATCGAGCTTCAGTTTGGAAATCTCGTGGAGGCGCGTGACTTGTTCCAATGGGCGATGTCCAAGCAGAATGCGCTGGGCATGCTTGCCGAGCAGGTTCATCGCGAGTCGGGACATCCTTTCTGGGTGATCCCGCTGGGCTGGTCGCATGCGATGCTGCTCCTCTTTGTCCGTCAAGTGATCGACTCCAAGGCGCAGGCGGCCATCTGGGGGCGCATCTGACCGGAAAGGACTGGATTCGGGACGAGGTATTTAATCTGCAGGGTGGGAGGACCAGGTCGCGTCCAGGCGCGACTTGAGCGATCAACTTATATGAACATCGTCGTGACCGGCGGAGCCGGCTATATCGGAAGTCACGCCATCCGGCAACTTCTCAAGGAGCGGCATCGAGTCGTCGTGATCGACGATCTTTCGCACGGGCATGCCCGCGCGGTGGAATGGGCCTCGATCGGACTCGACAGCTCGGCGGAGCTTGTGGTGGAGAACGTGGGCGAACGGGCCGCCCTGCGACGCATATTCACCGAGCACGATATCGATGCGGTCATGCATTTTGCCGGTAGCATCGAGGTCGCCGAAAGCGTCCGGGACCCCGCCCGACATTACAGCAATAACCTTGTCAATGCCCTGATCCTCCTGGACGAGATGCGGCGGTCCGGCATTCAGCGAATTGTATTTTCGTCGACGGCGGCGGTCTATGGCAACGCTAAGGCCATGCCGATCCAAGAAGATGCGCCGCGAGCGCCGATCAATCCATATGGGCACTCCAAGGCCATGGTCGAGCAGGCGATCCAGGACTTCAGCCGGGCTTACGGAATCGGTTACGCAATTCTGCGCTATTTTAACGTGGCCGGCGCCGACCCAGAGGGCAACATTGGCGAGGCGCATGATCCGGAGAGCCATTTGATCCCGCGGGTGTTGGCGGTTGCGGCGGGCCGAGCAGAGGCGGTCGAAGTGTTCGGCACAAACTACCCGACCCGCGACGGTACGTGTATCCGCGATTACATCCATGTCGATGACCTTGTGAGCGGGCATCTCCTCGCGCTTCAGGCGAGTCGGCCCGGAAAAGGGGCGGTTTACAATCTTGGAAGCGAAAGCGGCTTCTCCGTACGCGAAGTGATTGACGCCTGCTCCCGGGTCGTCGGTTCTCCGATCCGTGAAGTCGCCGCTCCGCGGCGGGAAGGCGATCCAGCGGTACTGGTCGCTTCAAGCAAAAGGATTCGGCGTGAATTGGGTTGGGTGCGGAAATTTCCCGGGTTGGAAGCCATTGTGCGGCACGCCTGGCAATGGCAGCTGCGCAATCCGCGGGGCTATCAGGATCTGTTGGAGGAAAGCGCGTGAAGAGCGGCATCGAGTTGAAAGAGCTGAACGCAGTGATGCGGCGGGCGGTGGAGGAGGATCGTCCTGAAACGATGCGTGAAGCGTTGGATTATGCCGTCACGAAACTGGGCTTGGACGAGCTAAACGCGGAGTACTTCCTCGCCCTCTATCGGAAATGGCGCCGTCCCCAGCGTGAGGCGCGGCTGGCGATCCACGATCCGTCCCGTGGCGACTTGGCGCAAGTCCATCACGGCCCTCATCGCACGGTTTATCCCACCGAGATCGCCCCGAATCGGTTCCTCGGAGCTCTTTACAAGGTGAATTATGAGGATCTTGTCCGGGAGTCGAACGCGAAAGCGGAGTCGAATGGCAGGGATTCGAATGCCATGGGCGCGCACGACGTGGCGTTCTGGGTCAAGAAGATGCAAGCCGGAAGCGGATCTTCGATGACGAGAAACACCTATCTGAGTCGGATCCGTGGGGAGCCCGCGTCCCGCGTCCGGATCGGCGCCAAGGGCACGGATCTCTTCGTGACCGTGCCGGCGTCGGAGGGCTCCGCGGACGTCGATTCTGCCGTCGATCGTCGACGGATTCCGCTCGCAGAGGTCCAGCTCCTTCAGAGTATTTTGGAGCATGAGAGAGGCGAACTCGGCGAGATCATTTTTCACGATATCGTCAGCTCGGAAACCGAAGAGTCGATCCGAGCGCTTTGGGCCAAACGGGCGTTGCCGGATCCATCGGTTACCTACGATCAGTACGTATCCACGCACAAAGGGCTGCGCCGGTTCACGGCGACGCATCAGCAGTGGCTTCCGACTCTCGATGAGCAGGGACAATTGACCTGCGCGCGTCTCGCGCCGGGAGGACACGCGCTCTTTGCAGTGGAGGCCTTGCGAGCGGCTTGGCGCCCGGAGCTACGGCCTCACGCACCGGGGCTCAAACTGATCGCGGCAATCAGCAATGGCGAAGATCTGAGCAGCGCGCCGGATCGATATATGTTGAGCTACATGGCATCGCGGCGGGTTCCGATCGCGCTCGTGACGACCGAAAAGACGCGGGTCGACGCAAAAGGCGGCGTTCTCTCTTTGCTCGAGGATCCCGCGGAAGAGGGGGGTGGAATTTCGCTCACTGTGCTTGAGACCGCGCAGGCCAAGGAGGCGGGTCAGCAAAAGCTCTTTGAATCGCTGGGGGGGATGATCAACACGAATCTCGCGCTCTTCAACTATGACGTACTGGTGCCGCTCCTGACCCGCGAGGTCGAGGCGGTCGGAGAAAATGAGGTGCTTCGGATCATCGCACCGGACCTGATCTCCAACGTCAAGGAGCAGGAAGATCAGGACGGAGTGCGCCGCAAATACCTGCAGCTCGAGGGCGCGATGGGCTCGACGCTCATGAATCTGGACCGCCATTGGCGCCGCAGGCATGGGCAACCCTTGGTGCATGTGATTCATGTCGCGAGGGAGCGACGCACGCAGTTTTTCTCGCCGATCAAAAGCGCCTTTGACTTCTTCCTTCAATTTCACTCGGATCGTTTCGAGCTGGATCCCGTCACACTGCGTTTGCGCGATCGACGTCCCGGCATGCTGCCCGTGGTGAGCCTTTCGGATCCAGTGACAGGGGGTCGCCATTATCAGGACGTCCAGACCGTGCTCGAGGCTTTTGAGGGCGCAAGCGTGCGGGAGCTTGACGAATTGAGGATCGAAGGACAGGTCCGACTTCCAAACGCGGTTTTGCGTGGGCGATTGCGGATCACCAATCGGACTGGAAAGGTCGCGGATTTGAGCCGACTACTGGCGCCTCCGGTCGGCGTCTGGCCGCCTCCTCGACTGGAGCTTCAGGATCAGGACGTGTTGGTCAGCGACGATCCCGTGCGGGGCCTTCGGTGTACCTGTACCAGCTTCGACCTTCGGCAAGCGATCGCCTGAGGATCAGGTACGACGCATGGGACCAGCCAAGTGGACGAACGGCTAAGGTATCTTGTTCGCCGATGAGGCCTGCGGGAGTCGCGATCGAGCGGATGAGGTAAAGATGCTTGTCCACGTCCGCGCGGGGCTCGCGGCGTTCGATGGCTGCGAGCGCGCGCTCGGCGCTCAGCAGGGGCCAGGCGCCGCCTTGGTAGTTTTCGCCGTAGGCGTCATGGTTATAGCGGAGGTACCCCGGCCCGAATGGCGTGGGTTTGCGCACTTTTTCGTCATAAATGCGGAGCGTACGGGTAAAGTCAGGATCCTGCGGATCGACTAGTCCGGCGATGATCCATTCGAGAAAGCCTCCGTCGAGAATCTCGTCCTCGCGAAAGCTGCGTTGCGCGGACGCGGGCAGATTGGCGATGTGAAGCCAGTCTTGCTGCTGAGGGTTCCAGGGCGAGGAGATCTCGAGACGGGCAAAGTAACCGTCGCCGTAAAATCCATGACGAATCAGGAGCCAGTTCTTAAGCTGGTCTTGCCACTGGGTCGCGGTTTCGTCGTAAGATCGACCTAATGAAGCGCTGCCGTCGCCGGAGCGCTCCAGTCGCGCGGCGGCGCGAAGTCCCTGGATCACGGCGGCGAACGTGTTGGGCGAGAGACCGCCGTTTTCCTCCCAGCGCTCCTGAGCCGTACCGGGGCCGCGGCGGACCAGCGTATCCGCCGCGCGTCGGACCATGTCGCGGAATTCGGCGTACCCTACGATGCCCGCGCTTTGAAGGCGATCGATCAGGACCAAGGGCAAGGCCGTCTGATCCGCCTGATAGCCTTGCCATGAAGGCGTGCCGTCGACCCACATGTTCTGGGACCAAGTGCCGTCGGAGAGCTGCACGGAACGAT
>CAYXVB010000213.1:4811-5620 GCA_964467785.1 uncultured Bacteriovoracaceae bacterium
ATACCATCGAGCGATCTGGGCCGGCGTCCGTCGGTCGCCGACGCTGAGGAGCGCGACTGCCTTGTGGTAGAGGTCCCGCGGCCAGACGCGCCGGTATCCGGAGTTAGCGTCGTTGCGACGAAGACGTGCCTCTTCGTAGGGTTGTTCCGGCGCTTCGCGCCAGACGGGGAGCGCCGGATTGGCGGGCGCCGCTATGAGCGCGCCTGGATGAACGCGGTCTTCGAGCGCTTTGAGCAGGAGCACGCTCGACTCCGCGAGCAGATCGGAGCGATCAAAATTGAGCTGGGAAAGATAGGCGGCCCAGTCTTGGCTCTGCTCCCTGAGCAGCGCCTGGATCGGATGGTGAAGCAGATGGGACAGGCGCTGGTCCGCGCCGCGTGATGCGATTTCGCTGGCCTGAAAGTCGATGACCAGGCGGAACGCGGTTTCGCCCGCTCCGGCAGTCACGCGGGCGACGAGCGCGCCTTCGACATTGCCGTAGGTCGCTTCCGTTGTATCCGGTAAATCCGTCAGAGAAGACCGAAGCGGCCCGCGGACCTTGAGGATATCCTCGGGCGAATTGACGCCTTCGAATCCAACGGTTGCTTTTGCGCCAGCCAGGGTCCAGCTCACCCGATGCGAGGCCCGCGGATGCACGGAAGCGGGTTCGTCGCCGCGCACATCGGCCTGCCAGGCGCGGAGGACCGGTTCGCCCCGGTTGTCGAGCAGGACGCGGATGCCGTCGCCGCCGGCGGTTGCTCCCGCAGTCGGATTATGGACCATGTAAAGCGTGAAGTTGCCGGAGCGTTTCCAGCGGATTCGATAGTCGG
>CAYXVB010000214.1:0-3910 GCA_964467785.1 uncultured Bacteriovoracaceae bacterium
CGCTACTTTGGCAGACGGAATCGTTTTTATCCTCATCCTCATCCTCATCCTCATCTTCATGCTCATCGTCAAAGTCCTGACCGCGTTCAAGTCCGGCCTCGCTCCGAAATGTCCGAGACTTTTTAGAGCTTGTGTCAAAAAGCCGCCACCTGGAGCGCTCTGGTGAAGGCAAGTGTCAGTGGTGAGCTAATTGCACGCTGCTCCAGATCCTACCCAGCGCGGTCAGGAGGGAGAGCCCGGTTCAAGGGTTGATATAGCTGGGCTTGTCGGTGAGGAAGTGCTCGGCGCGGTTGCGGCACGCGCCTTTGGAGTAGTGAATGCGCCCTTCGCCTGCCAGGATCATCCGGATCATCTCAAGCAGGTTGGCCTTGAGGGTGGTTTCGTTATTATCGCGTGAATCGATCGGGCCGATGTCGTAGATTCGGCTCAAACCGGTGCTGTTGAGCGGGGCCGCTCGATACAGTGTAGCCGCTTTTCCCGAGGAAATTCTCTGAAGGTCGCGGACGATCTCGTCATAGTGCTCAGGGGTACCATAGCTCCAGCTTTCAATCACGGAGGAGTCCGAGATCCCGAAGTCTTGATAGTACGAGTCCCGGTAGCCGACTGCCCGCTCGACTCCGCCAAATTCAAGTACTGGGAAAGGAGTCTTGGGCTTGAGTTTGATGCGCACTCCAACCGGGCCATACATATAAGTGGAAACGGCGGAGTTAGAGGCAAATAGGATGCCGGAACGGACTTTGGCCTTGGGATTCGGAGATCCTCTCCATTTTTTGCCGTCGCTCATCGCTTCGGCCAACGTCTCGACTTTTTCTTTGGGGCCCCAGCTGTAGAGGACATCGGGAGCGCAGGGTTCGGGAATGGCACCGCCGGAGGTCGTGTAGCCCGGCTGCGCCTTGTTCTGCTGGCATTTGAGGATGGTGTCGTTTTCGTCGCCCTTTTTGCCGATCCGCTTGCGCTCGGGATACCAGAGTTTGAGAAAGTCCTTGAGCGGCGCTTTCATGCCCGATTTCAGGAGTTTGATAAAATGATCTAAATTGGGGCTGTTTTCGGCTTGGATTGGAGTGGATTTCTCGTCGCAGTCGATGCTGGGATTCTTGATTTTAGGATTGCGCTGCGCGAGTTCCGGGTAGCGAGGGTGGGCTTTAAACGATAATTCGCACGTCCCTGCACCCGGGACCACGAGCGCGTTCTGAATGAAGGGGTAGTCCTTGATCAGTTCGCGAAGTTCCGGAGTTTCTTCGCAATCGGCTTCATAGCGGCTGAAGGTTTCGCCCGGTTGAGAGAATGGAGGCTCTCCGGGCTGGGTCACCACCACGTAGCCGTTGGGGAAGACAGCGAGCACGACGCCAGGCTTTCCGTCCTTTTGGACTGGATTCCCGGGGCAGAGCCTCGCGCCCAACGCGTCTCTTGCGCATTGATCCGTTTTGACGCGGGCGATGTTGTCCGCGGAAAACTCGGCGCCATCGATTCGGATGCGTGTGTCTTTGCCGAAGCCGGAAATGGATTCGACCCGACCAAAAGCGAGAGGATTTCCCCTGGACCGGCCGTAGGCGTAGTCGTCTTGGCAGAGGCTCTTGTCCGGTAGGCAGAGTGGAGGCTTTTCGATTGGAGCCGCAGGCGGCGCTACGGGCTCCTCAGATGCTTCAGCAGCTGGCTTCGCTGCTTCTTTCTCGGCTAGCGCAAGCGGAAGGGGGCCGAGCAGGGGTGACAGAGCGTAGAGGACTGCGGCTGCTCTGGCTCCTAGGAATGGTTTCATCTCAGGGCTTATCGGTAAGCGCAGGATTGAACTCGAGCGCAAGATCTAGGGCTTGCTGAAGTTTGGCGATCATTTCAAGAAATGTCGGGCATTTAGGTTTTGTGACTTACCGCATTGCGAAATCGTCTCTTGCGATGGTTACCCTCTTGGGCAGTCGGAAACCGCAGGGCGCGGCGGAGTAGCTCCTTGTGTAAACTCTTTTAAGAATTGAGCTTTTTTCAGGTCGCTTCTAGACAGAAGTCCGGAATTGGCATAACCGAGAGGGTATGACGAAGTCGTACAAAAGCATCCGCGTCTTTAAGAGCGACGCGATGGAATGGTTCACGCATGTCCATCCGTCGACGCCGTTGCTGTTTTGGACTCCGATCATCCTCTTTTTCTTTTGGCGTTCAGTGGAGTTGCATCGCTTTCAGTTGGGACAGATTCTCGGAGTGGGGCTCTTTGCACTTGGGACCTGGACCCTAGCTGAGTACTTGTTGCATCGTTTCGTCTTTCATTATGAGCCATCGACGAAGCTGGGTAAGTACGTGATCTTTCTAGCCCACGGCATCCATCATGATGATCCCCAGGACCCTACCCGCCTGGTGATGCCTCCGGTCGTGGCCTCGCTCCTGGCCGCGCTGCTTTATGGTGTTTTCCGCCTGCTCCTAGGCCAGGCTTGGGTGGATCCGTTCTTCGCGAGCTTCCTGATCGGCTACCTGATCTACGATTACACCCACTACGCGATCCATCACTTTGTGCCCCGCACGGCGTGGGGCAAAAGACTCAAACAACATCACATGGTCCATCACTTCGCCGCGCACGAGGCCAAGTACGGCGTGAGTAGTTCGCTGTGGGATCACGTGTTCGGAACCTATGAGGAGTCGGCACGGCCTCAAAATTCGCGACGAAAGTCGTCAGTCGGTTAATCCGGCCGGAAGATTCCCGAGAACCGTTATGGCACGTAAACTTTTCGCACTCCTCATCACTGCCGCATTCATCTACATCACCGCGCCGCTCGCGCTGCCTGTGCTCATGGGAGCGCTCTTCGCGATCTTGCTCATGCCGGCGCAGGAGTGGCTGGAGCGCCATCGGGTGCGTTCGGGACTGGCTGCGACGCTGATGACCTTGGGCGTGACGCTCATCGTGATCTTGCCGCTCTCGTTCCTGCTCTATCTGGCGACCCGCACGGGACTGGAGCAGTTGCAGGCGCTTCGCGCCCAGCCGGCCGGACATAAGGATGCCGCTCAACTGCTGCTTGAAGCCCCGTTTATGCGGCGGCTTCTGCAATTTGCCACTGACTGGGCGCCGGTCACCGAGGCGCAGGTCATGGACAGCCTTCGTGACGTCGCCGCGGCGATCAGCCTGCGCACGGCGGAGTTTTTAGGCGCGATGCTCGGCAAGATCCCCGGATTCGCGCTCGAGCTTGTGATCGTCGTCGTGAGCATCTTTTTCTTCTTGATCGACGGCCGGAAGCTGGTGCGCTTTCTCCGGATGCAGTCGTTCTTCAGCCCGGATCAGACGACGCGACTCTTCGACACGCTTGAAAAGACCTGCCGCTCGGTCGTGCTGGCCGCGCTGGCCGTGGGGTTGGGCCAGTCGACCGTTTTCACGGTGGCTTGCCTGATCGCGGGGGTGTCCAATGCGCTGTTGATCGGATTCCTCTGCTTCATCAGCTCCTTTGTCCCGGTGGTGGGCGTGGCGCCCGTGACCTTGGGAGTCGCGTTGTTCCAGCTGCTTTCAGGCAACGTCGCCGGAGGCGTGGGACTGCTGGTCGCGGCCGGGATCGCGATGACCCTGGACAATATCATCCGCCCCTGGTTTTTGCGGGGAGCGGTCAATCTCCATCCGCTGCTCGCCTTCGTCGCCGCCTTTGGCGGGTTGAGCACGATGGGATTTGCCGGTATCTTTTTCGGTCCGGTCATCGCGGCGCTCTTCGTGGTCACGATCCAAATCCTCTCGGGACCGGGCGCCCCGGGCCACGCGACCGGCGCAGGACAGTCGCGCGCTTAGGCGGGATCAGGCGGAGCGGGCGGGCTGCAGTCGGGTCAGCAGGCGAGTGAGATCGTCGGCATGCTCCTCTTCCTTGGCCAGGACCTCCTCCATCAGGCGACGCGAGACTGGGTCGTGGTCTGAGAAGTACCTGACGATGTCCCGATAGGTTTCGACCGCGAT
>CAYXVB010000214.1:3920-5615 GCA_964467785.1 uncultured Bacteriovoracaceae bacterium
CCGTCCTTCGAAACGCTTGTCGCGCGAACCCGGGATCAGGTCCTCGCGGATCATCCCGATCATGTCGCGAGCGGTGCCGAATTCGGCGTGGCTTCTCCGGGTGACGGAGTCCGGATTGAGGTCGGGAACGCCTCCGAGCTGTGAAATGCGCTCGGCAATCTGCAACGCGTGGCGTTGCTCCTCGCGCGCGTGCTCCTCAAACTCCTGGGCGACGTCGTGGGATTGCAGCCCGCTGGCCAAAAGGGCGTGGCTCGTGTAGCGCAAGGTGCAGACGATCTCCGTGGCGAGCGCCTCGTTGAGGATCACGCAGGCCTGCTCCGCATTGCCCTGATAATTGGGGGTGAGTGGGCCTTTGTCGATTTCCTCGCTGACTCGGCGGCGGATCCCCTCGATGTCGGAGATGAAGGGCGCCGGCGAGGAAGACGGCTCGCTTGCGTCGGCGCGGTTTTTTGAATCGGACTGGGGCTGATTCGGTGAAAGCTTCATGCTGTCCGCGATTTGCAAGATCCGGGTCATTGACATGCGCGGGTATTTTTTGTTTCAATCAGCGCATGGCGAAATCACCGGGCAGCAACAAGATCACGACTTCCAGTACCGCGGAATATTTTTCGAAGAACCTCCAGCAGGTGGGGTTTTCCTCGCAGACCAAGGCGGTGCTCACCACTTTGAAGGAAGCCGTGGACAACGCGCTCGACGCGAGCGAAGAAAACGGCATCCTGCCCGCGGTGCACGTCGAGATCGAAAAAGTGGGCGCGGGCTCGCTCAAGAACTCGGATCAGATTCGCATCCGCGTCGTCGATAACGGACCGGGAATCGATCCTGACGACGTGCCGAAGGTCTTCGGTGAATACCTGGCTTCCTCCAAGTTCGGCCGCGGCCGTTGCTCGCGTGGCCAGCAGGGCATCGGCATCTCGGCCGCGACTACCTGGGCGCAGCTGACCTCGGCCACCGGTGCCCGGATCATCACCAAGACCAAGAACATGCGCAAGGCGCTGTCCTGCGTGGTCGAAGTCGATATCAAGAACAACAAGGGCGTCATCAAGGATCGTCAGACGATCGACTGGGACCGCCCCAACGGCACTTCGGTCGAGTTTCTCGTCGACGGTCGCATCCAGCTCAACGGCGAGGCGGGTCTCTTGAGCTACCTCAACGGCACCGCGCTGGTGAATCCGCACCTGACTCTCCATTACAAGCTTCCCGATCAAGAGACGATCACGGTGGAGCGGGTGAGCCAGGAGATTCCCGAGATCCCGGAGGCCACGGAGCCCCACCCGCACACGATGAAGCTCGGTGAGTTCATCGCGCACTCCCATCTCTTTGGCCGCGTCAGCGTGGGACAGTGGTTCAAAAAGGGCTTCTCCCGCGTGCATGAGGGCGTGATCAACGACCTCGTCAAGTCCGGCGTCAAGAAAGGCCTGTTCGACAAGTCGGTCGATTCGCTGGGGGATGCGGAGTTCAAGGACCTTTTCGTTAAGATTCAGAACGAAAAGCTCATGGCGCCGTCGACCAAGTCGGTGCTTTCGATCGGCGAGGATTCGCTCTCCAAGAGCATTCAGCGCCTGGGCGCGGTGGACTTCTTTGCGGTGGTGACCCGCAAGCCGACGATCGCGGACTTCAAGCCGGTACAGGTCGAAGTGGACATCGCGCGCCTGCTCGAAAAGCAGATCGAGGCCGAGAGCGCGGTGCAGGTCCTGC
>CAYXVB010000215.1:0-5533 GCA_964467785.1 uncultured Bacteriovoracaceae bacterium
GCTGCGACCGCTCGCTAACTGCTGAACCTATTGTAGGCCCATTCGGAATTAAAGGTTAAGGTCACAAAAGGCGGGCGGCCATCTGATGCTGCTTGCTAGTGAAGTGACTCATGGGTAACAATTGATTAGACATGTCATTTAAACGTTGGATCTCAGCGCTTGGCGGATAGTCCTCCTGAAATGAGGCGATCAAACGCGGTTTGGGCCTCCTGTCCTCCGCCCACGTCAAGCTCGTCATACGCAAACTCCTCGCCGAGAAGCGCAGGGGCAACGCTCTTGATGCTGAAACTTCCCCGGAACGCGGGTGCGTATACCGAACCCCGAATGATCGGTAGCGGATCGACAAATCGTCCGTCCATTTTCTTGAGGTCGCGCGCGAATGCGCGACAAGTCGCCGCGAGGTGAGAAATGGCACGCGCTTCGACGCTCATATTGTAGGCGACAATGCTTCCCTTGTCGCCGATCGCAGCGCAAAGAGCCTCTGCGACCGCAGGCCTGGGATCGGACGCGGATTCGTGCAAGTACTCGCCATGCCGGGGCTCACTGCCCGGCTTGTCTTGAATGTGACAACTGAACTGAAATAGCACTTGCTGATAGGGTCGTACTCCGTCGTATCGAGGAATCGCGGGACCGAAAGTTTCAAAGTCCAGGAAGTGAAGCGGCCATTTCCAATCTTTGACTCCATTCTTGATCGCCATGCGATCAATCCACATGATATTGGATCGCACGACTTCGATCGCGCGAGCCTGTTTTCCCTTGAGTCCCTTCAGTCGTGGATCGGTTAAAGAGACGATTCCTTTCTCATAGAACTCCCATGCCTTTACGCCGATTCCTGGAAGCTCAAAGATACTGGGAGAAACTACGCCCCGAGCCTCCCAGCAGTGATCGGTGAATGGGCACTCGTATGGATCGCTGCAATGCGGACCAATATCAAGCGATGGGGTCTTGCCCTTCAAAAGCATTTTTTGAAAGTCAGTAACTTTTTTCGGGATGCCAGCCTGGCGAGCTTCGATCTCCTGGGTCACGTCCTCCATGGTAAATAGGTCATGGAGATCGGGAAACACGCACTGGTTGTTAATGAACATCACGGAACAGCGCCGAACTTTTTCTCCCGAGGCACGAAGAAGCCACGCTTGGATCGCGACATCATCCAAGTGCTCTTCTTTGATCGATGTAGAGGATTTCACCTCGATAATGTCCCATGGCGCGCGCTGGGATTCGCGCGTTAGGATGTCCACACGGACAAGGACACCGTCGTGAGTAAAAGCTGGTTCAAAGACGGTCTTGGCTCCCGAGGCTATTGCCTCGCGCGTCTGAGAGAGTGCTTTGGCGGTAGCGGTATGATCAGCTTCGATCAGGACGCCACCGGGGAATCGCTCCCGCGCAAGGCGTCCGACTTCGGAGCCCTCATCAAAGTGAGCCTGCTGCGTCACGGAAATCGATTCCGCCAGCTCTGGGGAATTGATCTGAAGATAGAGCCGCTTCGGGCACTGAAGGCCCGCCATGATGCGCGACTTGCTGAGACCGATGGACTTCCGTGTCCGCTCTCCCACGAGAATAGTGTACAGCGGCCTGCCTGGGATTGACTACAAAATTGACAAATATTCTCAGTAGTTATAGGGTTTTGCCCTTTGAAAGGGCTAAGCCATGACGACAGAATCCGCAAAAAACGGCGAGGTCATTCTTTTTCAAACCGACGACGGTAAGACCAAGATCGAAGTCCGCCTCTCTGGCGAGACTGTATGGCTCTCCGTTGCGCAGATGGCCGAGCTGTTTCAGCGTGATAAGTCCGTGATTTCTAAACATATTGATAATGTCTATGAAGAGGGAGAACTGTCCCCAGATCAAACTCTTGCAAAATTTGCAAGAGTTCAACGCGAAGGATCAAAAGAGGTCGAGCGCGAGATCGAGCACTACAACCTCGATGTCATTATCTCAGTAGGCTACCGGGTGAAATCCCATCGCGGCACTCAGTTTCGAATCTGGGCAACTCAGCGCCTCCGCGAGTATCTCATCAAAGGCTTCACGATGGATGATGAGCGTCTCAAGCGCGGTGGCGGAGGCAATTACTTCGATGAACTCCTCTCTCGCATCCGCGACATCCGCTCTTCGGAGCGAGTCTTCTGGCGCAAGGTCTTGGACATCTATGCCACGAGTATCGACTACGATCCGAGCCTTGAGGCATCCAAACGGTTCTTCGCCACGGTCCAGAACAAGATGCATTGGGCCGCGCACGGACAAACCGCCGCCGAAGTCATCGCGGGCCGAGCCAACGCGGACCATCCGAACATGGGACTGACCTCCTGGTCGGAGGGAACTCCACGCAAATCAGATGTTGGCGCCGCAAAAAACTACCTCGAACACGATGAGCTGCACGCACTGAACGTCATTGTGACGGCTTATCTCGATTTCGCCGAGGTCCAGGCTCTCAATCGCCGTCCCATGTACATGAAGGACTGGATCGCAAAGCTCGACGATTTTCTCCGAATGAGCGAGCGCCAAATCCTGACCCATGCCGGAAAGGTCTCGCACGACGATGCCGTCAAGAAAGCGGAGCTTGAGTATGACAAGTTCCGGGCGAAGCAGAACGCGCTTCCCGCTCCTGTTGATCAGGACTTTGAGCGAGCCATTAGAGAGGTCAAAACACTCACGAAACCTGCACGCTCTGGCAAAAAGGATCGCAAATGATAACGAAAGATCTCCCTTATGAAGTCGACTTGCTGGAACAGGCGATGACGACGCCAATTGAAATCGTGACGACGAACCATGATGAAAAACTCGATCACATGGAGGTCGTCTGCAAGATCGACGAGGACGATGTCGAAACTTCGGCCTTTGGTCTCATCTACACACTCTCCTGCCTTTCATTCCGCGACGCACGCCCCGCAGGCGCTTCGGAGATGCATTATCAGGATGAAGACGCCTGGCGGGCCATCGATATGCTCAGATGCCTTCGCTTCAGTTATGGCCAACTCGCCTTCGACGCAGACTATGAACGAGGACGGCGGATGAAAACCATCATCCGACTCACGCAAGACGGCAAACTCACCGTCGACACCAGCGGACGTGGGACATCGGCTTCGCGGTGGCTCTCGACGATTCAGGGTAAAAAAGTCCTGACCGTCATCCAGGGGGATAAGGATTGACGCAAAAGTTGCTCACCAAAGTCATTACTCGCCAAACGCTGAAGCTCCTGGCTGGCGGCAGATCTTTCTCGCGCGGCGAGGAATACCATAATGACGGCCTCGTCTCCTCGCTCGCAATCGATCAGGACCGCGCCACCGCGCGGGTCCAAGGATCTCGAACCTATACGTGCGAACTCAAGGCCGCTGGAGAGAGCATCCAGGGCCACTGCACCTGCCCGGCGTTCGAGGATGCCGGATTTTGCAAACACCTTGTCGCCGTAGGGCTTGCGATCATTGAGCCGCCGGAAAGCAAGGAGGCCGTCGAGCCGGACATCCGCGACGAGGTTCGCCCGCCCGAGGAGAGCTTGCGCCGCAGACTTCAGCGCTCTCGCAAGGAGGCGGTACCCATCGATGAGATCCGCGAGTATCTTTCGAATCTGAGTCGCGAGAAGCTCGTTGAAACCTTGGTCAATCAGGCAATGAACGATAGCACCCTTCTTCGTGCGCTTCGGCTTGATATCCTCGGAAACCGCGCGAGCGACGCGCAGTCTGAGAAACACTCGAATCCGAAGAAACTGGTCGAGTCGATCAAGGTCGCCATCGACCAGGGAGTTGAAGTCGAGGGCGATTACGACGATTGGCCAGATGAGTACGAGACTGCTCCGCCGCTCCAAGAGCTACTGAAGAGGATCAAGGGTCTCCTAAAAGATGGGATGGCCGCTGAAGTTGTCGAGCTGTCTGAGTATTTCATCGCTGCCCTTGAGCCAATTCTTGAGCGCTTCCACGAAGGTCACATACTCTCTGACATTCTCGACGAACTTCAAGAAGTACATTTCGAAGCTTGCAAAAAAGCCAAGCCTGACCCGGAAGACCTGGCCCGAAGGCTCTTCTGGTGGAAGATGACCTCGGGCTGGGATGTTTTCGACAACGGCGCTGCGAAGTATCAAGCTATCCTCGGCAAAAAGGGGCTTGCTGCGTACTCCAAGCTCGCTCGTGCGGAGTGGGATAAAATCCCAGCCAAGAAGGAGCGAAGCTACGCCTATGATACTGACCGGAGCCGGCGCCGGATCTCGGAAATCATGGAACATCTCGCCAAGCTCGCGGGAGATGTCGAAGCAGAAGTCGCTGTCCTAGCCAAAGACCTTTCGAGCGACTGGCAGTATCTGAAAATCGCCGAAGTCTACGTCTCCCACAAAATGTGCGATCGGGCGATCGAATGGGCTGAAAAGGGGCTCAAAGCCTTTCGCAACCGCCCGGACGGAAGGCTTCGCGAATTCCTCGCCACCGAATATCACCGCTTGAAGCGCCACGATGAGGCAATGACCCTCATCTGGGCGGAATTCACGGACCATCCGTCTCTTGAGCACATCAAGCTGCTCAAGCAACACGCCGACAAAACCGAGAGCTGGACGTTATGGCGGAAAAAGGCGATCGATCACGTTCACGCCGCAATCCAAAAGGCCAAGACCGCGCGGCCTGGATCACAATACTCGATGCGATACTCCTTGGACCGTGGCTGTAATAGCTCGCTTCTGGTCGAGATCTATCTTTGGGAGCAAGACATTGAGGCCGCATGGAAACAAGCCAAATCCGGCGGCGCGAGTCCCCAACTCTGGCATCAGCTTGCGGAGAAGCGCGAAAAGACCCATCCGGCGGATGCGGCAGCGGCCTACCAGCATATCGTCGAAGATGCGGCCGCACGCGGTGGAAACGAATCCTACCGTGATGCGGTTAAGCTCGTGGCGAAGATTCAAACGCTTCTGAATGAAGCAAAGCGCGAAAAGGAGTTCCCGGCCTACCTGGAAGAAGTGCGAGCGAAATTCAAACCAAAGAGAAATTTCATCAAGCTGCTCGATGCGAAATTCGGTAATATCCGCCCATGACCTACACCCAAGGAGCCAAGGACTCTATTCCGCCTCTTTGTCCCACTCAGGAGGGCTCAGCAAGTCCGTTTTCTTTACAAAGCGTCCTTCGGCGTCGATGATCTTGGCATCGAGTAGCTTCTGAAGAGCAAGGGCCGCCAACTCCTTTTTCGACATGTGGGCGTAGACAGTCTTCTGCTCCATCCGTTGAATTGCTTTCCCTTCCAATCGATCGAGCGTGTCTTGCGCTGCCTTCAGCGTACTTGCGCTCTTGGCTGGGCCAAGCAGTGCCATACTCGCCACCCGTGCGGCGATATACGGGCCGACCTCCCGCCTGATCTTATCAGCGGACCAGCCTTCCAGAACCATTTGCCTGAGCTTGGGGAGTAGCGCCTCCTTGAAGGCCTGAAACTCTGCCAAATCGTCGATAGACCTGACGAGCCTTTCTTCCTCCGAATCATGTTTTTGTCGATGCGTTGCCATCTGATCTCACTGCAAAATTTCCTTGATGGGAGCCAGGTAATTTCCTGGAAGCGGAGCCACTCG
>CAYXVB010000216.1:0-5410 GCA_964467785.1 uncultured Bacteriovoracaceae bacterium
TGGACTCCGCTTCCGACTTCGCGATTTCCGCGGCGGCAGCGCTCCACGAGATCCGGGTCTCGCGTCGGAAAGGCCTCGAGCAACTCGATCTGCTCGGCGTCCTCGATCTCGCGCGCCACGATCACGTACCAGAACCCCGGGGCCTCCTCGGGATAGTGACGGATGAAATGGTAGACCTTGCCTTCGCCAGGCTCGCTACTGGACTCCCCTGGCTCTCCTGATTCCCCTGGCTCAACAGGCTCCACAGGCTCCAGTGCCCCAGCCATAAGCTCGGCTTCTGGCTCGGGGGCCCCGCCGATGCTCCAGACTTCGTCCGGCTCCTCGAGGGTCTCCTCAACGCAGCCTTGATAGAGATGAAATTCCTCCGCCGGGATGTCGTCCTCGCGCCGCTCGTTCAAAAGTCGGGCGCGATGGGTTTCCTCTTCGGTCCAAGGATCCGCCAAGCGATCACTCATCTGTCCGGAGCCGCCAGCGGCCTCGTCCGAGGGCTCAGCATCCCCCTCCTCCGAACCGTGAGTAGCCTGTTGCTCTTTCTGGCTCTGCCACTCGATCTGCTCCCCGCGGCGGTACTGATCCACCATGGCCGCATTGCGGGTGACAAAAGCCAGATAAAGAAAACTCGGCTCGCCCCTGAGAAAAAGACAAATGCAGATCGACCAGATCTTCTTGGGACCGGGATCAAACTCGCTGATCAGGGTGTAGCGGTAATCGCCCGAGAGGGTCTTTTCGCGCCAAGTCTCATCCGGCTCCTGCAAAGTGATCCAGCGCAGATGGGCGAACTCCTCGCGCTCGGCGCCGGTCAGATCGCCCGGCACCAGGCGTCGGGAATACTCTTTCTCCAATCGCTCGATCTCGGGGCCGAAATAGGCCGCAATGCATTCCTCGGAGCAGAACACCCGACCGACTTCCTCTTCGACAAAGAGCGCCCGATCCGACTGCTTCAGCTCGATGCCGCAGTGGTGACACTGCTCGAGCTCGATGTCCTTGGCCGGATGTCCGGGCGCAGGAGCCGGCTTGCGCGCGGGCTCCGCCGGAGGGATCGCCGCCTTCTTTTTCGTCGTCAAGGAGGCCGAGGCGGCGGGCGACGCCTTTTGCGTGGCACCAGTGACCGCCTTTCGGCTCCTGGGCCGCTTTCTTCTATCCGTGCTTTTTTTTGACGCCCCACCGCGCTTCATGTCTGGATTGTACCGGCGGGCAAGCCCGGGAGTCAAATACGGTCTAGCGTCAAATAATGCGCGCCCCTCGCCGTTCAGCTTTCCGTTCGACTTTCTATCCATGACCGATCCTCATTTCGCCCCTGAACTTGCAAGTTGCGGGGGGTCCCCGTATTCTTGAACTCAGGGCAGGATGCCCGCAGGAACTCCGTCTCTCGACCTACGGAAGGGTATGTAGATGATCCAAGTCTCCAAAGGCCGGGCCTTCCGGCAAGTGCAGTACCTCATCGAGCAGTCGCGCCAGGGCAATCACGTGCTGTTTGCGCCGGAGGAGATCCGCCGCGTGCTGATGAAATCCTCCAACCAACCTCAGTCGCTGGCCAACGCCGTGCAGGAGGCCATGGAAGTCGAGCCGCATCTCGAAAAGCTGCTCGGACTCCTCTCGCTCGACTGCAAGCGCGCGTACCTCGAGAGATTGGATCGCAAGACTTACGAAAAGGTCGTCAAAGCCTATTTCAACATCGTCGAAAACAGCCTGCTCGAGAACGGTCCGACTCGCGAGGACCTGCACTGATGGAGATCACGCGCACGCCCGGATTCGCTTCCGCCACGACCGGCCGTACCAGCGCATCGCCGCGCCAAACGCAGGGCGTGACCGAAGGCGCGGCACAGGGCGAGGAACGCGACGCCAGCCGCCGCATCATAGAAGCCACCCGCGCCGCGCGCGAAGCTGAGCTGGCATCAAACAACCAGATCGAAGCTGAACGCGAAAAATACTATGAGCGCTCCAAATCCGAAATGGTGCGGCAAGATGCAGCCTACGAGGCCCAGTGCGACAAAGGCAACGAGGTCCTGACCGAGCTCAAGAACCAGCAGCAGCGGGAGATCTCCCGCATCCGCCGCGAGGGTGAGCGCGAAATCTCCAACCTCAACAATTACTACAACACCACCCAGCGCCGCCTCGAGACCGAGGGTCGACAAAAGGTCGACCTGGAAAACCGTTTTCAACAGGCCCAACTCGCGTACGACAAGCGCAATTCGATGGAGGAGCTCGAAAGCGCACGCACCGCCCATCGCGACCTGATGGCCGGAAAGACCCACGAGCAGGAAGCGCAGCTGCGCTCGCTCATGGAGGCCCATCGTGTCGAATACGAGCGGCTCAAGGAAAATCTCGACAAGCTCTCGCAGGAGACCGAAGCGAGCTTCAAGGACAAGTACCAGTCCCAGCTCGACCGTCAGGAGCGGCAGCTCGGCGAGGTGGAAAACCGCGCCTCGCAAAAGCTCCGGGAGATCCGCGCTGACACCTCGGCCAAGCTCTCCGCCTATTCGTCCCGGCAAAAGGACCCCTTCTACAAGCTCCTCACTCACGAGGCCGAGTTCGAGGAGGACGACGACGCGTTCACTCTGACGGCCAAGGTCCCCGAGCACGAGCAGAAGAACATTTCGGTCGCGATCAAGGGCAATCAGCTGGTGATCTCAGGCTATCGGCGCAACGAGGAGAAGCTCGAAGTGGCCCCCGGCCGCATGCAGGGCACCGCCAGCTACCAGAGCTTCAGCGAGACGTTCCCGCTCACCTACCCGGTGGACGCAAAGAACCTCACCAAGCGTTTTGACGGCGATCAGCTCGTCGTCACCGTGCCCAAGAGCGCCGAGTTCAAGGTCAAGCCGCAGTTCCAGGCCAAGAACAAACCGGAACCGACGCGGATCGAAAAGCCGAAGTTCCCGGAAAATCTGCCCCATGTGGCTGACTCGCACGAGCACCGCGCGAGCTCCGACGGCGACACGGACGACGCGCCCAAGCCGGCCCAAAAAGGCTCGCGAACACTGAGCTGAACCGAGGAAGTCCGGACCGGAACCTACTTGCCCTTGGTGAGCTCCTCGATTTCCGCGAGCATGAAGCGCAGGCGCTCATGCAGCTCGTTGAGGGATTTGAGGTTCTGCTTGAGGCTTTCGATCGCGGGAGCCGCCTTGAGCGCCGGGACGGCTTTGCCCAGGACCGCGGGGCGGTTCAAGCGCTTGCCGATGAGTTCGGCCGGAGTGAAAGGCTCCACCCGGGCGTCGCTCAAGCCGTTGCGAAGATCGTCGGCCTTGAGCACCTGGCCGCGGCTGTGGGCCGGGATCCCAAACGGTGCGGCGAGCGATTCGGACGAGAGGGCCTCGGGGGAGACGGGCGCGGCTTTCGCGGCCTCCTTGCCCTTTCGGTAAATTTCATAAAGGTTGGAATATACGAATGTGATCTTCTTGGTCTTGTCCTGCGTAGCTGACATGGAAACGCTTCTCCTTCACGGGTACTGCACTGCTGCTCTCGAGGTCTAAGAAAGCAACCGGAATGCCAGCCCGGAACTCCACCCGTAAACTCATTGAATTTATATATATCTATAGCGATTACAGATGGTTGGGAAAATTCGACCGATCGCCGTCGCAAAAAAGATGATCAACAAACTGTCCAGGGTCTAGACAGCTGTATCGCCCCGAAAAATCCGGTTATCATCTGAGGCATGATCCCCGCCGAGCAAAAATCAGCCCTGGAGCGAATCCTTTCCGGAAACCTGCGCCGCGAGCACGGCTACGTCGAAATCCCCACCGAGGCACTCGTCCCCAAAGTGGACGTGAAGATGCCGCCCCTCCCCTCGATCGCTTTTTACATCATCAAAGATGGAAAATTTGAGCTCTTGCGAAGGCCAGACCAGGCCTATTCCGCGCTCGCGCTCTCGATGCATCCGGTGATCTGGGTCAGCGAAGCCGATCTCAAGCAGTTCCGCCACTTCGCGGAAAACGCCCTGCTCGATCCCGAGGCGCTCAAGGACCTGCCGCCCGAGGAGAAGATGACCACGCTCCGCAAGACGGCCATCTCGGTCGTCGAGGACATGTTCGAGGACCCCTCGCCCGAGAACGTCAGCAAGGGCGTCAAGGTGGTCGGCTCCTTCGTCTACACTTTGATGAAGGAACCCAAGTCGTATCTTTTCCTCGCGCGGCTCTCGAGCCACGATCCATACACGCTCCAGCACTCAGTGGGCTGCTCGGTGAACGCGATCATCCTCGCGCGCAAGGTCGGCATCACTGATGAGAACGAGCTGCTCGAAGTGGGCCTCGCCGGACTTCTGCACGACATTGGCAAGGTCAAGGTGCGCAAGGAGATCATCAACAAGCCGGGCCCCCTCGATCCGCAGGAATGGGAAGAGATGCGCCGCCACTCCGCCGAGGGCTACGAGCTCGTCAAGACCTATCCCTTTCTCACGGAGCGCACCAAGCGCGCGATCATCGAACATCACGAGGAGAAAAAAGGCACCGGCTATCCCCTCGGTCTCAAGGAGGAGGAGATCCATCTCTTTTCCAAGATCATCTGCCTCTGCGACATCTTCAACGCGTTGACGACCAATCGCAGCTACTCCAAAGCCCGCACTCCTTTCGAGGCCTTCGAGCTGATGCGCGACAAGATGATGCACAAGATCGACGACAAGCTCTTCAAGGAGCTCGTCAAGGTTTACGGCGGTCAGATTCCGGATTGAGAAACGAGCCAACCGAGCGTCTCGCGCACCTCGACCGGATGATCGGTGATGATCGCGTCGCCCGCGCGCAAGAGCGGCGCGAGCCTTTGAACGAGTTCCAGGTCGTTGACTGTCCACGCCCAAACCGGCAGCCCGAGCCGGCGCATCCGTGGAAGGAATCCCGGCAACCGCGCCAGGCGGTCATGCGGTGACACAAAATCGGCCCGGGCGCGCCGGAGCCGCCACTCCGGAAAGATCTCCGTCAGGCGCGTCCAAGGAGTGAACCGCGAACCACTTCGCCCCAGAAGCAATCCGACCGTCTCGCGCGGCGCTAGTCGCTTGAGCTCGAGGACCACGGAGTCATGAAAAGACTTCAGGACAAAACTCCCCGGAGGCAGGTGGGAGCGAGCTAGCTCGAGCACCTGCTCCTCGGTGCCTGGTTCCTTGAGTTCGAGGTCAAAAGAGATGGCCCCCGCAAAGCGCTTAAGGATATGCGAACCATAAGGAGGTGTGGGGCGCCCCAGCTTTTGGCAGAGCCGGTCGAGCTCCGCGTAACTCAACGAAGCGAGACTCACTCCTCCGAGCACCGGATCGTGTTCAATCACCAGCTCTCCGTCGCCCAAACGCCGAAGATCCACCTCAGCCATCTTAATCCCAGCCTTTATCGCCGCTTCGATGCACCTCTCGACTTCGAGAGGATGGATCCCCGGAAAACGGCCCCCCCGATGCGCGATGACTTGAACCTTGTGGTCCCGGATCTGGCTCATT
>CAYXVB010000217.1:0-5369 GCA_964467785.1 uncultured Bacteriovoracaceae bacterium
CGAGACGGTCAAGGCCGGAGGCAAGGTCGTGCAGGAGACCCGCACTTTCGATTCCTCGCGCGGCGTGACGCTGTCGATGCGCTCCAAGGAAGAGGCGATGGACTACCGTTATTTCCCGGATCCGGATCTTCTGCCGCTGCGCGTGCGCGGGGATTGGGTCGAGCGACTTCGCGGAATCCTCCCCGAATTGCCCGAGCAGCGCAAAGCGCGCTATATGAAAGAACTCGGGCTCGGAGCGGACGACGCGGCGGCCATTACCGGATCGCGCGCGATGGCGGAGTTTTTCGAAGCGGTCATCGAGGAGTTGCGCAAGGTGGGCGCTCCGCTGCAGGGTGGCGCTAAGGGCACGGCCAATTGGCTCACTGGCGAGATCACTCGTCTGCTCAATGACGAAGGCATCGAGCTGGCCCAGTGCCGGGTCACTCCGCGCCACCTGGCCGAGCTCGTTCAGCTCGGGCTCAAGCAGGTCGTCTCCAGTACCGGCGCGAAACAGGTCTTGGCAACTGTCTGGAAAACAGGCGAAGGTGTGGAGACCGTCGTCGATCGCGAAGGACTCCGCCAGGTGAGCGACACCTCGGCGCTCGAGCCCGCGGTGGACGAGGTGCTTGCCGAGTTCCCGGCCCAGCTCGCGGAGCTCAAGGGCGGCAAGGACAAGGTGATGGGATTTTTCGTGGGACAAGTGATGAAGCGGACAGGGGGCAAGGCCAACCCTTCGCTCGTCCAGGAACTGATCCGCCGGAAGCTCTGAGTTTCCGCGCGAAGCATGATGGAGAAGGTACTCAGATGAAGCTGCTCAAGAAACTCATGATGGTCTTCGGCGCGTTATTCCTACTGCTCGTCGCGGCTGCCGCGATCGTCCCGCTCGTCGTCGACGTCGACAAGTATCGTCCCGAGGTGGAGACCGCGGTCAACGATCGGATCAACGGGAAGTTCACCCTCGGTAAGCTCAAGCTCTCCCTTTGGGGACAGATCCGGATCCAAGTGGGCGGCCTCAAGCTCGCCGACGGCCGCGGCCACGAAGTCGTCTCTGTCAACGATGCGTACTTTCATCTGCCGTTCACTTCGATTCTGAGCGGCTCCCCGTCGCTGATCTTCAAAATGGACAAGCCCGTGGTGCGCGTGAGTCGCGACGCGGCCGGCAAGCTCAACGTGATGGCTCTCATGAAGTCCTCCGGGGAGGCCGCGCCGTCCCAGTCGGGCACGCCCTCGCAAGCTCCCGTAGCGGGCGGCGCTTCCAAGAGCGTCACTTTGCCTGCGATCGTCTCGCAGTCGCGCCTCACTCTCGAGATGACCCGAGCGCTGGTCTCCTACAAGGACGCCGCGACGGGCCTCGACACGCAGGTCAGTGATTTCAACTTCGCGATGCGGGACATCTCGCTCTCCCGTCCGATCCAGATCGAAGCGTGGGCGGATCTCGACACCCGCATGGGCAAGTCGCTGGCGGTGAAGGGCCCGTTCCGCCTCAAAGCGACTGCGCAGGCCAGCGTCGTCGAGGGCAAGGTCGGCCAATTCGCGCTGACCGCGCGCGCCAGTCTCGATGATCTCGATATCCAGTCGGGTGAGCTGTTCCACAAACGGCCCGGCATGGCGGCCAATGCGGATCTCGTGATGAACGCGAACGACCGCGAGGCGCGGATCGAGAAGCTCAACGTCCGGTTCTTCAACGCCGAGGTGCAGTCGCAGGGCGTGATCACCAACCTGGCGACCAGTCCGGCCGTGCAGTATTCGTTCAAGTCCAACTCGATCGAATTCAAGCCCTGGGTGGAGCTCGTCCCGATGCTCGCCGAATACGAGCTCGGAGGCGCGGCCTCGATCCAGGGCGAGGCAAAGGGACCCGCCGACAAGCTCGGCTACAACGCGTTCATCAAGGTGGAAGCGCTCACGGCCAAAGCGCCTAAGCTCAAGACCCGTCCGCAGTTCGATGGCACGGTCAAGATCGCCACTGACCAGATCGAGGATCTGGTCCTCACCATGAAGGCTCCGGGAAATGACCTTAAGGTTCAGGGCAAGATGGTCTCGTTCTCCGCGCCCAAGCTGGCGCTGGACGTGACCTCCAACGAACTGGACCTGGATCAGCTCGTCGAGTTTCCGCCGATGGGCACCAAAAAGTCCACGGCCACCGGTGGCGCCGCGGTTCCGGCCGACAAGAAGGCGGCGCCCGCATCCGAGAGTCAGGCGTCTGCCGAATCGGATTACGACGCCCTGCTCGAGCCGATGCGCGACATGAAGCTGATGAAGGCCTTCGTCGCATCGATGAACGTCAACATGAAGATGATCAAGGCCTACAATGTCCGGATGACCGACATCGTGGGCAAAGCCGCCATGAAGGATCTCGCCGCCAGCATCGACTCGTTGGCGATGAAGATCTGGAGCGGGACGGCCAAGGCCACGTTTTATACCGATATGAAGCCTAAGGCGCCGACCTATCGCTTCAGTACAAACGTGGCGGGCCTGGAGCTGCAACAGGCGGTGGAATCGCAGTTCCATCTTTTCAAGAACACGCTGCTCGGCAAGGCGAGCTTTGACATGACGGGAGAGGGGAAGAGCTTTAATCCCACGCCGGCCATGCAGAATCTCAAAGCCAAAGGCAAGCTTCGGGTGGATCGGGCCACCTTTGCCACGATCGACGTGGCGCGGATGACGACCGAGGCGCTCAATGGAGCCCTTGCCAAAGTCGGCGATCAGGTCCCTGCTCTCAAGGGTAAGTCGATCGGCGGCATGGGTAGCGGTTCCTCGAAATACGACTATGTGAGCTCCACCTTCGTGATCGACAATGGCCGGTTCACGGCGCCGGACTTCGTGGCCAAGGCGGCGCCCAACATGGGCATCGATCTCAAGGGGGCGCTCACGGTGGGGATGATCGACTACAAACTCGATACCACCTGGGACGTGATCGATACGTATAACCAGACCAAGGCCCGGGACCTCTCGGCCGACATCAATGGCGTGCGAGTGGACCACATTCTAGCCGAGGGAAGCAATCCGGTGCGCTTCACCGTGCATGCGGGAGGGACGGCGTTCAGTCCGACTTATTCCTACACGGAAGTGCCGGGACAGCTGGCCAAAGTGGCTGCTTCAAACGTCGGCCGCGCGCTCGGCGCCCGGGCGCAGGAGGAGATCCGTAAAAAAGCCGAGCAGCTCATTCCCAAGGAGATCCAGAAGGCGGTACCCCAGCAGGCCCCGCAGCAGATTCAGGATCTGGGCAAAAAACTGTTTGGCGGGTAAGCTTTGTACGGATCAAAAAAGAGAGAGAGACAGTCATGAAGATGAAACGCAACGGAACTTTCGAAGCATTGATGGTCGCGACCCTGACGACGCTGGCGCTGGTCAGCGGCGGCTGCTCGAGCGATCGCGCCAAAAACAAGGCCAAGGAAGCTGCGGCCCGTTACTGGCAGGACAAGGCCTACCCGGGCAAGTCCTTTGACGTCCAGGTGGTCGAGGCCGAAAAGGGCGACGGTGGGACCTTCCGGGTGAAGGGGATCGTCGACGGCGAAACCCGCGTCGGAACCTTCAACCCCGAGAGCGAGACTTTTTCCGAAGGCTATTACTCGCTGGCCAGCGAGCGGAACAAACGCATCGCCGAGCTAGAGCAGGAAGTGAAATACTGGAAGGAAAAATACGAGTCCTCCGACAAGGAGAACTACAAGCTCAAGGTCCGACTCGGCATCAATGCGGACGCCGAGCCCTCCACCAAGAAAAAGACCGAGTCCCAGTAATGGCGATCCGTGGCTCGATTGATCTCGGCACCAACACCTGTCTCTTGCTTGTGGCGGACGTGAGTCCTTCGCGCGAGATCCGCGTGGTCTCTGATCACGCAACCGTGGTCCGGCTGGGCCAAGGGGTGGACCAGGCCCGGAGTCTCCATCCCGATGCGATGGAGCGAACTCTGGCTTGCCTGATCCGTTATTCGAAGATCCTGCGCGATGCAGGCGGAGATCCCGCGCAAGCGGTCTGCGTGGCGACGAGCCAGGCGCGCGACTCCGGCAATGGCGCGGAGT
This sequence comes from uncultured Bacteriovoracaceae bacterium, assembly GCA_964467785.1. Lineage (GTDB taxonomy): Bacteria > Bdellovibrionota > UBA1018 > UBA1018 > UBA1018 > CAYXVB01. The sequence continues at coordinate 3,999 of CAYXVB010000217.1, forward strand.
TCTTCGCGCGCGTGGAGCGCGAGACGGGCTTACGTTTCCAGGTGATCTCCGGCGATGAGGAAGCCCGACTCACTTTTCGCGGAGCGCTCCTGCCCGGATTGGATCCGGCGACCTCCGCGGTGATTGACATCGGGGGGGGAAGCACCGAGATCATCTCCGCGTCCGGCGGACAGAGCGTGGATTTGGGCTCCGTGCGGTTCACCGAGCGTTATCTCAAGTCGGATCCCGTTCGGGATGAAGAGTTCTGGACCTGCCAAGCTGCCATCGACAGTGCACTGGAGCCGCTTCTAGCCTGGCGCAAGCGTCAAAAGGCTGACATCCAGCTCGTGGCAGTAGCTGGGACCGCGACCTCTCTGGCGGCCTGGCAGCTCGGATTGGCCCGTTTCGACGCTCGAGCGATTGACGAGTGCGTCCTGACGCGGGGGGATGTCCACCGCATGGTCGAGGAGCTTAAATGGCGCAGTCAGAAAGAGCGCCTGCAGCTCACTGGGATCGAGGCCGGAAGGGCGGACGTGCTCCTAGCCGGAGCCATGATTCTCTGGCGGGCCATGGAAACATTGAATTTTTTCAATTGCCGAATTTCCACCCGCGGCCTTCGATTTGGGGCGCTTCTTTAAAGAATCAAGTTCAGGTCTGACGCTAATTCTCCGATCCGTGGATGTAACGGCCCGTTAGCCCTTGGCCGGGTCCGTCGGAGGAGAACCTGAATGTTCCGTCGATTCTCATTGAGAGTGCGGCTTCTGCTGATGGTGGCGCCGGTCTTCTTCGGCCTGTCATTCCTGTCGGCGCTGCTCATCTACCAATGCTATCAAAGTCTCAGTCAGGCCAAGGGCATTCGCGAAGCGGCGCAGTATTTCGAGACCACTTCCGCGGTGATTCATCAGATGCAGCGCGAGCGCGGAATGTCCGCGCTCTTTTTGAATAAAGGCACTCCGGCCGAAAAGCTCAATGATCAGCGCTCCGCGACCGACGTCCGCGTATCCAGCCTGCGGACACAGCTCGAGGTGCGCAAAGACGAGGTCAAGACCCAAGGCGAAAACCTCCTGAAGCAGTTACTCGAGCTCCGCAGCTATGTCGATGGACGGGGTGAGGCCTCCGAGTCGAACAAGAAATTCGGCGAACTGATTCGTGCTTTGATCCAGACGCAGGTCATCGCGGCGCGGAAGCACCATCTGCAAGGTCTCGAGGCGATGCTCGTCAGCCAGAGCATCTTCGAGATGGCAAAGGAAAGCATGGGACGACTGCGGGCGAGCGCGTCCGCGATCCTGGCGGCCGACAAACCGATCGGAATCGATCTGCTCAATCAGGTTAATTCCTACCATAACGGAGTTGTGCTCAACATGCAGTCGCCGGGGCTCAATATCAGCGACG
>CAYXVB010000218.1:0-5281 GCA_964467785.1 uncultured Bacteriovoracaceae bacterium
ATGAACCCACCCGGTACATAGAGCCTCCCCGGCGGTTTCAGCCGTTGGAAGTAACATACTTGGCGAGCGGTTAAGGGCAAAGTTGGAAGCAGCAGAAGAAGCGAATAAAACGACAACGCCTTGCGCTAGCAAATAGCGTCAAGGCGTTGATTACTCGGAACCAGGAAATAAAAGGGCTTAGTCTTTGTTCTTCGGCCGTGCGTCCGGAACCTGAACCTCGGGAACCCAGCCTCGCCCGGTCTTGAGGAGCGTGGTGAGCCAGAAGACAAAGCTGTCCTTCACGGGAATGGGATTGCGGTTGCTGGCACAACCTAGGTAATCCAGTCCGCGGGCGAGATTCTGCGCGATCTCCAGCGAATCGGCGTTGTGCACGAACTGCAGGCCGTAACCCTGCACTTTGCCGCTACGGCGGCGATGCGCGACCTTGCATTCAAAGTCGTAATCGCGGCCCATGAAGTTGAACTGCAGCTGCACCGTCTTGCGGGCGCCGAGGCGACCCTGCGGAGTCAGGTAGACGCCGCCTTCGGAAATATTATGAAGGGCGCAGGAGCGCTTGTCGTTGGGTCCGACGACGACCCGGCATGGAATTTCCAGCGTGAAGCGCGGTTTGGACTCCCACCAGCGCACGCGGCGGTTGAAAAATACGATTCTGACTTGAGGAATCAGGAAGTAGCTCACGAGACCGACGTTGACGATGAAGCTCGCGATGAGTACCCGCAGCGGAAAAAGATCCGTGGCCGTGCGGTAGCTCAGATAGTTGGCGATGACCGTGGCCAGCGTGAGGACGATGAACACCGGATAGCTCCATAGCTGCGTCAGGTAGATGGAGACGCCGGCAAGGGGCTGCGCCAGGAGAAAGAGTCCGACCTCATACCACTTGGCTTGCGCGAAAAGAGCCTTCAGATAGAGCGGAACCGGTCCGCCCGACAGATACGAACTGAACGCGATGTTGTAGACGGGTGCCAGGATGTTTAATAACGCAAGAATAACAATAGGCCACGGGCGCGATTTCATCGAAGGTCTCCCCCCACTGTGAGACGAAAAGGTTCTAAACTAGAGTGTAACGGGCGGACTTCCAAGATCAATGGTCTTTCTCAATACTTGTCACGCTCCTTCCCCGGTAAAGGGATCGCGCCCCGGAGCGTTGCCATTCGTTTGACGGAATTCGCTCTACGGTCGATTTTCTAAGATTCGTCTTGAAGGGAGCTCGCCTACGGGCCGGTCTCCCCTGGCCGAAATCGATACTCCTTTCTGCCAATACCCTGTTTTGGCGGGGGCGAAGTCCGGGGGGCGATTTCGAAAGCGGATTGATTCGCGATAACTTTTCTTATCGTGAATCTAGTTTGCGATCCTGGGCGATCTAGGGGCAGCCCAGGCTGGGAGGCTATAAACCGCTCAAAAAGGCCTATTTTTGAGACTCCGCTCGACCCGTGCGCGCCTCATTCACGGGCGATTATCGACTTTGGAAATTGCGAATCTGGACTTCAGGGAGCGGACCACGACAAGCCCTTGGCTGGGTTATGGTTCCGCCCCGGGAAGAGTCGCGGTCACTTCAGAGCACTGGGACCGTTTGAGTTGCGCTGGTGCCGGCAGGCTCGGGCGACTGTACCCCTTCGACATCAGTTGAGCCGAATCCGGGAGGCGTCTTGGGCTCGTCCCCGTAGGCAATCGCCTTGGCCGCGGACTTTTCGATCGAGCTTCTGCGCTTGTCGTAGCGCGTGATCATGTCTGGAGAAGCCCACCCGGCGAACTCCTGGATTGCGCGGTCCGCCACTTGGTGGTCGCGCGCGTTCGAGATCGCCGTGGCGCGGCAGGAGTGCGGAGAGACCCGGTTGACGACCCCGGCAAGCCTTGAGTATTTAACAACGATGTAAAAAATCATCGACGGATCGAGCGGTTTATCGCTGACGCCGGTGCGATTATTGCGCACTGGGGTGAAGATAGGCTGGTCTTGACGCGGGTCCTTGCCGGTGATCCGGAAGTAATGTTTGAGGGCTTGCCAGACCCGCGGCACCAGGACGATCAGACGCTCGGCATTGCCCTTGCCCCGAAGGCGCATGACGGCATGTCCGCGTTCGGTGCCGAGATTCGTCGTCCGGAGCGAACACAGTTCCGAGCGGCGCAATCCGCAATAAAAAAGCACCGTCAGGATCGCCTGATGCATCGCTCCGGTCCGCGTGTGGGTCTCCGGCATGGCCAGGATCCGACGGACTTCTTCGTCCGTGAAACCGATTGTCGTCGAAAGACGACGGGGCTTGAGGAAGCGCACCCCTTCGGCGGGGCTCCTTTGGATGCGGCCGTCGTCTACCATCCATCGGAAAAAGCTGCGCAAGGTCGCCAAATGCCGATCCACGGTCGTGTGCTCAAGCTCCTCGCGCAGGAGCGATTCCTTGTAGGCGATGATCACGGAGCGATCGAGACGCTCGATTCCGCGATCCATACGCCGTTGCAGAAGGAATTGGACAAAGCGCTTGAGGTCTTTACCGTAGGCGCGGCGGGTATGCGGGGAGCGCTGGTCCAGCAAAAACGCTTCGATGCTCTGTTTGAGCTCGTCGCGCGGTCGGATCAGGTCCTGAGTGGTCAATGTCAAATCCAACGGGGCGAGTGCCGGCGCGGCTGACGCAACCTCAGGACTCCGGACTTCCAACTCCTTGCCGGGCTGCCGCTCGGCGACGGCCGACGTCTCCGGCGCTTGGATAGCGGAGCTTGGCGCCAGGTTCGCGTCTTTTATTGAAGCTTCCGTCGACTGGGTCGAAGTCTTGTGGGTGGACCGCCTCCTCAATTTCTTGAATGAGATGAGCGGCTGCCTCGCCGAATCGGCCTTTACTTTGGACCTGGAGCGCAACGCCGAGGGGATCATCGAGGGCATCGGCCGGGCGCGGCGCGATGGCAGCGATCGACGACTGAGTGAGCTTAACAGGAAGCTTCCCAGGCCCGACTTGCGTTTTTTTTGGGTGCTTCTAGCCGCGCGCCGAGCTTGTTTCGTCCGCTTCTTACGCGGCTTCTTCGACCGCGACGCAGATTTCGCCTTTGCCATCCGGTCTACGATAGCTTGAAGCGGCCGCTTGCGCCAGTCCCGAGCGCTTCAGGAAAGGCCGGAGTTTTGCAATGTCCCGGTGCATGAACCGCCCGCGGACGTGGATCATTTGCCCCAACCTGCGCGGGGCTCGACTCTTTATGCATGAGGACGACATGCCGCTGCCGACCTTTGTGCGGGAACTGCCCAGGCCGTCGCACCAGGTGCGCGACGAGGATTTTGACGGCGACGCGGACGCGCCCGAAGTCTTCAGCGATCCCAGACGCCTGCACGAGGACACCGAAATCGCCGAGGAGTATGCGCAGTTCCTCGCGCAATACCTCAAGGTGCACATGGAACGCTTTGAACGGCTCATCCTTTGCGCGGAACCAAGGCTGTTGGGCATCGTGCGGAGCGCCCTGCACCGCTCGGTGAGGAAAAAACTCTCAGGCGAAGTCGAAGTCGATCTCTACCATGTCAATGAGACCGACCTCGAGAACTACTGGCGGGACCTCAAGCTCAACCCTCATCAGCCGCCGGCCGCTTGACGACCTGGACTATTGGGACGTAAGCGGTGAAATTTGCGGCGAGGCAATGGCCTTTTCGCGCCTGTCCACGCCATTGCCGGAGCTGGCGTCGAAGTTCCGTGACAAGTTCACATTGAGACCGCGCGGAGGCGTCAGCAGCCCCGTGTTGACAGCGCGGTCTTGCGGTAGCCGGATGATCACCTGCGCGCTCGTGCCCGCCACGCCCGAAGCCGTCACGGTGCCGCCCTGCGCCCGCACGATGCGGCTCACTACCGACATGCTCAGGCCCTGTTCGGCGATCCAGTGCTTCAGGACGTCCAACTCGGGCCCGCCGGACGAGCCCCGTCCGGCGCGAACGCGTTCGCCATCCTGCACCCGAATCTCGATTCCGCGATGCTTGCCTTCGGTCGACTGCTGGAGCGTGACGTGGACGGAGGCTGAACGCGAGCCGTTCTGGCCCGAATGCAGTGAAATGCTCTGCGCGACTTTGCTGATTACTTGGATCAAGATCCGCTCCATGCGCCGCGGATCCGTCAGCGTCCAGACGGGCATGGCCGGAAGCGTGAGGCTGATTTGCCTGCCCCCCGGCCCGTTCAGTGTGCGGGCGACTCCCGAGATCAGCTCGGAAAGATCGATGACGCTCTCACGGAAGCGGCTTTCGATCCGGCCGATCTCCATCGCGTCACCGAGGTCATCGAGCGCGCCCGAAAGAACCAGCAAACCCAGCTTGACCGACTCGGCAGCCTGAGCCTCCAGTTGCGGATCCGCATTGGAACTGCCCGCGCCCGCAGGGTTCAGCAGAGACCTGCCGGATTGGAGCATCGCGAGCGGTGTTTTGAGGTCGCTCACTACGTCACTGATGAAGCGATGCCTTTCCTTCTGGGCCGCTTCGACCAAACCGGAGAGCTGATCGATGCACTGCCGGATCTCGGCATGCATGCCAGTGAATGAAGGTTCGGAAGCTCCGCCTTTTTGCAGCTCCGGCGCCTCCAATCGGATCTTGGACGCATACGCCCGCAGCTTGCGCAATGGGATGACATAGGCGAACTGATTGCGGGCAGCGACCACGAGGAGCAGAAGCAGCGTGATCGCTCCACATCCAATGATAAGCTGGAGGGAACGAGTATCGCCTTTGAATGCTTCAGTCCGCATGGTCTGGAGGCGCATGCCCTCGGTCTTGCGCAAAGTCGACAGACTGTCGGAGAGGGTCTCATAGAGGGCACGCACCTCCTCTTTGCTGAAGGCGTCCTTGCTGAAAAGCTGCGGTTCGAGCTTCTGGCTGAGAACGAGCAACTCGTCCACGAGCAGGGAGTCCTTGCGGAGCTCGGCGACGAACGGGTCGGCGCTGCGCACCTCATGATTGAGTTTGGCGTCAATCGGCGGCGATGCTTGGGTGTCTATCTTTTCCAATGCATCGTGAAAGGAACGTCTGAGCGCGTTTTTGACGGATAACACCTCGTCCGGCGCCAGCTTGCGGAATGCACCGCTCATCCTTCGATAGCGCTCCAGTTGAACGGTAAGGTCTCCGAGGACCTCCCGCCGAAGATGGGCGACATCCGCTTGCGCCGACGTTTCCCGTACCGCTTCGATCGCCTGGAAGTGCACGATCCCGGTGGCGGCGATTGCTGCGGACGCGGTCGCGACGACGATGAACATGAATTTTTTCATGACCCCTTTCACTCCTTTTGCGATGTGTGCGCGCGAAACATTATTTAAACTTAAGATAAAAAACGCAACC
>CAYXVB010000219.1:0-5261 GCA_964467785.1 uncultured Bacteriovoracaceae bacterium
GAATACTGCCGCATCTTGTCGCCCTGGAGGATCTGCAGGTAGACCAGCCGCGAGACCAGTAGCCCCATCGCGATGAATAGCGCCGCGTAGAGGTACTTAAAGCGGTTCTGAAGTTCTCTGATCTGTTCTTCTTGCCCAAGGAATGCCATCTCTATTTATCTCGCGCGGGTCCTGTCGTTGAGCCAGTCGACGGACGGATCCGACGGCCCCTTGAATTCGTAATGACCGCTGATCTCGTTGTGCTCGTTGATTTCAGAGAGCTCGTCGAGGATCTGGTCGGGGCGAACTCCCTTGTAAGTGACGAAGTCGAAGCGATTGAGCCACCGGAAAACGACCGGCGAGAGCATCCCGTTGACGCCCGCCGAGGAGATGACCAGCAGGATCTCCGTCTGCCAATGGATGGCGCTGATGCCGAGGAGGTAGACCATGAGTTTAGTCGCGATGCGCGCCAGGAAAGCGGCGACCACCGTGACATAGCCATAGGTGCGAAGGTCTGGAATCACCAGGACGCGGTTTGCGAGGCGGCCCGCCAGGTAAACGACCATATAAGTCACGAGGAAGGTCCCGGCCGGAGCGGCGCTGTGGCTCTCAGAGATCCCGCCCAAAAGGAGGGTCAGAATGCCGCCTTCAAGAAAATCGCGCCGCAGCGCGAACCAGACCACCATGAGCAGGACCACATCGGGCTGGAAATCCGGCAGCACCCAAAACGAGAAGAGCGACGTCTGCAAGGCGATCCCGACCAGGCTCATCAGGATCAGGACCGGCGCGTTCAGGAAGCGGAGCAAAAGCCGGGTCACTCGGTCGACTTCCTTTTATCCGCATGGAGCGTCTCGGTCCGGTCCTGACGATCCGCATGGACCGCAAGCGACGCGGGACCATTCCAGTGAGTGACGATCAAGACCTCTTCAAGGCGGGAGAAGTCTACGCTGGGCTTGATCTCGACTTCTTGAGTGATGCCAAAGCGCTTCTTGTTGACCTTAGAGACGACCCCGACGGGAATGCCCTTGGGGAAGATGCTACCTAGGCCGCTAGAGAGGAAGATGTCGCCTGGCTGGATGTCGTCGGTGCGGTTGGTGAAACGAACCTGGCACGTGTCGTCGGTCAGGCCTTCGATGACCCCGCGGGCACGAGAGCGCTCATCCACCGCGTCAACAGCGGAAAGCAGGTCCATGATCGTGACCACGTCCGCGGTGTCCTCGGTGGTCCGGAGCACGCGTCCGACAATGCCCTCGGCCGTGACCACTGCCATATTGCGCTCGATCCCGGCCCGGGAGCCGCGATTGATGCGAATGGCGCGAAACTCGGTGGAAATATCCCGGGCGATCACCCGCGACACGATCGTCTTGAGGGAGAATTGCTCCTCGAAGTTGAGCAGTTTGCGGAGCCTGAGGTTTTCCTGCTGGGTTTCCCGCAGGCTCGCGATGGTCGAGAGAAGCTTGCGGTTCTCCTCGAGCAGGGAGAGGTTCTCCTGGCGCGTGTGCCAGAGGTACACGTAGTTGTTGTACGCGGACGAAATCTTTTCAAGGGTGAAACTGATCGCGCTCTGGATCGGCGACGTGATGAACACGATCGCCTTGTCGTAGAACGCGTACTGACGCGGACTCCGGCTGGAGGTGTCGATCGCCACCAGCGGGATCAGCGTGAACCCGAAAAGGATGATGTAAAATTTGTACTCCCTGAGGTACTTGAGCATGTTCCTGCTTGGCTTTGCCTCCGGTGAACATTAATGTAGCGATGTCGGCGGCCCATTGCAACGGCCCCCGCGCAGAATTTCAAGGTAAATTTCAGCGACAGTTTCGGTGGAGCATTCGGCCGACAAGGTCGCGAGCGTGAAAGGAACGGTTCGGCATGCTGAGTTGGATTCGGGATAAGTTCGGCGGGGTCCTAGTGGTCGGGATCATCGGATTCATTGCTTTCGTTTTCGTGTTCTCCGATCTGATCCGCCCCAAAGCGACCCGCGGTATCCATGAGGGCGCGGTGGCCGGCACGGTCAATGGTGATGCCATCCCGCTGGCCGAGTTTAACCGGGCCTATGGCCGCCAGGTGGAGTATTTCCGACAGATGATGGGCGGTAACGTGAGCGAGGACCAGCTCAAGGCCTTCCGCTTCAAGGATATGGTTTTCAACGAGCTGGTGCAGCGGCGGCTTCGTCTCCAGCAGGCCGATCGCATGGGCCTGACCGTCAGCGACGAGCAGGTGCGTGATACCATCCGCGAAGTCCCGGCCTTTAAGAAGGACGGCAAATTCGATGTCCTGGCGTACAAGCAGGTCCTCGATGCCAACGGCTATCATGCGGGCAGTTTTGAGCGCACGGTCCGTGAGGACCTGCTCGCCACCGAGTGGTCGAATTATTTCCGCGACCGGGTGCAGGTCACCGACGAAGAGGCGCGGCGCGAATTCATCAAGCGCAATGAAAAGCGCAAGATCAAGTACGTAATGATCACGCTGGACGCCGCCAAGAAGGCGGTACCGGTGACGGCCGCCGAGGTGAGCAAAGCGCTCGCTGATCCGAACAAGCTGAATCTCGCCAAGTCGCAATACGAAGCTCGTAAGGCGGGCGAGTTCAAGGGTAAGACGTTTGACCAGGTCAAGGACCAGCTCGCGCGCGAGATGGTGTCCTCGGACAAGTTCGCCGAAGCCCAGAAGGTCCAGGAAAACCTGGCCGGTGAGGTGCAGGCCGCGCTGAGCGCGTCCGCCGCGGGCGATGCCAAGGTCAATGCGATCGTCAAGAATCTTGGCGCCAAAGTGGTCACGTCCGATTGGGTGAGCTCGCAGTCGTCCTCGCTCCCGAATGTTGGCGAAGTCGCGGCGCTCCTCAAGGACGCCTTCGCCGCCAAGTCTCCGATCAACCCGGCTCATGGAGGCAAGGCAGGCAAGTACTCCGTCGCCCAGGGGACGTTGGTGGCCCTGGTGTTGGACGCGCAGAATGCGGATCTTTCGAAGTTCGACGCCGAACGCGCCTCGATCCTCGAGCAGCTCACTCAGCGTAAGGCCGGAGAGCTTGCCCAAGGCGCGATGGCGGAAGTGACCAAGAAGGCCAAGGTCGAGCGCAACCCGGAAGTGGTTGGGGACGGCTCCGGCTGACTAGGTAGGGGTTTTGCTTTAAATGATTCGTCGGCGGCTTGGGGGTGATCGTGCCTCTAGCCGGCCGGCGAGTCCGTCCATTTGAGCAGGAGCTCGACGAATTCTTTTCGCTTCTCGAACGGGAGACCGTGGCCGGTGCCAGGAACTTCCTCGAAGCGGATTGACGGATAATCGGCGAACTGCCGACGCTCTTCGTCGAAATCTGCCTTGGACCAGACGCGGCTATCGCCGCCGCGCAGTGCCAGCACTGGCATCCCTCGTGCCCCCAGCTCACGGAGCCAGGGTCGAATTGAGGAGTCTCGGACTCCTTCAAGAGTTCGCAGCAGTGCGTCACGGTCAAAAGGAAAGGTGAGGGAGCCGTCTCCGTGCATTCGAGCTACTGCCATCAAGTACTGTCCCATGGATGGATCGGGGCAGCGCGCGCTCATGAAGTCGCGGGCCTCAGTGCGGGAGCCGAACTGGAGCGGTAGGATTGAGAGAAATTGATAGAGGTTGTCGCCCATGCCACCGCCGGCGGGTCCCGAAAAACCGATATCGATGAGGACGATACCTTTGACCCAGGTGGGTCGGAGCCAAGCCGCGGCGGCGGCGGTTCGCGCCCCCATGGAGTGGCCGACGATCCATGCGGGATGGGACCGAGTGATGGCCATGGTGTCCAAAACGTCCTGTCCGAAGTCCTGAGGAGTATAGGAGGTCTGTGGCGTCTGGCTGCCTCCGTGGCCGCGCTGATCAGGCGCAATGAGTCGATAATGGGATTCCAGCGAAGCGGCGATGGGGCGCCAAAGCGCACCGGTGCCACCCATTCCATGGAGCAAGATCATGGGAGGCAAGGCAGGGGCGGTGGACCAAATTTGATAACCCAATTCCATGGTTGACTCCTGCGCGCTATAGACTAGCATGCTGCGGACCGAGCGAGTATGTCTAAATCTTCCCAACCTCCCCAGCGTGCATCCCGTGGAGCAGCGAATTCAACATCGCGCCAGGCCCCGGTGACTTCACGCGGAGTTTTGTCGGTGGGCCGAACCGGCTCCGCCGGACCAACGGCGAAAAATTCGGTCAAGCAAATCGCGTCGCGCGCTCGCTCGGTTTGCACTCAAGCAAAGCGCAAAACGGCCGCCAAGGTGACGCTCTCGGCAATGCCGGTGACACATGTGGGGCATTCTACTGCGAAAGCTCCGCAAGTACCGCAAGCTCAGCGTTCGGTTCAGGACTGGCTGCAGCTTGCGCTCCTGCGTTCCGAGAAATGCGAGCTGGGAGAGGCACGCGAGTCTTTCCTCGCGGCACTTGAGTTGGCCAGCCAAGGCGCTCAAGAGGCTGTGGAAGGGGGCGATGTGAGTGGGCGGCGCGAATCAGTCGTCGCACGGATGGAAGCGATCGCCGGCCTCCTGCGCATTGCGGGCGAATCGCTCGATAACTCCGCCATCGCGCACTGGGACCACGAGCTGGGCCAGTTGATGCAGCGCTATCCCAACGAGGTCCCGGCGATCGCCTGGTACTGCAAGGGGGCCATCGCCCGAATGCAGAAACAGTATCGCGAGGCGCAGGTGTATTTTCACCGCTATATCCGGATCGCGCGCGAGCGTCCGGAAACGTCCTCCTTCAGCCGGATCTCTCCCGATGAGGCCCTCGCTCGCGGATGGGTGATGATTGCCGTGGTGTTGTGGAGCCGAATGCTCCCCCGGCGTGCGATCTGGATCTCCGAAAAGCTGCTCGAGCTTTACGGCGACAAGCCCATGCCGGCAGTGCTGGGCATGGTTTACATGCTGCGAGCCGGGATCGACTCCTATCATCAGCGCTTTGACTCGGCGTCGCAATGGTACCAGCGGGCGCAGGCCGCTTTCCTCAGCTCGCACAATTGGTACTACTACCTTTATGTCCTGCTCGGGCAAGCTCGTTTGGCGCGTTATCAGCGGAATTACGTCCAGGCCAACTGGTACCTGGACCTGCTCGAAAAGGCGGCGCATGACGAGGTCTTCGGGCTACTCCGCTCCGAAGTCATTGAGGAGAGGAACAAGCTCAGCGACGATGCAGTGGACCTCGTCATTGACAGCCGCCATTGCGTCGTCCGTACCCGCGAGGGCGGGGAGATCACGCTCGGAAAACAGTACGTTCTGCTGCACATTCTTGAGGCGCTTTCCAAGGCGCACAGCCGTCCTGCCGAGGATCGCGAGCGCGGG